>JANNPN010000418.1:0-3494 GCA_031400185.1 Polyangiaceae bacterium
GGAGAGTGCCGGCTACCGAGAGAGCGGAGCGTGACGACGACACCGTCGCCGTCGCTGGCAGGCGCGCTGCGCGCGAACGCTGCGAGAAGTGCGCAACCGACGACGAGCCGAATCATCCCTGCGCCGCGCAAAGCCCACCGAACTGTACGCGCACGCCTCTCGAGATACTGAGACCAGCTTGTCCGAAAAGATTGCAGTACTCTCCGAGACGGGCACTCTTGGTATCGTTGTCCCAGTTCGCAGAATCAACACATTTTTTCCACTTCTCGATGACGTTTGCATCGAAAAGCGCAGCAAGCGATCCCGTGAGCTTCGCGAGGACGTCACACAGATCCCCGTACGCGCCGGTTTCGAAAGTCATATTGGCGTATGCGTTCAGCACGACGCGAGCAAAACCGCGATCCGCATCGTCCTGTACGTCCGACTCGTATATGGTCAGATACTCCTTGTAGACCTCGGCAGCCTTGCCTTTGTATTCGCGCGCCTCGTCACCGCTTTTCGTCTTTGCGAGTCGCGCCAAAACATCCCCGTACTCCCGTCGAACCTTCAACTGCAGGTCTCGGCTGCAGCTAGAAAGTGCTTCGTTCTGCAGGATCGGTTCGTAGTATCGGAGCTTGGCGGTCAGCAGACTTCCGGCTCGGACCTTGTCACGGCCGGCGTTCAACCGCACGACGATGTCGGGCGGGCATGTCGCCCCGTCCGGAGGTGCGGGGTCTGCACACGCGAGACCGCCCAACATGGACGCAACGGGCAAAACGGACATGACGAATACGAGAATCTTTCGCACCGCCGTTCTCCAATCGTGGCTGCAGAGCCGCACAGGCGAATTAGACCCGAGACTCCGCGCCGTCAACGCGATTTCGAACGGCCATCGCTCGACAGCTGCCCCAGAATGAAGCACCGCCTCGCGTCGGTTCACGCGGCGTCGGCAGTCGAGCGTTCATGGGCCTGCAAGCGGGGCAACACCTTCTCCGCGAAGAGCCGGATGTTCGCGCGCGCCACGTCGTGCGGCATGCCGCCGTAGCTGAAGACACCGATCACGCCCGTGCCACGGATCCGGCGGTTGTTCTCGATCATCTGCTCGACGACCTGGTCGGGCGTGCCCCAGACTTGGAGATCGGCGAGGAAGCGGCTGAACTTGCCGGGACCGTGCTTCGCGATGTTGCCGGAGAGGCCCGCGTAGTACTCGTAGCCCGGGATGTCGGCGAGCTTCACGTTCGCGAACTCATAGTGGTCGACGGTCGACGCGCAGTAGCCGACGACGTACTTCTCGAACATCTCGCGCGCCGTCTCCGGATCGTCGTGCACGGCCGTGAAGCTCACGAGCAGCGGCTTCGGCGGCTCCGCGCCGTTCAGCTCGCGATAGATCACGCGGTACTCGTCCAAGTCCGCGAGCGTCTTGTCCCACGGCTTCTGCGCGATGATCATGACGCCGACCCCGAGCTTGGCCATGATGCGCGACGACTCCGGCGAGACCGACGAGGCGTACACGCGGCCCTTGAACGAGCGCAACGGTGCCGGGCGGATCGCTGCGCGCGGCTGCCGGTAGTGGGTGCCGTTGGACTCGATGAAGCCCGTCTCGAGCGCGCCGAGGATCGCCTCCGCGTGCTCGACGAAGCGGCCGCGCGACTCGCCCATCGGCGTCCGGAATCCTTCGAACTCGACGCGCGCGAGCCCCCGGCCGATCCCGAGGATCGCCCTGCCCTGCGACAGGTGGTCAAGCACCGAGAAGCCCTCGGCGATCCGCACCGGGTCGTGCCACGGCAGCACCATCACCATACTGCCGAGCTTCACGCGCGTCGTCCGTCCCGCGAAGTACGTCAGCAGCTGACACGGGTCGGGGCACATCGTGTAGTCGGTGAAGTGATGCTCGGCGGCCCAGAGCGAGTCGAAGCCCAGCGGCTCGACGAGGTCGCCGATGCCGAGCTCGTGCGCGTAGACTTGCGCGTCGGGACGAACGTTGCCGAGGTTCTGGAAGAACACGCTGCTGCCGACGTGCATGCCCGACTCCTATTCTGTTTCGGCCCCGTGCGGCGCGCGCCCCGTGCGCGTCCTCGTTTGCCGCTTGCGCGCCTCGCCGCCAGAAGTCGATTCGGGCGCCTCGCTCAGCGCGGCGTGCAGCGAGCGGTGGAAATGCGCGACCCCGGGCTCGTTCCGCCCGAGGGTGAGATGCGACAACGCGCCGCCGCGGAGGTTCGCCTGGATCTGCGTGCAGGCCGCGAAGTCCTCCGTGCTCGTGACGTGGTCGATGAGATCGAGATTCTTCTTCCAGTGCGCGCGCTCGGCGTCGGTCGTGGGGGCGGTCGGCGCATAGAGCGTGACCCGCACCTCGCACGCGTTCGGATCGTCGACGACCGGGAAGGATTGGTACAGCTCGAGGTGGTCCTGCTGGTAGATCAAGACCGCGTTCGGGAAGAGCTGGTAGAGGATCGTCACGTGCGGCAGGAGGTCACCCCCATTGCCTGCGGCCCGTTCGTCGAAGGTCTTGCGGATCCCGAGGATGCGGCAGTGCCGGCCGAAAGCGTCGAACGCCGACGTGTTGCCGTGAAAGAGCGGCCGCAGCGTGTCCTTGTGGAGGAAGTGGAGGTGGTACGCCTCCATGAAGGAGTCGACGGTGAGCTTCCAGTTGGTCGCGAAGCGGTGCGCGCGGCGCTCGATGCGATGATAGGCGTCGAGCCCGAACGGTCCGAGCTCGGCCTCGGCACCCTCGAGCAGCACCCCGTCCGACAGTGTCGCGGGATCGAGCGCGACGAACACGAGCCCCGCTTCCTCGCGCACGGCGACCGGTGTCAGCTCGACGGTCGCGCGGTCGACGTCACTAAAGCCTGCGTCGCCGGGAATGGCGTTCAAACGCCCGTCGGGATCGTAGCTCCATGAATGATACGGGCAGACGAGGAGCGGCCCACGCCCGCACCCCGACGCGAGCCGCATCCCGCGGTGGCGGCACGCGTTCACGTACGCGCGAAGCCCGCCTTCGGGATGCCGCCAGACGACGACGGACCGTCCGCACGCGTCGAAGCTGACCCAGTCGCCGGGATCGCGCACCTCGCCGGAGAGACCGGCGAGCAGCGGGCCGCGGAGAAACAGCGCGTCGACCTCCTGCGCGAGGATTGCGACGCTCGTGTAGTCGGCGGCCGGCACGCGATACGTGGCCGCCGCGAAATCGGTCGAGCGCCTCGCCACCAGCTCGCGGATGCGCGCGACGAGACGCGCTTGCGTCGCCCGGTCCATCGGGCCGGAATCTGACGAGGATTGGAAATTGCGTCAACGGTCGGGGGCTTCGTTCGGTGTCGCCGGCGTCATTGCACAAGGACCGAGCGACCGGCACGCAGCCTCGCCGCCGCCGACGCTTAAAAGAAATGAGTGGGATGCAGCAGGCGGGCGGGTCGGGGATGGCTTCGGGGAGCCGCAGCTCGCGTGTGCGCAAGCAAGAGAGGCTGCGACGGGCATTGCGCGCTGGGTGTCGCGTCCCGGCGACCGTAGACGCCATCCCC
>JANNPN010000371.1:0-6088 GCA_031400185.1 Polyangiaceae bacterium
GCGGGCCTCGAACGGCGTATCCGGATGCTATCGGACTCCGGCGGTGTGGCCTCCGTTGCGAATCACACGGCCGAGGGTCAGTGCCGCCTCGAAGGCGACACGTGGGCCATCACGTACGACGGGGCGACCATTCGTCTCCGCGATGCGCGCGGCGTCCGCTACCTGGCGCAGCTGCTGCGGCACCCGAATCACGAGTTTCATGCCACCGAGCTCGTAGCGGTCGTCGACGGCGACGGCGACGGCGCCGCCACCGAGGGTCTGCGGGTCGCCGCCGGCCTCGGCGACGCGGGGCCGAAACTGGATCGCCAGGCGCAAGGGGCGTACCGGGAGCGTGTCGTCGACCTCCGCGAGATGCTCGCCGACGCCGAGCGCGGCCACGACCTCGGCACCGCCGCGCGCATCCGCGCCGAGATCGATGCGCTCGAATCGGAGCTCGTCGGTGCGGCGCGCGGCAAGCGTAGCGCCTCGCACGGCGAGCGCGCCCGCGTCGCCGTCACCAAGGGCCTGAAGATCGCGCTCGAGAAGATCGCGACCGCACATCCCGGGCTCGGAGCGCACCTCCGGGTCGCCATTCGGCGCGGTTATTTTTGCAGTTACGCGCCCGATCCGGGGCGCCCGATCACCTGGCACGCCTGAGGTGACGGCGATCCGCGCCCGTTCGGTGGCAACGGCGGCGCGGCGCCCACGCTGGGCACCGCGGAGCTCGTGGGCGATGGCGTCGAGCTCGTCACCGCTTGGCTCGGCGAACGATCTCCGGCATTTCTCGGACGAGAGCTGACCCATGAAGATCGTCGTCATCGGCGGTAAGGGCTTGATCGGAACGAAGCTCGTGCGGGTGCTGCGCGAGCGCGGTCACGAGGTCGTCGCGGCGTCACGATCCTCGGGCGTCGACACCATGACGGGCGAGGGGCTCGCTGCGGCGCTCACCGGCGCGCAGGTCGTCGTCGACGTCGCGAACTCGCCATCGTTCGAGGACGCGGCCGTCCTCGAGTTTTTCGAGACATCCGGCCGGAACCTCGCGGCCGCGGAAGCGGCTGCGGGCGTCGGGCATCACGTCGCGCTGTCGGTCGTCGGCACGGATCGCTTGCTCGAAAGCGGGTACTTCCGGGCCAAGATGGCCCAGGAAGATCGCATCAAAGCGGCCGGGGTTCCCTACACGATCGTGCGCGCGACGCAGTTCTTCGAGTTCGTGGACGGCATCATCCACTTGTGCACGGAGGGGGACACGGTGCGGCTGCCTCGGACCTCCCTGCAGCCGATCATGTCGGATGACGTCGCCGTCGTGATGGCCGACGTCGCGCTCGAAACGCCGGTCAACGGTACGATCGAGCTCGCCGGTCCCGAGTGCGTGGCGCTCGAGGACCTCGTCCGCAAGTTCATGCGCGCGAAGCAGGACACGCGCCAGGTGATCGCGGACGCGAATGCCAGGTACTTCGGCGCCACCGTGGACGATCGGACCCTCGTTCCCGGCGAGAACCCGCGCCTCGGCGCGGCGCGTTTCGACGATTGGCTCGGACAAGCGTCGCGATGAGCGTCCGCATCGAGCTCTGGGCAGGGGCGTCGTGGCTGATCGCGCGTGCCGTCTTGTACGCGGGAATTGCGGTCTGACCAGCGGGGCTCGGATCAATGCCGCGTTTACAGCGGAAGAGCCTCAACGCCCCCGACGAGGTCCGCACGTTCGCGCACGGACGCATGGACGTCATCCAGCTCGACGAGATCGCGATCGGCCGGTTCTCGCTGGAGCCCGGATGGCGTTGGTCGCAGGACGTCGGACCGATCGTCGGCACGCGCTCCTGCCTGAACCGGCACATCGGATACGTGAGCAGGGGCTCGCTCCAGGTGACGATGGACGACGGCACGGCGCTCGTGATCGTGGCGGGGGACGGCTACGAGATCCCGCCCGGCCACGAGGTGCTGGTGGTCGGCGACGAACGCTTCGAGGCGGTCGAGTTCACCAGTGCCCACACCTTCGGCTTGGCGCCGGAGGAGCTCGGAGAGCGCGTGCTGGCCACCATCCTCTTCAGCGACATCGTCGGCTCGACGGCGATGCTCGAGCAGCTCGGCGACCATGCCTGGGCGCGCGTGCTCCAGGAGCACAACGTGAGGATTCGCGCCGCGATCGATCGTTTCCGCGGCCGCGAGTCCGCCGCGACCGGCGACGGCTTTCTCGCGCTCTTCGACGGCGCCGCGAAGGCCGTCCGCGCCGGAGCCCTCATGGATCCCGCGGTCGCCGACCTCGGCATCCGCGTCCGGGTCGGTCTCCACACGAGCGAGATCGAGATCGTGGGCGGCCAGGCGCGCGGCGTCGGCGTGCATGCCGCGGCGCGTGTCGCCGCGCTCGCCGGTCCCGGCGAGGTCCTCCTCTCCGGCACCACGCGCGAGCTGCTCGACGGCTCCGGATTGGTCCTGGAGCCGCGCGGTGAGCACGAGCTCAAGGGGTTGAGCGGTGCTCGTCCGATCTTCGCACTGCGACGGTAGGGCGAAACGACAACGCGTCGCGCACGACGACGATCAGCTCGGCCGGGGAACGGACGAGCCGTCTTCGGACCGGCGCAAACGACCCGTCCTGGTCGGTCACCACGGATGGGAACGCCGTAGTGAAGGCCCCGCGCTTCCGGGTCGATCAGTGCGCGTGTGGAACGACGCCGAGCACGACGCACTGATCCGCGCCCACCCTCGATCGACGTTCAGAACCCCGTCACGGACACTTCACCGTCGCCCCGCTCGCCGTCGTCCGGCACGCCGCGAACGCCGTGGCGCCGCACTGTCCCGGCGCCGCCGTCGGCGCCCCGAACGCGATCGATGCCACCGGCGGCGTGCCCGCCGGCGCGGCCCCGAGCGCGAGGCCGCGCGCCTTCACCTGCACGCGCAGCGTGCCGGCCGGCTTCTTGAGCGCTCGCACCTTCACGTCGACGATGCCGCTCGACGCCAGCCGGTCGCGGTACTTCCACGACGTGCCCGCGCCGTTCGCCGACCCTTTCGACCCCGCCGGGGCAGTGAGGTCGGCGAGGACGACGCCGGCGTTGGTGGTGAGGACGAGGCTGAGGCCGTGCGTGACGGGGTCAATCGGCGGGCGTGCCGTCACCGCGACGTCGCCGCCGAGCTTCAGCTGATCGTCACCCGACGGCGCCTGCAGCTTGCTCAGGGTGAGGCGCGCGCCGCCGACGTTCGACGGGCTGACGCAGCCGCTCGTGGCGGCGTTCCGCTCGATCTCGAGCAGCATCACTGCATAGGGTGCCAAGTCGACGTCCGGGATCTGCGAGAGCTCCGTCACCAGCTGCGTATCGAGCTGCTGCAACCCCTCGGCCGCGATCGCCGCGTTCAGCCCCGCGGCGACGTACGTGCCGTAGGCGTTGTTGTGCGTGGCGTCGATGAGCCACCGCTTCACGCGATAGCCGCTCGTCGATGCGAAGCCGTCGAGCGCGAGCGCCACGTCGCTCGTCTCGGTGACGAGAGCGCGCTGCCGCTGGAACACCGCCTTCATGCGCGCGAGGTCCGTCTGCTCCGACGGCACCGACGTGACCGCGCTCACCGGGATGGCGCCGCCGAGATAGGCGGCGATCTGGACCTGCCCGCCCCAGCGCGCGAAGTCGGCGGGGCCGTAGCCCATGTCGCGGAGCACCTCGACGGCCTGACGCCCCGGGCTCGTCACGTAGCTCCACAGGAGCACGCCGAGGCGGTCGCCCTCGACGCCCGCCAGCGCGTACACGTGCGGGAAGTACTCGTCGGCGCCGTTCTCGTGCGCCAAGTCGACGGACACGAGTGTACGCGGCATCCGGCCGACGATGGTCTGGGCATGATAAATGGCCTTCCGGAGGCCGTGCTTGTTCTTGTTGGTGCGAAGGCCCCAGTCGTGCGGGAACTCCTCGCTCCCGCCCCAGTCGGCGTCGTCGAGCTGGTACATCGCCTGGTAGCCGGCCACCCCGCCCTCGGCGAGGTGCGACATGAAAGCCAACGAATAGCTCGCGCCCATCTCGTTGTCGGTTTGCCAACAGCCGAGCGGCGACGGCGGCGACGGCCAGCTCGGGTCGTCGCGCTGCATGTTGGGCTCGTAGCAAGCGTCGAGAGGGTTCCAGCTGCCCACGATGATCGGCAGGACTCCGAAGCCGTTGGCGCCCAAGAGATCGAGCACCTGCCGGTTGGCGCGCCGGTTCTGCTCGGGAGCGCTGCCGAAGAGGTGGTAGCTGATGAAGTCGGGCTGGATTCCCTGGGCCGCCGAGAACTCGAGGAACGCCTGCATGAGCGGCACCGTTTCACCGGGCTTGATGCTCTCCGGGCCGGCCGCGGGCTCGGGACCGCTGACGCGCGCCGCGGGATCGGCGCTCCGCGCGCCCACGACGAAGTGACGCCAGGTTTCGAGGTAGTTCGCCTGGGTGTCGGTCCAGAAGCACGGGGTGTCCGGCTCCTCCCAGAGTTGGTACCAGACGTTGTCGAGCCCGTGGGTGACGTTGAAATACGTCACCGTGGCGGCGATCGCCGCCTCCCAGTCGGCCCACTTGGCCGGGTCGGGAGCGACCGTCTGGTAGGTGGGCCACTCCTCCTCGCAGCCCGGCGGCATGGTCGTGACCGCGGACTTCGAGATCCACCGCGGCATGCCGTGCACCTGCAGCAGGAACTGCACCCCGGCCGCAGCGGCGAGCGCCGCCTCGGTGGCGAGCCCGCTCGACGCGAGGCGCGCCTGGTAGTTGGCGAGGCTGGTCGACGGGCCGAGCAGTAGCTGCGTCGACTCGACGATCAGGCCGCGGGAGAGGCCCGCGTCCGCCGCGAAATCCTGCTTCATCGGCGTGCTCGTCCAGCCGAAGAAGGCCGAGGGCTCGAAGAAGGTGGGCAGGGTGCCGGTGGCGGTGTCGGCCTGCACGGTGAGCGTGATCTCCTCGGCGTGCGCCGGCAGCGCCAGGAGCGGCGCGACCAGAAGGACCAGAAGGTAATGCCTCAGCATGGGTTCTCCACAGGTCGACGTGCGCGTTCCGTCGTCCGCGGCGGTCGAATCGCCCGTACGCCGCCAGCATGGCGACCGTCAAGGAAAATCATGGCCGCTAGCGCGGACCCGGGCGGACGCCGAGCTGCGTGAACAGCAACGCCGCGCCGGTCATCGTCACCCCCTTCAGGAAGAACGAGAGCTGGGCCTGCCGGCTCATCTCGTCGGGAGCGTTCACCATAAGGTAGCCGTGGACGGTGATCGTCACCGGCACCAGGAAGATCGCGATCAGCCAGGCGCCGAGGCGCGGCCAGCTGTTGGTGAGGATCATGGTGGCCCCCGCGATCTCGACCACGCCCGAGAGCATCACCCAGAACTCCCGGAACGGAATGCCCGCCGGCATGAGCGCGACGTAGCGAGGGAGATCGGTGAAGTGGGTCACGCCGGAGAGGAAGAAGATGAGCGTGAACATGATCCGACCGGCCATGCCGATGGCGGGATGCTCGATGTAGACGTCGGGGTCGCGTTGACTCATGTGCGTTCTCCTTCGGTCGTGCGTGAAGGGCCTCGATCAGCCGGTCGGCGCCTTGCCGGTGTACACCGCCAATTGAGCGGCGAAAGCCCGCTGGTAGGCGGGCCGCGCTTCGCCGCGGGCGACATAGGCGGCCAGGTTCGAATGGTCGTCCAGCATGCCCGATGGTTTCAACCGGAGCAGCACCGACACCATCATCAGATCGCCCGCGCTGAACGCACCATCGAGCCAGTCGGCACTGCCCAGGCGAGCGGAGAGTTGCTTCAACCGGTCGCCGACGCGATCCTCGACCAGAGGCAGGCGCTCCTTGGTCCAGGGCTTGTCGCCCTCCAGAAGCCTGGCGGTTGCGAGCTCGAGGATCGGCGGCTCCACCGTATTGAGCGCGGCAAACATCCATGTGATCGCGCGCGCCCGGGCATTCGCATCGTCTGGCAACAGGCCCGCATGGCGCCCCGCGATATGGAACACGATCGCCCCCGTCTCGAACAAGCCGAGATCGCCTTCTTCGTAGGTCGGAATCTGCCCGAAAGGATGAAGCGCCAGATGTGCGGGTTCCTTCATCGCCCTGAACGAAACAAGACGAACCTCGTAAGGTTGGCCCACTTCCTCCAGCGCCCAGCGAACGCGCGTGTCACGCG
>JANNPN010000394.1:0-8452 GCA_031400185.1 Polyangiaceae bacterium
GCGAGCGCGACGCCCACGGCAATCGGTGCGCCGACGCCCGTCGCGTCGTGCAGGCCACCCGCCAGGAACCCGAGCGCGAACGGAATCGCCACCCAGGTTGCGACGGGAGCATCGCCGCCGGACTTCTCCACACCGATCCTCCGGCGGACGGGCGAGACGTCCGCGCTCAGCCGTGGGGGCGGCGGGTCAGCTCGTCGGGTCCCCCTCGGATGCTCCGGCCGTTTCGAACGGTGCCGACCCTGCCGCGAGCCGGCTGTGGATCTCGGCCGCGAGCCGGGGCGAGATGCCGGGGACCGCCGCGATCTCGACCTCGGTCGCGGCGCGGAGCCGCTTGAGGCTCCCGAAGTGACGCAGGAGCACGCGGCGTCGGCCCGGGCCGACCCCCCCGATGTCCTCCAGCCCCGACCGCAGGCGTTCCCGGCGTCGGAGCTCACGATGGTAGGTGATCGCGAAGCGGTGCGCCTCGTCGCGGACGCGCTGAAGCAGGAAGAGCGCGGTCGCGTTCCGCCGCAGGACGACCGGGTTCTTCCGGCCGGGGAGGAACACGCGCTCGTCCAAGCGCAGCACCTCGGGCGCGTGCGCGTCGCGCTCGACCCGCATCTTGGCGAGGCCGATCACGTCGACGCCGTCGATCTCGAGCGTGCGCAACACCTCGACGGCGACGTTCAGCTGGCCCTTGCCGCCGTCCACCATGAGCAGGTCCGGGAAGTCGTTCTCCTCCTTCGCCCGGCGGTAGCGGCGCTCCAGCACCTCGTACATCGATGCGAAGTCGTCGCTGCCCTCGACCGTGCGAATGCGATAGCGGCGATAGCGCGCCGGACACGGCTCGCCCTCGTCGAACGTGACCATCGAGGCTACGGTCAGGTTGCCCTGGATGTTGGAGATGTCGAAGCACTCGATGCGCTTCGGCGCGCTCCGGAGGTGTAGGCGGCGGCGCAGCTCCTCGAGCATGCGCTCGCGCTGCGCGCCCTGGTCGCGGCGCTCGGCGAAGCTGTGGCGCGCGTTGGCGGTCGCCATCTCGACCAGCCGCAGCTTGGCGCCGCGCTGCGGGCAGAGGATCTCCACGTGGCGACCTTTCCGGTCCCCGAGGTATTCCGCGCGCACCTCGGCGTCCTCGAGCGCCAACGGCAGGACGATGCAGTCCGGGATCGGCCGGTCGCCTTGATAGAACTGTGTCAGCACGGCGGCCAGGATCTCGTCGTCGCTGAGCTCGAGGTCGTCGAAGGTGTAGGCCTGGTTGCCGGTGAGCTTTCCGGCGCGCACGAACAGGACCTGGATCTCGACGAAGCCGCCCTCGCGATAGAGGCCGAAGACGTCCTGGTCGCGGCCCCAATGAGCGACCGCTTGCTGGCGTTGGACGGTCGTCTCGATGGCGCGCAGCTGGTCACGGACGCGCGCGCGGCCTCCTCGAAGCGGAGTCCCTCCGAGGCCGCGCTCATGCGGGTCGTGAGCGCGCGCACGAGCTGCTGGTTCTTGCCCTCGAGCAGGTCGACGCTCTCGGCGAGGTTGCGAGTGTACTCGACACGGTCGACCGGGAGGCAGCACGGGCCCGGACAGCGCTTGATCTGGTACTCGATGCACGGCCGCGCGCGGTTCCGGAACACCGTGTCGCTGCAGTTGCGAATTGGAAAGATCTTCCGGATCGTGTCGAGGGTCTCGCGCACCGACCACGCCGAGGAGAACGGCCCGAGATAGCGCGAGCCGTCGCGCATGATCTTCCGCGTGACGAGCAGCCGCGGCCACTCGTGGTGCTCGTCGATCTTCACGCTGACGTAGCTCTTGTCGTCCTTGAGACGGATGTTGTAGCGCGGCTTGTACTGCTTGATCAGGTTGTTCTCGAGGATCAGCGCCTCTTTCTCGTTGGCCGTGACGAGCGTCTCGAAGCGTGCGACCCGGCCGACGAGGAAGGTCACCTGGGCGCGCTCGTCGCCGCCGCGGAAGTAGGAGCGGACGCGGCTCCTCAGGCTCTTCGCCTTGCCGACGTACAGCACCTTGTCGTTGGCGTCGCGGAGCAGGTACACGCCGGGCCGCGGCGGCAAGGTCGCGAGCTTGGTCTCGAGGTCGACGTCGTCGGTCGGCGGCGTGATGACGACCCGGACCTCGATGGTCGGATGGGCCTCGTCGGCTTCGAGGACGGGCGCAGCGGGCGGCGGCCCGCCCTCAGGCACGGCGCGACTCCGCGAGGCCGAGCTGGTGCCGTTCGAGCGCGTGGATGCGGTCGCGGAGCTCGGCGGCGCGCTCGAACTCGAGCGCGGTCGCGGCCCGTCGCATCTCTTTTTTGAGCCGCGCGATCGTCGCCGGGATCTCGTCCGCGTCGGGCCAGTCTTCGTCGGGCTCCGGGAGCGGCTCGCTGCCTTCGAGGTAGTCGGCGTCGGCGATCGCGATGAGCGGCCCGCTGATCGCTTTCCGGATGGTCTGTGGGGTGATGCCGTGTTCCTCGTTGTAGTGCTGCTGGATGGTTCGGCGGCGCGCGGTTTCGTCGAGCGCGTGCTGCATCGAAACCGTGACGTGATCCGCGTACATGATGACGGTGCCGTTGACGTTCCGCGCGGCACGGCCGATGGTCTGAATCAGCGAGCGTGCCGAGCGCAGGTAGCCTTCCTTGTCGGCGTCGAGGATGGCGACCAGCGAGACCTCCGGGAGGTCGAGACCCTCGCGCAGCAGGTTGATGCCGACCAGCACGTCGAAGACGCCGCGGCGGAGGTCGCGGATGATCTCGACGCGCTCGATCGTCTCGACGTCGGAGTGGATGTACCGAACCTTGAGGCCAACGTCCTGGAAGTAGTCGGTCAGGTCCTCGGCCATCTTCTTGGTGAGGGTCGTCACCAGCACGCGCTCGTCGACCTCGATCCGCTTGCGGATCTCCTCGAGCAGGTCGTCGACCTGGTCGCGCGCCGGCCGCACCGTGACCTCGGGGTCGATGAGGCCGGTCGGGCGGATGATCTGCTCGACGACGACCCCGACGCTGCGTTCGAGCTCGTAGGGCCCGGGCGTCGCGGAAACGTAGACGGTCTGCCCGACGCAGCCTTCGAACTCTTGGAAATTGAGGGGGCGATTGTCGATGGCTGACGGCAACCGGAAGCCGAACTCGACGAGCGTCTCCTTGCGGGCGCGGTCGCCGCGGTACATGCCGCCGATCTGCGGGACCGTCACGTGGCTCTCGTCGATGATCAGGAGGAAGCCGGGCGGGAAGTAGCTGATGAGCGTCGAGGGCGGGTCACCCGGCTTTCTGCCGTCGAGGTGGCGCGAGTAGTTCTCGATGCCGTGGCAGAAGCCCATCTCTTCCAGCATCTCGAGGTCGTACATCGTGCGCTGCTCGAGGCGCTGGTGCTCGAGGAGCTTGTTCTGCTGGCGGAGCTCCGTGAGCCGCTGCTGCAGCTCGGCGCGGATCGACTGGATCGCCACCTTGAGGCGGGGCTCGCTCGTGACGTAGTGGCTCGCCGGGTAGACCGCGACCCGCTGGAGCCCGCGCTGGGCCTTCCCGCGCAACGGATCGATCTCGGTGATCGACTCGATCGTGTCGCCAAAGAACTCGACCCGGAGAGCGCGCTGTTCTTCGTAGGCCGGGAAGATCTCGACCACGTCGCCTCGCACCCTGAATGTGCCGCGGTGGAAGTCGACGTCGTTCCGCTCGTACTGGATGTCGACGAGCTTCCGGAGGATCTGGTCGCGATCGAGCTCGGCACCGCGCTCGAGGAAGACGAGGTTCGCGAAGTACTCGCTCGGCGACCCGAGACCGTAGATGCACGAGACGCTCGCGACGATGATGGTGTCGGTGCGCTCGAGCAGCGCCTTGGTGGCGGAGTGCCGCATCTTGTCGATCTCGTCGTTGATCGACGCGTCTTTCTCGATGAAGGTGTCGGTGCTCGGGACGTACGCCTCGGGCTGGTAGTAGTCGTAGTAGCTGACGAAGTAGCGGACGGCGTTGTCCGGGAAGAGGGCCTGCAGCTCGTGGTAGAGCTGGGCCGCGAGCGTCTTGTTCGGCGCGATCACGAGCGTTGGCCGGTTCGTTGCGGCGATCACGTGGGCCATCGTGAACGTCTTGCCGGAGCCGGTGACCCCGAGGAGCGTCTGCGTGGCGAGCCCGTCGTTCAGGCCCTGCGTCAGCTGGCGGATCGCGTCGGGCTGATCGCCTTGCGGCGTGATCTCGGCTGTCAGCCGAAACGGCTCGATCCGGCGCTCCACGATCGGACGATTATAGACGTCTCGCTTCCCCGCACCACCGCGGAGAGACGCTGCCAGTAGCTAGCCGACGGCCGCTGTCAGCGCTTCTGGCGCCGCTGCTCCGAGCGCCGGCGGAGATCCTGGCGCTCCCCGGGGGGCATCTCGCGGTACTGGCGATAGTTGGAGCGCATGCGCTCCTTCTCGCCTGGCGGAAGCTGCTGCCAGCGGTCGTAGTTGCGCTCGATCTGCTGCTGCTGGTCGCGGGGCATCTTCTGGAAGCGTTGGTAGTTGCGGTACGCCTCGCCGCGCTCCTGCGGGGACATCTCTTGCCAGCTCTGCGCGAGCCGATCGGCGGCGAGTCCGGGCGTCGTGGCGATGAGGATCGCGGCGCCGCAGAGCCATACCGCCGTCCGTCGCGCGGGCATCACCCGGCCTCGTCGCCCGAGCGCGGTGCGTCTTCGGCCGCCCCGAGGTACTGGAGCGTGTCGAGGCGCCGCACGACCGGCAGCCGGAGGAAGAGCTCCGGCTGCTCGAGCAGCTCGGGCGGCAGATCCTCGGGGCGGAGCGCCTCGACGTCGGCGACCTGCGCCGGGGGCTCCGCAACCTTCGGCTTCGTCGCGACGCGCGCTGGCGGTGCCGTGACGACGGGTGCGTCGTCGATCTTGCCGGAGGCCTGTACCTGTGCCCCACTCGGGGGAATCGTCGGCGGCGGCGACTCGACCTGCGAGCGGAGCGCCAGCCCGACGACCGCCGCGGCGGCGAGAGCCGGGACGACCCAGCGAAGCGGCCGCAGTCGACGAACGTTGGCGGGAAGCGGGACCTGCTCCGCCTCGACCTTGCGCCAGAAGTCGTCCCCGAATGACGGGCTTGGCTGGATCCGTGGCAGTGCGGTCACCAGCCCCTGCACCTTCGTCAGTCGCTGGATCTCCCGTCGGCACGCGAGGCAGCCGTTCACGTGCGCCGCGACCGGGCGCTGTTCCTCGTCGGCGAGCTCGCCGTCCAGGAACGCCACTAGCTCGGGGGTGATCTCCTCACAGGTGGGTGTGCTCATAGAAACTCCGCCAATTCCTTCCGCATCGTCGCCGTGGCGCGGAAGACCAAGCTCTTGACCGCGCTTTCGGTGGTTTCGAGGGCCTCGGCGACGTCGAGATAGGACATGCCATCGACCCGACTCATGAGCAGTGCGGCACGCTGATTCGGGGGCAAATTCTCGAGCACCGCGTTGATCTTAGCTGCGAGCTGCCGACCCGCCAAGGCGCTGTCCCCCGGAACGGCGGTCGGATCGGGGAACGCGATCTCGGACCGTTTGCGCTCGTCGTCGGGCTGGTGCTCGATCGAGCGTCGTGGGTGGCGGTGCTCGGGGCGCCGCACCTCGTTCAGGCAGGCGTTCTTCGCGATACGGTAGAGCCAGGTGGTGAACTTCGCCGTCGGCTCGTAGCGGCCGGCGGCGCGGAAGATCTGCAGGAACACGTCCTGCGCAATCTCCTCCGCGCGCTGGCGGTTCCCGACGAAGTGATAGGCGAAGTTCACGATCGATCCGCTGTGCTTCTCGAAGAGCTGGCGGAACGCTTCGGCGTCGCCCGCTCGCACGCGCAACATGAGTTGCGCGTCCGGATCGGACGCGGGATCGGCGAGCGTCACGTCGGGTGGCTTCAAGGCTCGACAACTCCGGGAGTTGCGGGATCGGGGCCGGCCGGCACGGTGCCCTCATATAGAGGATGGCGGGTGCGCGCGCACGTGCGGGCCGCCCGTTGGCAAGAGCGAATCCGTCTTGGTACCCAGGATCCTGATGGTCGCGGAGGGACACGACGAGGCGCTCGACCAGCACCTCCGGCGCATCGAGGGGTACATGCGGGGGTGCACGTTGCTCCGCTTCCCGCGCGCCAAGAGCGCCCTTCGCGACGAGCTGGCTCGGGTCCTCGACGAGACGCTGCCCGCCGTCGTCGCGAGCTGGGTCGGTCACATCGGGCCGGCGTTCGGGATCTCGGAATCGCAGTGGCCGTATCTTTCGGCGGACATCGAGATCGCGCTCCGGCGCTGGGTGCGGCACATCGCCGACCCCGAGGACTGCGATACCTACGTCTATCTGCGCAGCCATGCGCGGCGCGGCTTCATCTCGAAGTTTCCGGCGTCACGGTTCCTCTCCGGCCAGATCAAGGTGTTTCAATTGATGGGGAACGCGATCCGCCGGCGCTACGCCGACGACCAGCCGCGCCGCTCCGAGCTGCTGGCGCTTCTCGCGCAGGAGTTCGAGGAGCGCATCCTCCACATCACCGACTTCTTCGTCGAGGCGCGCGAGGAGGAGCTTCGCGAGCAAGAGGCCACGTACCGGCGTTCGATCGACAGCGCGCCGGCCGCGATCTTCAAGATCGACTCCGAGACGGGCGCCGTGCTCGCGGCCAATTTCGTCGCCGAGCAGACGCTGGAATATCCCTCAGAAGAGCTGCGCGGCATGACGACGTGGGACCTGCACCCGCCCGACGAGCGCGCCGCTGCGATCGCGCTCTGGGAGGAGACGCGTTCCAAGGGGAACGCCAATCGCGACGAGCTCCACCATCGCACCCGGAGCGGCGCGGTCATTCCGATGTTCATCAACTCGGGCCTCATCGAGTACGGCGAGCAGCGCTTCATCCAGCAGATCTGCGTCGACATGTCCGATCGCCAGCAACTCGAGGACCAGCTGATCCAGTCCGAGAAGATGGCGGCGATCGGCCAGCTCGCGGCGGGCATCGCGCACGAGATCCGGAACCCGCTCGCGATCATCATGAACGCGCTCTACGACCTCGCCGAGATCGTCGACGGCAACAATCCGGAGGTGCGTGAGGATCTGCGGATCGCCAAGGAGGAGATGGACCGGGTCCAGACGATCATCAACAGCCTCCTCGAGTTCTCGCGCGACTCGCGCGCCGTGATCGAGATCGTCGACATCAACGACCTGCTGCGGAAGACGCTGCTCCTCATGAACAAGTATCTTCAGAACAGCGACGTCCGGGTCGTCACCGACCTCGGGGACATCGGCCCCTGCCCCGCCAACCAGAACGCGCTTCGCCAGATCTTCTTGAACCTCATCACGAACGCCGTGCAGGCGATGCCGCACGGCGGCGAGCTCGCGGTGCGGACGTCGCTCGCAGACGACCAACGCATTCGGCTCGAGTTCAGCGACACCGGCATCGGCATCCCGTCCGGGCAGCTGAGCGACATCTTCAATCCGTTCTTCACGACCAAGTCGCCGGGGCAAGGCACCGGGCTCGGCCTGTCGGTCGTACACTCGGTCGTCCGCCGCTACCACGGCGAGATCCACGTTCGCAGCACCCCGAACGTCGGCACGACCTTCACGATCGAGCTGCCCGCGGGCCGGCCCGAGACGACGACGCCGTGAGCCCCGCGATGACGGTCGGCGGCACGCGCCTGCTGCTCGTCGAGGACGAGCCGAACATGGCGCGCACCCTCGCGAAGATCCTCGAGCGCAAGGGCTACGACGTCGCGATGGCGGCGCACGGCCAGGAGGCGCTCGCCGAGCTGGCGAGCGGCGGCTTCCAGGTGATCGTGACCGATCTCAACATGCCGGTGATGGACGGCATGGCCCTGCTGCGGAAGCTGCAAGGCGATCCTCCGCCGCCGGCCGGTGAACGCCGGCTGCTGTCCCCGCCGACGATCGTATTGACCGGTCATGGCAGCACGCAGGCGGCCGTCGAGGCAATGAAGCTCGGGGCCTGGGACTACCTGGTGAAGCCCTGCAACCCGGACGAGCTACTGATGACGATCGAGCAGGTGCTCCGGATCTCCGACCTGGAGCGCGAGAACCGCCGGCTCCGCGAGGTCATCGAGCGCTCCCAGGGGTTCGGCGAGATGGTCGGGCAGAGCCCGTCGATGCGCGACGTCTATCAGGCGATCGAGGCGCTCGCGCAGAACACGACGACCCTGCTGATCACCGGCGAGAGCGGGACCGGGAAAGAGCTCGTCGCGCGGAGCGTGCACACGCGGAGCGGACGCGCCGACCTCCCGTTCGTCGCGCTCAACTGCGGCGCGGTGTCCGACACGCTGCTCGACAGTCAGCTCTTCGGACATCGGCGCGGCGCCTTCACGGGTGCCGTTGCCGACCACGACGGCGTGTTCCAGGCGGCGCACGGCGGCACGCTCTTTCTCGACGAAATCGCCGACATCCCGCCCGCCCTGCAGGTCAAGTTCCTGCGCGCGATCCAGGAGCGCGAGGTGACTCCCCTCGGCACGACACGGCCGATCAAGGTCGACGTACGCTTGATCGCCGCGACCAACCGCGACCTCTCGG
>JANNPN010000404.1:0-24562 GCA_031400185.1 Polyangiaceae bacterium
AGTAGTCGCAGGGCAAGCTGTGCTCGCCAAAGGCCTGCGACGCGACCTCCCACGCCGCCCAGCACCGCCGCTGCGCGATGTGGATGGAAGCAGCCATGAGGAGCGGGCGCGTCGTCGACGATCCGCTGCTTGGCGGGAGAAACAGGATTGCGCAGCGCGTTTCGTGTGGGGCGGGACGGTGCTGCGGAGGATCCGTATGGTGGGCACGTGGCCCTGCGAATAGTTGCTTCTTGAAAGGGATGGGCGCCCGCCATCCGGAGCCGGAGCAGCGCCGTCCCGCCCCACCGTCACCGACGGCGGGGGCATCTTCTCTTCGGCTACTGAACGATCCCTTTCCGCACCGCGAAGCGAACGATCTCTGCCGTGTTGTGGAGGTCGAGCTTTTCCATGACGTGCTTGCGGTGGCTCTCGACGGTGTTGATGCTGAGGGAGAGGATGCGCGCGATCTCCTTGTTGGTCTTCCCTTCCGAGATGAGCTGCAGCACCTCGCGCTCGCGTCCCGTGAGTCGTGCGAGCGCGTCCTCACCGGCCGTCGTGCCCGACTCGTTCAAATAACCGGCGAGCAGCACCTTCGAGACCGACGGGCTGAAGTATGATCCCCCGCGGGCGAGCGACTTGACGGCCTTGATGAGGTCGAGATCCTCCGAGTCCTTGAGCAGGTAACCCTTGGCACCCGCCTTCAATCCTTGCCGCACGTAGACGTCATCGGAGTGCATCGAGAGGATCAGCACGCTGACTCCCTCCGTGCCCTTCATGATCTGGCTCGTCGCCTCGATGCCGTTGAGCCCCGGGAGCCCGATGTCGATCACGACCACGGTCGGGCGGAGACGCTTGGCGGCCTCGACGGCCCCGCGACCGTCACCGACCTCGCCGATGATTTCGATCTCGGGATCGGACTCGAGAATCTTCCGCAATCCCTGTCGGACGACGGTGTGGTCTTCGGCGAGTAGCACGCGCGTTTTCGCCATCGTTCCCCCTAGTCCCCTACGATCATCATCAATAGAGCAGGCCGAACTGCAGCCAGTGTATCACTCAGTCCTGGGCGCCAAGGGACGCGCGGTCTCGGCCGTCCTCGGATTGCCACTCACGCGATGACGTGAGCGCGATCCAAGCTAAACTGGCGTGATCGTGGATTCAAGGCAAACCTACGCCTCACGTCAAACCTCGTCCGGCGGAACCGCTTCCCGCAGCGAGATGCCCTCCGTGCGCTGACGCTCGATGTGCGCCTGGATGGCGCATCGGCGACGCATCCGGAGGGGGCGCATCCTGGAGTCGACAGGCTCCCTGGTCGCAGAACTTTTATGCTCGCCGTCAGTCGTCGTCGGAGATGAGCTCGCCTTCGTCGGCAAGAGGCTCGTCCTCGAACTCGTCGAGCTCCGCGCTCACCAACGGCTCGACGTCGTGCGCCGGGCCGCCGAGCGCAAGCGACTGCTGCACCTCGTGCACGTAGACGGGCTCGGCCGGGCGACGCTCGAGCTCGACGAGCTGCGCCTGCAGGCGGCTGATCGTGGCATCGCGGTCGGCGACCTGGCGTTCGAACTGCGTGGCGCGGATCTCGTGAAGGCGGAGGAGGCCGATCTCACGGACCGCTTCGGTCAGGTTCTTCTCGAGCTGGTGCCGCTCGCGCTGGAACTTCGCCTTGAGCTTCGCCACGTCCGGACTTTCGATGCCGACGCCCTTCGCGGCTTTGCCCTTCGGCGGCGGCGAGGTGGTCGGCCGCTTCGGCTTCGCGACGACCTTCGGCGTTGCGACGACCTTCGTCTTCGCAACGACCTTCGTCTTCGGCGATGCTTTCGCTTTGGCGACGCGCGGCGATGGCCGCTTCTTCGCCGTGGATTTTGCGGTGCTCTTCGCGCGCGGCGCGGCGGCGCGCCCTCGCTTGCTGCGCTTCGTGGTCGCCATCACTGCTCTCCTCGCGCCTTGAGTCAGTAGATCTCCGGCTCGCCGAGCGGGCGCGTACGCCAACGCTTGTGGGTCCAGAGCCAGTGATCGGGATGGGTGCGGATCATTGCTTCGAGTACGGCCGTGCAGCGTTGCGTGAGCTCGCGCGCGGCGAGATCGCGGTCCGCCATACTCGCAATCTCCACGCGAGGCAAGAAGATGATGCGATGCCGCGCACTCGTTCCCTCGCGCACGATGAAGGCGGGATGGATCGGCGCGTCGGTGCGGAGCGCGATGCGCGCGAGCCCGTCGCTCGTGCTCGCCGGACGACCGAAGAAGTCGACGAAGATGCCCGCGCGCCGCGACTGGTTCTGATCGAGCGGCAGCACGACGAGCGCCCGCTCTTTGAGCGCGCGCAGCACCGCGCGCGCGGCCTCCCGCTTCCGGAAGAGCCGTGTGCCGCCACCGCTCCGCATGCGCTCGACGTAGCCGTCGACGAGGGGGTTCTTGATGGTCTGGTGCACGAGCGACACCGGATGCCCCATGAGACCGTAGGCATACGCGCAGAGCTCCCAGTTCCCGAAGTGCCCGGTCAGGATGAGCACGCCCTGCGATGCGAGGTGCGGCACGATCGCCTCGCGCCAAACGCCGTTGTCTTCGACCTGGACGGTGGCGTCGACGTTGGCGGCCGTCAGATTGCCGAGGTGCGCGCACTCGGCGACCATGCGCCCCAAGTTGCGATAGCTCGCGAGCAGGATGGTCCAGCGCTCGGCCGGCGACTTCTCGGGGAACGCAATCGCGAGGTTGGTGAGCCCGATCCGCTGGATCGGCCTCGCGACCCGGATCAGGAGCGCCGCGACCGCCGCCGCGATCCGCATGGCGAGCGGCAACGGCAGGATGCCGAGCGCCCCCGTCACCAACCGAAGCGCCGCGTACTCGAGCCGGTACCCGAGCGCACGCCCTCGTCTCGGGCGCGGCACGAATCAGGACGCCGGAGCGTCCGCCAGCGAGAACCCAAAGGTCTCGCGTTCCTTGGATTCGAGGTCGGCGAAGACGCGGCGGTCGACGTCGCGGTACCGCGCGAGGAGCGCATCGACACGATCGGTGCCGTCCGGCCCCGCGATCTCACGCAGCTTGTGCTCGATCCAAGACAGGTGCCACTTCTCGTCCTTCGTCACCTCGTCGAGGACGGTGCGGGTCTCGCCGTCGACCTCGGAAGCGGCGGCGTGCGTAAGGTAGCGGGTGAGCGCCCGCTCCTCGACGATGATCGTGAGCGCAAGGAGCTGCTCGAGCGTCCGCGGGATACCCACCTCGAGCCCGATCCGGCGCTGATACCCGTCGTCGACCTTCTCGGGCACCCCGCCGAGATCCGTGATGCGCTTGGTCCAGAGCCACGCGTGCCGCACTTCGTCTTCGAGGTGCTTGGTCAGCTTCACCTGCGCATCGGGATCGTCCATCCGCTGCAGCAGCTTCAGCAGCAGGGTCGCGCCACGCAGCTCCGCGTCGCGGTAGTAACTGAAGAGCGTCACTAGTCGCGCGTCGCCCGGCATCGCGGTTCCTCCGGCTGACACGGGCGGCGTTATAAGTGACGAGGTCGGTGGAGACAACCGCCGCTCTGCGTCACCAAATCCGCGCCGTTCTGGCGCGAATTTTCTTGCCCGTCGATTCGCTTCCATGTTAATCGCCACCGCGCTTTGCGCCCGCGCGAGCTCGGTCGTGCGGCTCAGTGTCTATTTCAGGAGGATCTCGTGCCCACTGGGAAAGTGAAGTGGTTCAACGCGCAGAAGGGATATGGCTTCATCACCGGCGACGACGGGCAGGACGTGTTCGTGCACTACTCCGCGATCGCCGGCTCCGGCTTTCGGTCCCTCCAAGAGGGCGAGAGCGTCACGTTCGAGGTCGCGCAAGGCCCGAAGGGACTGCAAGCCGCGAACGTCACCAAGCCCGGTTGATCGTCGGCCCGCGCGTCACGCCGCACGCCACGTCACGCTCCCTCACGGGAACTCGATCAGGACCTTGCATTGCGTGCTCGGGCGTTCGAGCGCCCGAAACGCGTCGGGGACGGCCGCGAGGTCGATGACGTCGGTGACGAGCGGGGCCACGTCGATGCTGTTCGTCCTGAGCGCCTCGAGCGCCGCCGCAAACTCGTCGCGCGAGTAGGCGAGCCCAAAGGCCAGCTCGAGCTCCTTGGCGATGCCGACGAGCGGCAGGATCTCGTCCATCTCCGCGCACACCCCGAGCACGACCACGCGCCCGCGGACCCCCGCGAGCAGCATGGCCTGGTTGATGGTGCCCTTTACGCCGACGCACTCGAAGACGACACCGGGATCCACGCCGGCGTGCGCACGGAGCGCCGCGGCGGGATCCTCCGCGTTCGGGTCGACGACCGCGTGCGCGCCGAGGCGGGCCGCGAGCTCGCGCCGGCCGGGGGACGGGTCCGAGGCGACGATCGCGCGGGCGCCGGCGTGCCGCGCCCAGAGCACCGTGACCGCGCCGATCGGCCCTGCCCCCATCACCACGCACGCCGTGTCGGCGCCGACGCGTCCGAGGTTCACGCCGTGGAGCCCGACCGCGAGCGGCTCGACGAGGGCCGCCTGCCGCATGGTCACGTCGTCCGGGATGCGCAGCATGCACGAGGGCTGCACTCGCACCAGCTCCGCATACGCGCCGGGCACGCCGCCGAGCCCGATTGCGCGCATCGCCGCGCAGTTGAATCCGCGCCCGGCAAGACACGCCGGGCACGTCCCGCAGGACATGTACGGGAGCGCCACGACGCGCTCACCGAGCGCCCAGCCGTCCACCCCGTCGCCGAGCGCCGCGATCTCGCCGGAAAACTCGTGACCCATGATGCAATCGGGCGGCAGCCCCATGCCGCCCTTCGCCGCGTGGAGGTCCGAGCCGCAAATCCCACAGGCATGCACCCGGAGCACGACCTCACCCGCCTCGGGGACCGCGTCGGGAACGGACTCGACCTGCAGAACTCCGGGCTCTTTCCAGACGACGGCGCGCATGGCCGCGCTTCTAGACGATTGACCATCCCGCCGCGAGGCTTTATGGTCCGCCCTCCGCCGTTCCACCCGCCACGCCACCCTAGCTCAGCTGGCAGAGCAACCGATTCGTAATCGGTAGGTCGAGGGTTCGATTCCCTTGGGTGGCTCTGCGTTCACGCGGGGCATCGTCGGTGGCTGCCCGCACGTGTGGGGCTCCCGGGTTTTCCTGGCACGCGAACAACCTCTGCGTTGCCGACGCCCGTGCAGCTGCATGCCGAGAACGGACGGTGCTGGGAAGCCGGCTCCTCGGACATGGGTACGACCATCAACAAGGACACCAATACATAAGGAAGCGCGTTCGACCACTGAACCCCAAGACGGCGGCGCGCCCGCCATCGTCGCCCGGCAGTCCGGGCGGTCGCCGCCCCGCTCCGAGCCCCAAAAAGCTCGCAGCGCCCTTCCTCCTCTCCACCGGCCGCCTTTCCGGGTGACAAACGACAACGCAAACGCCATGCTCAGGGGATGACCGATGCGACCTTTCCCTGCGGGCGCGAACCGAGGACAATCCCGGCTCCTTCCCGTAGCGTCTGCACCGACTCCTCCCTCCCCTCGGATCCTCGCTTGCGACACCGACTCGTGCATCGTCCCGCGGCGCGGACGCGCGCCGCTTCCAACCGTCTTGCGGCGCGCTTCGCCGTGGTGGCGCTCGTCCTCCTCGTGACCGGCACCGCAGTCGACGCGGCGACGTTCGCACCCGACCGCACCACCGACGCGAACGACGCGACGCCGGGCGACGGACTCTGCGTCGCCGTCGGTGGCGGCTGCACGCTCCGGGCGGCGATCACCGAGGCGAACGCCGCGAGCGGCGCGGACGAGATCGTGTTGCTCGCCGACACCTACGCGCTCGAGCCGCTCCTCGGCGCCCTCGACATCGACGACGATCTCGAGATTCGCGGGGCCTCCTGGCAGACGACGGCCGTCGAGACGGCGCACCTGAGCGTCCAGCCGCTTTTGCGCATCGCGAGCGGAGCGTCGGTCACACTGCGAAAGCTTGCGATCATCGCGCAGACTCGCGGTGACGGCGGCATAGAGAACGACGGCGATCTGACCGTCACCGAAAGCTACGTCGCCGGACAGAATTCGCGCGGCGTCCCGGGCATCCTCAACCGCGAAGTGCTGATGGTCGCCGACAGCACGATCGAAGGTCACTTCGGCGACTTCGGGGGCACCGCGGCGATTGCGAACCTCGGCTCCGTCACCGTGCTCCGGAGCGCCATCCTCGGCAGCGCCGGCCGCGAGGGCGGCGTGATCCTCGCCACGATCGGGGACGCCTTCGTCGGCCACAGCGTCGTGGCGGCGGCCGGCAACGGGACCGGCATCGCGAACAGCGGTACCCTCGAGGCCGTCGGGACGGAGATCAGCGGCGGCGCGCAGGATTTCGGCTGCCCGCGCATCCTCGGCGGCGGCGTCGCGAACTACGGCAGCATGGAGCTCACCGAGTGCTCCGTCGCGGGTTGGGCGCTCTGCGGCGGCGGCGCGCTCGCGAATTTCGGCATCGCGGAGGTCACTGCGTCGACGCTGGGCGGCGACTCCGATCACAGCGGCGGCGCGATCGCCAACGACGGCACGCTGGTCATGCGCAACTCGACGGTGTCGTCGAGCTCCACCAACGGTGAGGTCGGTGCGATCGACAATCTGGACGGCGGGACCATCGAGCTGCACGGCTGCACCGTCAGCGACAACACGGGCGGCCAGTTCGCAACCGTGGCGGGCGGGGTTCGCGGCACCCACATCGCGATCGGCCACACCATCATCGCCGGCAACCACGGCACGCCCCCGGACTGCCAGGGCACGCTGCTCTCCCTCGGCCACAACCTGATCGGCGACACGACCGGCTGCACCATCATCGGGGACGTCACGACCAACGTCCTGAACGTCGATCCGCGGCTCGGACCGCTGGCCGCGAACGGCGGCTCGACGTTCACGCACGCCCTCCTCCCGGAGAGCCCGGCGCGGGACGCCGGTCGGGCAAGGAGCGGCGCCTTCTGTCCGGCCACCGACCAGCGCGGCACCCCCCGCCCGCAGGGCGCGGCGTGCGACATCGGCGCGGTCGAGGTCACGGCCTGCGGCGACGGAACCGTCGGGCCGGGCGAGCAATGCGACGACGGCAATCCGCGCGACGGCGACTGCTGCTCGGCGAGTTGCCAGCTCGAGTCGGACGGGTCGGCGTGCAGCGACGGCAACAGCTGCACCATCGGCGAGACCTGCCGCGCCGGCGCGTGTACGTCGTCGACGCCGCTCACGTGCGGACCGTGCGCGACCTGCAACGCGCAGCTCGGCTGCGTCGCCGAGGTATGGACCGCGTGCCGCCAGCCGACGGAACGATTGTCGGGCCGTCTCGAGCTCGCGAACGCCCGATCCGACAAGATCACCTGGAAATGGAACGACGGCGAGGCGACGAGCCGAGCGGATTTCGGCGATCCGCTCGGTGGCGAGACGTTCGCCTTCTGTGTGTTCGACGAATCCGACACCGTGCCGCGGGTGCTGCTCGCGGCCGAAACCCGGACCGGCCGCTGCGGGAAGCGTCCGTGCTGGCGCTCCGGCTCGGCGTCCACCTACGAGTACAAAGATCCCGAGGCGATCACCGACGGCATCGACACGGTCTTTTTGAAGAGCGCGAAGCAAGGCGCCGCGCGCGTCGCAGTCGACATTCACGGCAAGAATCTGGTCCTTCCCGCCATGCCGCTCGCCCTGCCGCTACGCGTCCAGCTGCAAGCCCGGAGCGGCGCGTGTTGGGAGGCGAGCTACGTCGACTCGTCCACGTCGCGCAACACGACGAAGCAGCTCAGAGCGAAAGCGTTTCTCCCGTGAGCGACCGGACGGTCAACGCGCCTGCCACTGCCGCACCGCCTCGACCGGGTACAGCAGCATGAGGATGTTCAGCACGAGACCGTCGCGGATCCAGAGCGCGAGCACGCCGTCGACGAGGACGAACCCCGCGATCGAGACCCAGACCGGCACGGCAGCGGCCGCCCAGTAGCCGACCCCGAACGCGACGATGTCGGCAAGCGAGTTGGCGACGCTGTCGCCGTAGTAGTCGAGGGAGATCGTCGCGGCGCGGTAACGCGCGATGACGGCGTCGGTGTTCTCGATCACCTCCCACGCCGCCTCCAGCAGGAACGCGATCCACGCCCGGCTCGTGCGGCCGACGATCCGGCGAAAGACGAGCCACACGCCGGCGTAGAAGAGGAGCCCGTGCAGGACGTGCGTGAACGTGTACGGGTCGAGCAGATGCTGCGAGTTGTGGCGGCTGCGGACCTCGCCCGACCACAGTGCGAGGTCGCCGGCGCGGCACCACCACGGCCGGCCCATCGCGGCGAGGGCGATGGCGACCAGCACCAGCACGGCGAGCGCCGCGACGACGTGGAGCCGGACCCGCCGGGCCGTCATCACGGATACGGGAAGTACGCCGGCCAGACGAGCGCATCGAGGAGGGCCGTCTGCACGGCGAACGCGAGCGCACCAACGATTGCGAGCGCGTGCCCGACACGTGACCCACGCGGCGCGACCGTACAAAGGGCCGCGACGAGCCCGAGCGAGCCGAGCCCGACCAGCGCCAGCACGCCGCGGATCGCGAGCCAGAGCCCGCCGCTCGGCGCCTCGAGCATGCGGAACGTGAGCGGCATCCAGAGCGCCGACGGGACCAGGACCAGGAGATACACCGCGTGCACGAGCCCGAAACCGGCACCGCCCGCGAACCGGGCCCGGTCGGGATCGACGGCGAAGAGCAGGTAGCCGCTGAAAAGGAAATAGCCCACGGCGGCCGACAGCATGGAGACCGTGTACGCGGGCTTCAGCCACTCGGGCACGCCGCCCCACACCTGCCCGCTCGTCTCGGGATGGGTCGCGATCCCCCACGCGTAGCTTCCGAGCACGGCGACGCCGCCGAGCACGTTGATCCAGAGCATCGTGCGCTTGGCGGGATGCATCACGAGCTCCGCCGCGCCGCGAGCCCCGCCGCGGCGCCGCGCGCGCGGGCGACGCCCTGCGTGCGGAGCCCGCGCCACCACAGGCTCAGACGGTCGAGATACAGGTACACGATCGGGGTCGTGTACAGCGTCAGCATCTGGCTCACGAGGAGACCGCCGACGATCGTGATGCCGAGCGGACGGCGGAGCTCCGAGCCCATCCCGGTGCCGAGCGCCAGCGGCAACCCGCCGAACAGTGCCGCCATCGTGGTCATCATGATCGGCCGGAAGCGCAGGAGGCATGCCTCGTAGATCGCCTCCTCGGGAGACTTGCCGTCCTTCCGCTCGGCCTCGAGCGCGAAGTCGATCATCATGATCGCGTTCTTCTTGACGATGCCGATCAGGAGGATCAGCCCAATCAGCCCGATCACGTTCAGCTCGCCGCCCGTCGCGAGCAGCGCGAGGATCGCGCCGACGCCCGCCGACGGCAACGTCGACAAGATCGTCAACGGATGGATGTAACTCTCGTAGAGGATGCCGAGCACGATGTAGACGGTCACCAACGCCGCGAGGATGAGTAGGGGCTGATTCGCCAACGACGCCTGGAACGCCTGCGCCGTGCCCGCGAAGGTCGTGCGCACGGTGGGCGGGATGTCGAGCTCGCGGGTCGCGGCGGTGATGGCTTCGACGGCGTCGCCGAGCGCAACGCCCGGTGCAAGGTTGAACGACACCGTCGTCGCCGGAAACTGTCCTTGATGCGTGACCGCGAGCGCCGTCGTGCCGGGCTCGAGCTTGGTGAACGCTGCCAGCGGGATGGGCGTGCCGACCGTCGAGCGGACGTAGATGTCGCGCAGGGCCTCGGGGCGCTGCCAGAACTCGGGCGCGACCCCCATCACCACGTGGTACTGGTTCAGCGCGGTGTACATCGTCGACACCTGCCGCTGCCCGAACGCGTCGTAGAGCGTGTCGTCGATCATTTGAGTCGTGACGCCGAGACGGGCGGCCGTATCGCGGTCGATCGTGAGCATGCTCTGCAGGCCGCCGTTCATCTGGTCGGTGTTGACGTCGGTCAGGATCGGCATGGTGCGGAGCTTGGCCAGCACCTTCGGCGCCGCTTCGTCGAGATCGCCGAGGTCGTCGGCCTGGAGCGTGAATTGATAGAGCGCGCCGCTCGGGCGACCGCCGATCCGGATGTCCTGGACGGGTTGAAGGAACAGGCTCGCCCCGGCCACGGTCGCGAGCTTCGGACGCAGACGCGCGGCGATCACGTCGCCAGCGACCTTGCGCTCGTGGAGCGGCTTCAGGGCGACGAACATGCGGCCCGTGCTCGAGCCCTGTTGGCCGCCCGTGAAAGCGACGACGGTCTCGACAGCGGGGTCGGACCGCACGATGTCGACCATTTCGCCGAGCTTGCCTTGCATCGACTGGAACGAGCTCGATTGATCGGCTTGCACGCTGCCGACGAGACGGCCGGTATCCTGTTGGGGGAAGAAGCCTTTGGGCACGAGCCCGTAGAGGTGGATGTTGAGCGCGACCGTCGCGAACGCGACCAGCAACGTCGCGAACGAGTGCCGCAGCGTGAACGCGAGGCTCCGCTCATAGCGCCGGTGCAGCCAGTCGAAGGCGCGCTCGCTCGCGCGGGCGAGGCGTCCCGGAGCGCGGCCCTCGTGGCTCGGACGGAGGATCATGGCGCACATCATGGGCGTCGTCGTGAGCGACACCACGAGCGACACGAGCACCGCAACCGACAGGACGACCGCGAACTCGCGAAAGAGCCGCCCGACGATGCCGCCCATCAGGAGAATGGGGATGAACACCGCGACCAGCGATACGCTCATCGACAGGACCGTGAAGGCGATCTCGCGCGCACCCCGCATCGCCGCCTCGCGCGGTGGCACCCCACGCTCCAGATGGCGCATGACGTTTTCGAGCACCACGATCGCATCGTCCACGACGAACCCGGTCGAGATCGTGAGCGCCATGAGCGACAGGTTGTCGATGCTGTAGTCCAGCAGGTACATCGCGCCGAACGTACCGACCAGCGAGAGCGGCACGACCACGCTCGGAATGGCGGTCGCTCGCACGTCGCGCAGGAAGAGGAACACCACCAGGATCACGAGCGCGATCGAGATCACGAGCGCGAGCTCCACGTCATGGACCGACGCACGGATCGACGCGCTGCGGTCGATGACGACGTCGAGGTCGATCGCGCTCGGGATCGCCGCCCGCAGCAGCGGCAGGCGCTCGCGAATGCGGTCGTTGGTCGCGATGATGTTGGCCCCGGGCTTGCGGAAAATGATGAGCATGACCGCGAGCTTGCCGTTGGCGAAGCCGGCCGCGCGCACGTCCTCGACCGAGTCGACGACGTTCGCGACGTCCACGAGGCGCACCGACGCGCCACTGCGGTGGCGGATGATCAGCGGCTCGTACTCGACGGCGCGCATGAGCTGGCCGTCGGTATCGAGGCCCCACGCCTCGGTCGGGGTCGCGATCTCGCCGGTCGGCCGGTTGCTGTTGGCGTCGCCGATCGCCGCGCGCACCTCGTCGAAGCCGATGCCATATTTGTTGAGCGCGGTCGGGTTCAGCTCGACGCGCACGGCCGGCAGGGAGCTGCCGCCGACCCGAACCTCACCGACACCCTCCACTTGCGCGAGCTCCTGTTGGAGGATGGATGCGGCCGCGTCGTAGAGGCCGCTCGGCGGGAGCGTGTCGGAGGTGAGACTCATCAACAGAATCGGGGCGTCGGCGGGATTGACCTTGCGGTAGCTCGGGTTGTTCGGCAGCTCGGCCGGCAGTTGGCCGCGCGCAGCGTTGATCGCTGCCTGGACGTCGCGCGCCGCCGAGTCGATGCTGCGGCTGAGGTCGAACTGCAGCGTCACCTGCGTCGAGCCGAGCCCGCTCGCCGAGGTCATCTCGGTGACACCGGCGATCCGCCCGAACATGCGTTCGAGCGGCATGGCGACGGCCGACGCCATCGTCTCGGGGCTCGCGCCCGGGAGCGACGCCGACACCTGGATCGTCGGAAACTCGACCTGCGGCAACGGCGCGACCGGCAGGTGCTGGAACGAGAGCGCGCCCGCGAGCGCGAGCGCGAGCGTCAGCAGCGAGGTCGCGACCGGCCGCCGGATGAACGGCGCCGAGACGTTCATCCGGCCCTCACTCCGACTCCATGCCGAACGGTTGCACCGCGGAAACCTCGGCGTCCTGCAGCTCGGCCGCGCGTCCCGTCCGCCGCGTGGCAACGCGCGCCGCCAAGCGGTCGAACGCGAGGTAGATGACCGGTGTCGAATAGAGCGTGAGCACCTGGCTCACGAGCAGGCCCCCGACGATCGTGATGCCGAGCGGATGGCGAAGCTCGGAGCCCATGCCCGTGCCGAGCGCCAACGGCAGGCCGCCGAGGAGCGCCGCCATCGTCGTCATCATGATCGGCCGGAAGCGCAGCAGGCAGGCCTCGTAGATCGCAACCTCGGGCGACTTCCCTTCCTTGCGCTCGGCCTCGAGCGCGAAGTCGATCATCATGATTGCGTTCTTCTTGACGATGCCGATCAGCAAGATGATGCCGATGAGCGCGATCACGTTGAGCTCGCCGCCGGTCGCGAGCAACGCGAGGATGGCGCCGACACCGGCCGAGGGCAGCGTCGAGAGGATCGTCACCGGGTGGATGTAGCTCTCGTAGAGGATGCCGAGCACGATGTAGACGGTCACGAGCGCCGCCAAGATCAAGAACGGCTGGTTCGCGAGGGATGCCTGGAAGGCCCGAGCGGTCCCCTGGAAGTCGGCGCGGATGCTCGCCGGCAGCTTGAGGTCGTCGGTCGCCTGCTGGATCGCCTCCACCGCCTCGCCGAGCGACACACCCGGCGCGAGGTTGAACGAGAGCGTCACCGACGGGAACTGGCCCTGATGCGTGACGGCGAGCGCCGTCGTGCCCGGCGTGACGGTGGTGAACGACGCGAGGGGCACGGCGGCCCCGCTCTGTGAGCGCACGTACAAGTGCTCGAGCGCCTCCGGCCCTTGCTGGAAGCTCGGATTCACCTCGAGCACGACGCGATACTGATTCAGCTGGGTGTAGATGGTCGACACCTGGCGCTGGCCGAAGGCGTCGTAGAGCGTGTCGTCGATCATCCGCGGAGTGATACCGAGGCGCGACGCGGTGTCGCGGTCGATCGCGAGCGTCAGCTCGAGACCGCCGGTCAGCTGGTCGCTCGCGAGGTCGACGATCTCGGGCAGCTCTCGTAGGCGCTCGGTGAGTCGCGGGGCGAACTCGGCGAGCGCCTCGGGATCGGGCGACGCGAGACTGTACTGGAACTGGGTCCGGCTGACGCGGTCGTCGACGGTGATGTCCTGGACCGGCTGCATGTAGAGCGTCGCGCCCTCGACTTCGGCGAGCTTCGGCTGGAGGCGGCGGATCACCTCGCTGGCGTCGGCGTCACGCTCGGCGAGCGGCTTCAGGTTGATCTGGATGCGGCCGGCGTTGGCGGTCGTGTTGACGCCGTCGATCCCGATGAACGACGAGAGGCTCGCGACCGCGGGGTCTCGCAGCACGACCGCCGCGAGCGCCTGCTGGCGCTCGGCCATCGCGGCGAACGACACGGTCTCGGGGGCCTCGGAGACGCCGAGGATGACGCCGGTGTCCTGCAGCGGAAAGAAGCCCTTCGGCACGATGACGTAGAGGACGACGGTTGCGGCGAGGGTCGCGACGAACGTGACGAGCGTCGCGGTCTGATGGCGCAGCACCCACTTGAGCGTGGTGCCGTAGTGCGCGATCACCCAGTCGAAAGCCGCGGTCGAGCGGCGGGCGAACCAGCCCTCCTCACCCGCGGGCACGTTGCGGAGCAGGCGCGAGCACATCATCGGCGTGAGCGTCAGCGAGACCACCGCCGACACCAGGATCGTGACGGCGAGCGTGACGGCGAACTCGCGGAAGAGCCGCCCGACGATGTCGCCCATGAAGAGGAGCGGAATCAGCACCGCCACCAGCGACACCGTCAGCGAAATGATCGTGAAGCCGATCTGCTTGGCGCCTTTCAGCGCGGCCTCGCGCGGCGACTTCCCCTCCTCGATGTAGCGCGTGATGTTCTCGATCATGACGATGGCGTCGTCGACGACGAAGCCGGTCGAGATCGTGAGCGCCATGAGCGACAGATTGTCGAGGCTGTAGTCGAGCAGGTACATCACGCCGAACGTGCCGACGATCGAGAGCGGCACCGCGACGCTCGGAATGACGGTCGCCGACAGCTTCCCCAGGAACAGGAAGATCACCATGACGACCAGCGCGACCGTCAGCATGAGCTCGAACTGCACGTCGTGGACCGAGGCGCGTATCGTGATGGTGCGGTCGGTGAGAACGCTCACCTGCACGCCCGCCGGCAGCGACGCCGTGAGCTGCGGGAGCAAGCTCGTGATGCGGTCGACGACGCCGATGATGTTGGCGCCCGGCTGACGCTGGATGTTCACGAGCACCGCCGGCTCGGCGTTCATCCACGCCGCCTGCTTCACGTTCTCGGCGTCGTCGACGACGTCGGCGACGTCCATGACCCGCACCGGCGCCTCGTTCCGGTACGCGATCACGAGCGTCCGATAGTCCTCGGCCGACAACAGCTGATCGTTGGCGCCGATCATCCAGGCGCGCTTCGGGCCGTCGAAGCTGCCCTTGGCTTGATTGACGTTGGCGGAGGCGATCGCCGTCCGGAGATCCTCGAGAGCCAGGTCGTAGGCGGCGAGCGCGGTCGGATTGGCACGCACCCGAACGGCGGGCTTCTGGCCCCCGCCGAGGCTCACGAGCCCGACGCCCGGGAGCTGCGAGATTTTTTGGGCGAGGCGGGTGTCCGCCAGATCTTGGACTTTCGCCAGCGGTAACGTCTTGGAGGTGAGGGCCAGGGTCAGCACCGGCGCGTCGGCAGGATTGATCTTGCTGTAGACCGGCGGGTTCGGGAGATCGTCGGGGAGAAACGTGCCCGCCGCGTTGATCGCCGCCTGCACGTCCTGCTCGGCGACGTCGATCTCGAGCTCGAGCGCGAACTGGAGGACGATGACCGAGCTTCCGAACGAGCTCGTCGACGTCATCTGCTTCAAGCCCGGGACCTGCCCGAACTGGCGCTCGAGCGGCGCCGTGACCGACGACGCCATCACGTCCGGGCTCGCCCCCGGATAGAACGTCACGACCTGGATCGTCGGATAGTCGACCTGGGGGAGCGCCGACACCGGCAGCTGCCCGTACGCGACGATGCCCGAGAGCAGCAGCGCGACCATCAGGAGCGAGGTCGCGACGGGCCGGAGGATGAAGGGCCGCGAGACGTTCATGGCGTCACTCGCGCGCGCCGGCCGACGCTCAGCCCGGCCCTCCCGCGGCGGGACTGCTCGCGCCGGCGGCCGCCTCGGGTTGGCGGAGCTTCACCGCCGCGCCGGCGCGGAGCTTGTCGACGCCGTCGGTCACGACCTGCTCGCCGGCCGCGAGCCCGCTCGAGATCGACGTCTCGCCGCCCGCGGCCGGCCCGAGGACGACGGGACGTACCTCGACGGTCTGGTCCTCCTTCACGACGTAGACGAACGTGCCGTCCTTGCCGCGCTGGACGGCGGCGCCGGGCGCGAGGACCGCGTCTTTCTTCGTGTCGAGCAGGAGGCGCACGTTCACGAACTGGTTCGGGAAGAGCGACTGATCGGCGTTCTCGAAGACGGCCTTCAGCTTGGTGGTCCCGGTCGCCGGGTCGATCTGGTTGTCGGTCGATTGCAGGACGCCGGTTGCGAGCTTGGTTTGGCCCGCCCGATCGTACACTTCGGCCGCCAGGCGCTCCGGATTTCCGCTCGTGCCGATCACGGCGCGGAGGTCGTCCTCCGGCACGGTGAAGAGGACGGTAATCGGCTGGACCTGGGTGATCACGAGGAGCCCGGTCTCGTCGTTCGCGTGGACGACGTTCCCGACGTCGACCTGGCGGAGCCCGACCCGCCCGCCGATCGGCGCCGTGACCCGGCTGTAGGTGAGCTGCAGCTTCGCCTGATCGATGAGCGCCTGGTCGACCTGCACCGCGCCTTCGTACTGGCCGACGGCCCCCTGCTGATCGTCGTACATCTGGCGCGCGATGATGCCTTGCTGGAGGAGCTCGCGATTCCGCTGCAAGGTCCGCTTCGCGACCTCGAGCTGCGCGCGGTCGCGCGCCATCTGCCCTTCCGCCTGGGCGAGCTGCACCTGGAACGGCCGCGGGTCGATCTCGACGAGGAGGTCGCCCTGGTTCACCGTCTGGCCCTCGGTGAACGCGACGTTCACGATCTGACCGTCGACCCGGCTCTACACCGTGACCGTAATGAACGCCGTGACGGTCCCGAGTGCCGAGAGATAGACCGGCATGTCGCCGCGCCGTGCCGCGACCGCGACGACGGGGATCGCCGGGGCCGCGGGCTTGCCGCCGCCGGCGCCGCTGCCCGCCGCCGCCGACGGCGCGTCCGCCGTCCGGATCAGGAGGCGCCAGGCCATGAGCGCGAGCACCAACGCACCCGCCACCCAGAGCCACGTCCACCGTCGCGGCGCTGCCGCCATCGTCTCGGCCATCGTCCCGCCAGCATCCCGGGAAGGCATGTTGTGTTCAAGTAGAGGTGCGGAACGCGCGCTCTGCCTGGCGTTGACTAGCAACGCGGCACGGGGGAGAGACGTCGCACCGTTCGCGTCGAGGAGGACGTCCCGATGGCCGTGCTGCGCACTCCCGAGTCCCGTTTCGCCAACCTGCCGGATTACCCGTTCGCTCCGCATTACGTCGACCTCGCGGAAGCGGTCGGCCGGACCGGCGAGGCCCGCATGCACTACGTCGACGAGGGCAGCGGGCAGGTCATTCTGTGCCTGCACGGCGAGCCGAGCTGGTCCTTTCTCTATCGCCGCATGATCCCGATCCTCGCACGCCGCGGCCGCGTGCTGGCTCCCGACCTCTTCGGCTTCGGGAAGTCCGACAAGTTCACGGAGCGCGGCGACTACTCCTACGAGATGCACCGCGACGCGGTGCTCGGGTTCATGGACGCGCTCGCCCTCCACGACGTGACCCTCGTCTGCCAGGACTGGGGCGGGCTCGTCGGACTCCAGCTCGCGGGGCATCACCCCGAGCGCTTCGCGCGCCTCGTCATCATGAACACGGCGCTCCCGACCGGCGAGGAGCAGGTCGGCCCCGGCTTCATGGCGTGGCGCGAGTACGTCGCGCGGACCGACGATCTACCCGTCGGGGAGCTCTTCGGCCGGTCGATCGTTCCGGAGGACCGGCGCACGCCCGCGATCCTCGCCGGATACGACGCGCCCTACCCCGACCGCTCCTACAAGGAAGGCGCGCACGCGTTCCCGCAGCTCGTGCCGATCGCCCCCGGCGACCCCGGCGCCGCCAAGAACCGCGAGGCGTGGAAGACGCTCGAGCGCTGGAGCAAACCCTGCCTCGTGATGGCGGGCGACAAGGACCCCGTCCTCGGCATCCCGGCCGGCCGCATCTTCGAGCGCCGCATCCCGACCGCCGGGTCGATGGTCGTCATCGAGAACGCCGGCCACTTCCTGCAAGAGGACAAGGGCGAGGAGATCGCCGAGAAGATCGTCGCCTGGCTCGACGGTTGAGCGGCTCGCCGGATCTCTTCAGTCGTCGCCGCGGTGGCGGTTGCGGCTCCGCGTGTCGTTCGGGTGCCAGGTGCGCCGGCCGCTGAAGAAGAGCGACGGGCGCTGGCGCGACGACGAGCCTTGCGTGCTGCTGCCGACCCACTCGCTGGCGCGCCGGCTCGAATGGCCGAACGCGATGTCCGACGGACCCGAGTGCAGGAGGTTCACTGCGCCGAGCAGCGCGAGCATACACACCCCGAGCAAGACCCCGAGCGCACCGCGGGCGAACTTGAGCGCTCGTTCGCGCTCCGCCCGTCGGTGCCGCGCCGAAGCGCGGAACCCGAGACTCCGCAGCTCCCCCTCGACCTCACGCCGCGTCAGCATAGGGGAGCCTTAGCATCGGTCGGGACCGCAAGTCACGGGAAACGCGGACGCCGTGGCGGTCGCGCGACGGCGTTTCGCACGTGGACAGCCCGCGCGGTGCCCGCTAAACCTTGCGTCCCATGCGGGCTCCCATCGTCCTGATCATCCGCGACGGCTGGGGCATCGGACGCGACTATCCGGGCAACGCCGTCACCCTCGCCCATCCCGAGGTCCTGGCCCACATCCTCTCGACCTACCCGCACACCGTGCTCGGTGCCGCCGGCCGCGCGGTCGGCCTGCGCCCCGGCTACCAGGGGTCGTCGGAGGTCGGGCATCTCAACATGGGCGCCGGGCGCATCGTGGAGCAGGAGATCGTCCGCGTCGACAAGCTGATCGAGAGCGGAGAGCTCTTCCGCCACCCGGCGTTGCTGTCGCTGACCGCGCACTGCCGTCAGCGCGGCTCGGCGCTGCACTTCATGGGGCTCCTGCAGGATCAGGGCGTCCATGCCACCGAAGAGCACCTCTATGCCCTCCTCGAGCTCGCGCGCCGCGAGCAGCTGACGCGCGTCTTCGTGCACGTGTTCTCCGACGGCCGCGACACCCCGCCGCGCAGCGCGCTCACCTTCCTCGACCGCCTCGAGCGCAAGATGGCGGCGCTCGGCGTCGGCCAGATCGCGACGGTCATCGGGCGCTACTACGCCATGGACCGCGCGCTCAACTGGGACCGCGTCCAGCGCGCGTACGACTGTCTCGTGCACGGGAACGGCCTCCACGCACCGTCGGCCAAAGCGGCGATCGAGCACGCGTACGCCCGTGCCGACGCGACGCTCGCCGCGCGCGGCGAGGGCGGCGTCCCGGCCGGCACCCTCATCGAGACCGACGAGTTCGTACAGCCGACCCTCGTCACCGACGCCGCCGGCACGCCGCTCGCGACCATCCGGGCCGGCGACGGCGTCCTGCACTTCAACTACCGCCAGGACCGCGCGATCCAGCTGACGCGCGCGTTCATCGACGACGCCTTCCACGGGTTCGCGCGCGGGCCGCGTCCCGACGTCGTCTACCGCGGTCTCACCCGCTACTACGACGAGTTCCCGTACGGCGTGCTCCCGCCGATGAACATGGACCAGCTCGTCGGCGAGGTGGTGAGCAAGGCCGGCCTCTGGCAGCTCCGGATCGCGGAGTACCAGAAGTACCGACACGTCACGAGCTTCTTCAACGGCAAGACGGTCGCGCCCTATCCCGGCGAGGACCGCGTCCTGGTACCGAGCGTCACCGTCACCGAGGACCAGAAGCCCGAGATGAGCGCATACGAGGTGACCGAGCTCGCCGTCGTCGCGATCCGCGACGGCATCGCCGCCGTGCGCGCCCGGGCCGCCATCTCTCCGGGGTGCGAGGTGGAGGTCGAGTCCACGCGTGAGCTGCCGCTCGAGCGCAGCCTCGACACCTACGATCTCGTCGTTCTCAACTACGCCAATTGCGACATGGTCGGGCACACGGGCGTGCTGAACGCCGCGGTGAAAGCGGTGTCGGTCACCGACGAGTGCATCGGGCGCGTCATCGAGGCCACGCGTGCCCGCGGCGGAACGGTCATCGTAACGTCCGACCACGGCAACGCCGAGCAGATGCTCGATCCCGACACGGGAGCGGTGCAGACCGCGCACACGACCAACGACGTGGAGTGCGTGCTCGTGTCGGATGCACGGCGCGGCACCACGCTGCGGCCGCACGGGGTGCTCGCAGACGTCGGACCGACGGTGCTCGACCTGCTCGGGCTGCCGATTCCGGCGGAGGTCACGGCGGAGAGTCTCATCGCGAAGTAAGCCGCCGCGCAGGGTCAAATGCGCAATGCCGATCTCGCGGCGATCGGGCCTGCCACCGACGGCGTAATCATCGTCATCGAACACGGCTGCGGCTGACCGTGCCTCCGCTTCGAGGCGTACCGCCCTTCCCTGAGCCCCAAAGCGCGGTCAGGATGACCGCCATGTCCCGAGCCTCCGCCGGTCCCTACCCCACCGAGATGGCGAACGAGATCGCGCTCGTTCTCGCCGCGGAGGGGATTCCCGCCGTTCTCGAGCCAGCGGCGGAGGGAACGCTCGTCGTCATCGACGACGCCGAGGCGCGCCGCGCCGAGACGATCCTCACCGACGAATACCCGACCGGCGTGCATCGGACGTTCGCCGCCCGTGCCGAGGCCGAGCAGCATAACGCTTCCGCGGGTACCCGCTCCCCCGCGCTCGACGCCGATCGCTGGTTCGGGCCCGGCTCGTGGGTGCTCTTCCTCCTGACCGCCGTCTGCGTCGGCGTCTTCCTCGCCGAGGAGCGCGCCGGAGGATCGGAGATCACCGAGGTGCTGCTGCGCTTCGGCGCCTCCCGCCCCGCGCACGTCCGCGCCGGCGAGTGGTGGCGGCTCGCGACCGCGCTCTTCGTCCACATCGGGCCGCGCCATCTGCTCGGCAACATGGCGGCGCTGCTCGTGCTCGGGCCGGCGCTCGTCGCAGCGCTCGGGCCGTGGCGGTTTCTCGCCGTCTACGTCCTCGCCGGGATCGCGGGGAACGTGCTCAGCTACCAGTTCATGCCGGCCGGGGTGGTGAGCGCGGGGGCGTCGGGGGCGATCCTCGGCGTGCTGGGCGCGCTCGGCGGACAGCGCCTCCGCTTCGCGGCGAGCGCACGCTACCGGGGCTGGCAGGTGATCGCGGCGCTGCTCGCCTACCTGGCGGTCGCGGTCGGCGCCGAGCCGGGCGTCGACACGATGGCGCACCTCGGCGGCCTCGCGGCCGGGCTGACGCTCGGACTCGTCCTGCCACCGACCGGTTGGACCTCGGCTACAGCCAACCTGCCCTCCTGAACCGCCAGTACATCGCGAGGCACGCCGTGACCGTCGCACCCATGATGAGCGGATACCCGAACGTCCAGCGGAGCTCCGGCATGACATCGAAGTTCATTCCGTAGACGCCGAAGATCATCGTCGGGAGTGCCAAGATGGCGGCCCAGCCCGCAAGCTTCTTCGTCACCTCGTTCTGCTGCACCGAGATCAGCGACAGGTTGGCTTCCAACGCGCCGTTCAGGAGCTCGCGCAGGTTGTCGACGGCCTCGTGAATGCGGATGACGTGGTCGTAGACGTCGCGGAAGTACGGCCGGCTGTCGGCGTCGATGAGGGACGAGTCGAACCGGGTCAGGCGATTGCAGATGTCGATCAGCGGCGACACCGCGCGCTTCAGGCCGAGAAGATCGCGCTTCAAGCCGTAGATGGTCTCGGTCGTCTCGCGGCGGTAGTTGCCGCCGAAGATCTGCTCCTCGAGCTTCTCGAGCTCCTCCTCGAGCTCGTCGACGATCGGGAAGTAGTTGTCGACGACGAAGTCCATGAGCGCGTAGAGGACGAAACCCGGGCCCTTCTTCAAGAGTTTGGGCGCGCTTTCGCAGCGGTTCCGCACGTCGACGTACGGCACCGAGGCGCCGTGGCGCACCGAGACCACGTAGCCCGGCCCGACGAACAGATGGGTCTCGCCGAACGCGATCTTCTGGTCCGCCCCGCGCTGGGCCGTGCGGAGCACGACGAAGAGCGCGTCGCCGTACTCCTCGAGCTTCGGCCGTTGATGCGCGCGGTGCGCATCCTCGACCGCGAGGTCGTGGAGGCGGAACTCCTCCTGCACCTCGCGCAGCAGCTCCTCGGTCGGCTCGTGCAGCCCCATCCACACGAAGCGGCTCGGCCGGTTCGCACCGAGCACTTCGCTGACGTCGGGGAGCCGGACGTCGCCGACGCGATAGCCGTCCGCATACTCCGCACAGTTGACGACCTGGCTCATGCCCACCCCCCGCGTGCGCGCGTCGTCGTGATGGCGCTCACCACGGGCGACGCCATACCACGGCCGTGCCGACGCGCCAGAGCGCGCCTCCCGTGGCCAGCCGGGAGGCGCCGTGCTACCAGGCCCGTGGCTTGGGCACCTCGAGCACGCTCCCCCGTTTCCGGATCGGCCTCGTCGCCGGCGTGCTCGCGGCGCTGGCGATCGTCCTGCTGCCGCTCCCCGAGGGCATGTCGGAGAGCGGACGGCGGACCGCGGCCGTGACGGCGCTGATGGCAGTCTGGTGGATCAGCGAAGCGATCCCGATCGCGGCGACGGCGCTGGTGCCGACGTTCGCGTTTCCGCTGCTCGGGATCAGCTCGACGCGCGAAGCGTGCGCGCCGTACGCCGACCCGGTGAACCTGTTCTTCCTCGGCGGCCTCATGCTCGCGGCCGCGGTCGAGCGCTGGGGGCTGCATCGCCGCCTGGCGCTCCACGTGATGAGCCGCCTCGGCGGGTCGCCGCGCCGGGTCGTGCTCGGCTTCATGACGGCGACCGCGCTCATCTCGATGTGGACGTCCAACGCGGCGACCACGATGATGATGATGCCGATCGCGATCGCGGTGATCGAGCACTTCGACGCGGCCCGTGTCGACACCCGCGCCGCGTTCGCGCCGGCGCTGATGATCTCGGTCGCCTACGCGGCGTCGATCGGCGGCGTCGGCACGCTCGTCGGGACCCCGCCGAACGTGATCTTCGCGGGGAGCTTCGCGCGGCTCTTCCCCGAAGCGCCACCCGTCGGCTTCGCGGCGTGGATGATGCTCGGGGCGCCGATCGCGATCGTGATGACGCCGCTCGCCTGGCTCTTCCTCACACGCGTCGCCTTCCGCGTCCCCGCGAGCGCGCCCGGCAGCGACAGTACGGTCGTGAAGCGCACGCTCGCCGACCTCGGGCCGATGTCCGCGCCTGAGCGCCGCGTGCTGATCGTGTTCGTCACGACTGCGCTCCTCTGGGTGTTCCGCGCCGACCTCGACGTCGGCGTCGCGACGCTCCCCGGGTGGACACGCATCCTCCCCGACCCGCGCGCCGTCGACGACACGGTGATCGCGCTCGCGATGGCGACGCTGCTCTTCCTCCTGCCGTCGGGCGACGGCGCCACGCGCCTCCTCGGCGACGACTGGCCGAAACGCGTGCCGTGGGGCGTGCTCGTGCTGCTCGGGAGCGGCTTCGCGCTCGCTGCGGCCGTCGAGTCGACGGGCCTCGCCGCCTGGCTCGCCGCCCGTCTCGGCGGCCTCGGCGACATGCCGCCCCTCCTGCTCGTGCTGGCGATCACCGCGTTGCTCGTCCTGCTGACCGAGTTCACCGTCAACTCCGCGATCACCGCGCTCATGATGCCCGTCCTGGCCGCGACCGCCACCGGGCTGCAGGTCGACCCGCGGCTTGTGATGATCCCGGCGACGCTCGCGGCGTCCTTCGGCTTCATGATGCCGGGCGGCACCGCGCCGAACGCGATGGTCTTCGCGAGCGGCAGCATCACGGTCGCGCAGATGGTGCGGGCCGGCATCGGCATCGATCTCCTCGGCATCCTCGTCATCACGCTCGTCTTCTGGACGATCGGCATCCCGGTCTTCGGGATCGCGACCAACGGGCCGCCGCCATGGCTCCGCTGATGCGCCGCGCCGGACTCGTCGCTGCGATCGCGACGGCGGCGTGCCTCGCCGGCCTCGGGTGCTCGCGCGGCACGCCGGCGTCGATCGAGGCGGTCCGCTTGATCCAGTCCCCACCCGGCACGCTGCCCGCGACGTACACGCTCGGCGACGAAACGCGTCCCGTGCTGGCGCTCCCGCCGGAGCGCCGCCTCGACCTTCCCGTACCCGCGGGTGCCGCGGCCACCTACACCTTCACGCTCCCCGAGGATCCGCCCGGGGACGTCATCGCGACCGGCACCCTGCAGCGCGCGAAGCACTTCCATCCGGTGCCGCCGCAGCTCGTGAGCCGGAGCCGCGACCCCGACGGCTCACCGCGCGCGACCATCACGCTCCCCGCCGTGGCGCTCGGCGACGGTCCGCCCTCGACGCTGACCCTCATGCTGACGACGCCCCCCGCCGGACCGAGCGTCGAGTCGGTCGCCGACGGCGTGGCGATACCCGACGGCGCGCGGCTCGAGCTCGCCTACTCTCTCAGCCCCGCCGCGGGCATCGTCGGGGCGGCGCCCGTCGCGCTCGAGATCGTCGCCGAGCCCGACGGCGGCACCGCGCCCGTGACGCTCTGGAGCACGACGCTGCAGGGCGAGCGCGCCGATGCGCCGCGCTGGATCGAGGTCGCCGTTCCGCTCGACGCGGTCGCCGGCACGCGCGCCCGCTTGCGCTTCCGCGCGCGCAGCATCGGCGAGGGCCGCGCCACGCTCGTCCCGCTCTGGGCCGACCCGACGATCGTCGCGCCGGCTCCCTCCGGACCGCGGCGGCGGAACGTCGTCCTCATCTCGATCGACACGCTCCGCGCCGACCGGCTGGCGGCGTACGGCGCCTATCGCCGCCCGATGCCGCAGGTCGACGCGTTCGCGCGCGACGCCGTCGTCTTCAAAGATGCCTGGTCGGTCTGGCCGGAGACGAGCGGCTCGCACATGTCGATCTTCAGCTCGCGCTTCCCGAGCGAGCACGGGGTCACGAGCTTCATCACCGCACCGTCCCCGTCGCTCGAGCTCCTCGCCGAGCGTCTCCGCCGCGAGGGCTACCTCACGCGCGCCTTCACCGAGGACGGCGGCGTGTGGGCGCAGGCCGGCTTCGCCCGCGGCTTCTCCGCATACGCCGAGCGCCGGAGCGCCGACTTCGTCTACCGCGGCGAGGTCGACGCCGTGTTCGCCGACGCCACGCGCTGGATCGAACGCAACGCCGACCGCACGTTCTTCCTCTTCCTGCACACCTACCAGGTGCACAGCCCCTATGCGCCGCCCGAGAGCTACAAGACGCTCTTCGCCGACGTGCCCGGCCGCGAGCCGCCCGGTCTCGCCGAGTTCGCGCTCGC
>JANNPN010000423.1:0-5068 GCA_031400185.1 Polyangiaceae bacterium
CTGCGGGGCGCTCGCTCCGTGGCGCGGCGGCAGCGCCACGGGGGTAGGCCGGCGCGCTCGCGGCCGGACGCGCCGGTGCGCCGACCGCCCCAGTGCCGAGCACCGCCGCCACCAGCACGAACGCGAACAATTGCAGCACGAGGTCGCTGAACGTCACGAGCCAGCCGTTCGAGTCCTCCTCGAGAAAGGACACGGCGAGCGTCGGAACGCGTGGGTCAGGCCGCACGGTCGGCAAGCGCGATCTTGGCGCGCGGCGAGCTGGTGGTCGGGAGCGCGAACGCGCCGCGCAGCATCTGCTCGATGCGGGTCGGATAGTCCTTGCGATGGATCATCAACGTGCCGTCGATGATCATTTGCATCGTGCTGCGACGCTGCTCGAGATGCGCGTGCAGCTTGGTCGCGAGCGGCAGCACCACGACGTTCGCGAGGACGGCGCCGTAGAGCGTCGTCGTGACTGCGATGCCGAGCCCCGGGCCGATCGCCGCGAGGCTCGTCGCCGTGCCGAGGCGATGCAGCAGATGCGCGAGCCCCAGCAGCGTGCCGATCAGCCCGAACGCGGGAAAGAGCTTGCCCAAGAGCAGCACGACGTGCCGCGCGTTCTCGCCGTGTGCGGTCTGACGACGTACTTCGCCGAGCAGCGCTGCCTGGAGCGCCTCCTCGTCACGACCGTCGGTCGCGAGCTCGATCGCGGTTCGGAGGAAGGGATCGTCCTCCCGCAGCCCCGCGCGCTCGAGCGCGAGCGTACCCTCGACCCGGTGCACGCGGGCCAAGCGCTTGAGCGTCCCGACGAGCACCTCGGGATCTTCCGCCGGCGCGAGCGCCTCCTGCACGAACGCCCACGCTTCGAGGATGCGCGCGCGCGAGAACGTCATCGCGGTGACGCCGATGCCGCCGCCGATCGTGATCAACAGCGCCGTCGGATCGAGCACGCCGGTGCACGCGCCGACCACGCTGCCGACGCCCGCGGCGGCCAGCGACCACGCCAAGCGCCTCGACCGTCGAGCCCCGCTGGATGCAAGCATTGCCATGCCCGGAACCAGCAGATTCGATGCCAGCGCGGAGCGGCCCGCAGGTCCGCGGGGGCTCGTACGGACCCGGCAAAAACCTCCCGCTGGGGCGCGCGTTTTCTGCCGCCCGGATCAGCCGACGGCGCGGTCGAGTGCGAGACCCGCTTGATTGCAGAAGAGCTGGACGAGCGGCACGTCGGCTTGGGCGATCGGCGCGCGGCCGTCACGGCGCCCGACGACCAGCACGCCGACGGCCTTCCCACGCACGACCAACGGGTGCGCGACGAGCGACGCGACCGAGATCGCCGGCGCGTCCACACCCTTCGGAATCAACCGGCCGGCGCCGTCGGCCTCGACGATCCGCGGCTCGCGTGCGAGCACCGTCTCGGCGAGCACGCCCGCCTCGGGGAGGACCGGTACCTTGAGCGCGCTCAGATACTCGGTCACCCCGTCGCCGTACCCGAGGCGGCCGATCAGGTGATCCCTCCGTCCATTCATCAGCGCCAGGAACGCCACGTCGAACCCGCCCGTGCGCGCCACGCCCTCGAGCACCATCGCGAGCGTGTCGTTGATGTTGTCGTGCGCGAGGATCGCACGGGTGATCTCCGCGAGGATCTCGACGGTCGCGGTGGTGACTGGCAGCGCGTGCTGGTCCTCGTGCGCCATCGGCGGCGCGCCGGCGGCCGACTCAGCGGCGGGCGCGACGTGCGGGCGGACGGCCGCGATCACGCGATGCCCGGGGCCGGCGGGCTTCGCTCCCGCGGCGCGCATGACCGGCATGTGCTCGCGGGCCTCCTCGGCACCCCGTTCGACGGCGGCGCGTACATCCTCGATCCTGCGTCCGAAGATCGTCTCGGCCGAGTGCAGGACCGCCTCGGCGTCCGCTTGCACCTCGGGGTCGGGATCGATCGCGTGGGCAGCGTACTCGTTCGCGACGTCGACGAGCGCGAAGAGGCGCTGCCCGTTCGTCGTGACACGGCGGTCGCCGATGACGTGCGGCTGGCGAAAGTACTCGGCGTAGCTCGCCGGAAAGTTCCACTGGCCGAGCATGGCGGTCGCGAGGTCGCCCGCCGCGAGCCCGAACTCCTCGCCGAGCGCGTGTTCGAGCGTCGCCTGCCGCGCGGTCTTCCGCGCCCGCTCGTAGCGCTCGGGATAGTAGGCCACCAGGCACAGTTGGCCCCAGTTCGCGAAGAGGCCGAGCAGGTACGCCTCCTCCGGATTCGGATAGCCGACGACGGTCGCAAGCGCGCGCGACACCGAGCCGCACAGCAGGCACTGTTGCAGCACGTCGCGGATGGCGCCGCGGTCGTTCGCGGTGCGAGCCACCTCGTCGAGCAGCACGAGGCCGGTCGCGAGGTCGCGGATCGCCTCGAAGCCGAGCAGGAAGACCGCGCGCGTGATCGTCGAGACGGGCTCGCCGCGGGGCCGATAGAAGCTCGAGTTCACGACCCGCAGCACCTTGGATGAGAGGCCCGGGTCGGCGAGGATCACCTGCGCGACGTCGAGCGCATTGCAGTTCTCGCGGCGGACCGCATCGTGGAGCCGCTGGATGACGCGCGCCGCGGCCGGAAAATCTCCCTTCGCCGTGATCGCCGCGACGATCTGCTCGAGGCTTTGCTGGGGGGTTTCGGCGGGGTCGGCCACGGACACTTCCAGAGGGAGTGTCGGCAGCCGCGGTCTTCAGCTTGAGGACGGAGCCTCAGCGGAAATCAGGAACGGGGGCGGGCACTTCCGCCCGCGGCCCGCGCCTGCGGCGGGTCTTCCTCGGGCAGGTAGATCGGCGTGTGGTTCTCGGGATAGCGGCCCTCGATCCCCTGGTAGAAGGCGCGGATCACGTCCATGTCGGCGCGTATGTCTCCGCTCGGCATGACCGGGGGGCCGATGCCGCCGACCTTCCGTGTGTAGTCGAGGAACGTGCAGAGGATCGGCACGCCGGCGCCGCGCGCGATGTGGTAGAAACCCGACTTCCAGTGCGCCGCCTTGTGGCGGGTTCCCGACGGCGGGATCACGAGGAAGAGTCGGTCGACCGCGCCAAAGCGGTCGGTGACCTGCGCGACCATGTTGGTGCGCGCGCTCCGATCGACCGGGATACCGCCAAGCCAGCGCATGAAGCCGCCGAACGGCTTCCGGAAGAGCTGGCGCTTGCCGAGCCACGAAGGCCGGACGCCGAGCCGATAAGCGATCGCGAGCATGAACGGCATGTCCCAGTTGGTCGTGTGCGGGTAGGCGATCGCGACCGCCTTGATCCCCGGCGGCAGCGAGCCCTCGACCTTCCACCCGAAGAACCAGAGCCAGACGCGCGCGAGGCCGCGCGCGAACGGGCCCGCAAGCGGCGTCGTCTTGACGCGCGGAGCGGGGGAAGACGGCGGGTGCGGCGTCGTCATCGTTGGATCACTCCTCTCCGAGCGCACGCAGGAACGCGGCGCCGTAACGGGCGAGCTTAGCCGGCCCGACGCCGGGAACCGCGAGCAACCCCGCGTCGTCGGTCGGCCGCGTCGCCGCCATGCGCGCGAGCACGGCGTCGCTGAACACGATGTAGGCGGGAACGCCTTCGGCGTCGGCGAGCGATCGACGCAGGACGCGCAGGCGCTCGAAGATCGCGACGTCGTCGCCGGTCAGCGGCGCCGCCGGGCCGGGCTTCGACGACCCGGCCGTGCGCGCGACGCCGGACTTGCCGGTCACCCGCGCCGCGCCGAGGAGATCGCCGAGCGACTCATTGCGGCACTGGTCGCACGACTCGCGGCACGGTGCGATCGTCTCGTCGAAGGTCGCGACCAGCCGCTGATGTCGGCAGCCCGGCGCATCGGCGAGCTCGAACATCGCCTTGGTCTTCGCGCGCGCGGCGTTCCGAACCGTGTCGTCGTCGATCGTGCTCTGGAGACGCTCGTGCGCGATGACGTCGGCCCACGAGTACAACAAGAGACAGTCGCTGACGCAGCTGTCGCGACCGGCGCGTCCGATCTCCTGCGTGTAGCCCTCGATCGAGCGCGGCATCTCGCGGTGGATCACGTAGCGCACGTTCGACTTGTCGATGCCCATGCCGAACGCGATCGTCGCGACGACGACGTCGACCTCGTCGCGCGCGAACGCGTCCTGGTTCCGCGCCCGCGTCTCCTCGTCGAGGCCGGCGTGATACGGGAGCGCTCGCACGCCGTTGGCCGCGAGGAACGCCGCGAGCGTATCGACGTTCTTCCGGCTGAGCGAATAGATGATGCCGCTCTCGCCGGTCCGGCCGCGCACGTAGCCGAGCAAATCGTGGCGCGAGCCGCGGCCGTCGCCCTTCTTGTGCGCCCAGAGCCGCAGGTTCGAGCGGAAGAAGGAGCCCTTGAAGCCGTCGGGCTTCACCATGCCGAGCTGGCGAATGATGTCGCCCGCGACCTTGCGCGTGGCGGTCGCGGTGAGGGCGAGGATCGGCACGCCGCCGAGCTCCTGCTTGAGCCCGCAGAGGCGCCGATACGACGGCCGGAAATCGTGGCCCCATTCCGAGATGCAGTGCGCCTCGTCGACGACGACGAGCGAGATGCTCATGCCGCCGAGGATCGTGCGGAGACTGCTCTCGAGCCCTTCCGGCGCGACGTACACGAGCTCGTATTCGCCCGCACGCATCCGTTTCAGCCGATCGCGGCGGGTCTCGAAATCGATCGACGAGTTGAGCACGGTCGCACGGAACCCGTAGCGGGTGAGCGCGTCGACCTGGTCCTTCATGAGCGAGATCAGCGGGCTCACCACGAGCACGGTACCCGGCAGGATGCGCGCGGGAATCTGGAACGTGAGCGACTTGCCGGCGCCGGTCGGCATCACGCCGATGCAGTCGCGGCCGCCGATCACGGTCGTGATGATCTTCTCCTGGCCGGGACGGAAGTCCTCGTACCCGAAGACGCCGCGCAGCACCTCACGCGGTCCGAAGAGCGTCGCTTGGCGGTTGGAGTCGATCGCGGAGCTATACGGGCATTGCGCGCCCCGCGCAACGCGGATAGTACCGCCGGGATTTGCTCAGTCACCCCGACTCGAAAGGAGTCTCGTCATGCTGCGTACTCGTACCGCATTACTCGTCGCTCTGG
>JANNPN010000433.1:0-18376 GCA_031400185.1 Polyangiaceae bacterium
CCCCGAGCGCACCCCGCCCGAGCATGTCCGCCGCGGTGCCGTGGCTGCCCCTGGCGGCGAATCTGCGCGCTCGGTACCGAGCACCCCGTTCTTCACCTCTCGAACGGATGTCGACGGGGCCCTAGCGATGCGGCGGCACCCGCGGCGCTGAGACCGAGGCATCACGCACTCTCGTCTACGTACGCATTTCGCGACCGGACGGTACCGAGCGCGTCCGACCAGCGGCCGGGGGGCTCCGTTGACACCATCGCGAGCGCCCTATCGTTCGTCGTCGTCCATCGCGCTGCGCTCGATGGTGCCGAAGACTCGCTGGGGACGTCGGATGGTCCGATCTTGGCACGCCGTCCCCTCTGCGACCGTGAAGCTGCCGCACTCAGAGACGGCGCCGTGCGGAACCGGCCGGGTCCGGTGATCTCGAACGGCGGAATCGTCTCTCGGTCGTCTCGGGCGCCGACCGGGCGCGACCAGCATCCACGCTGCGCGCACCACGACGCCGCCAGAAACGCCGCGGATGCCGTGTTCCGCATGGCCGCCGCCCCGTGCACACGAACGCGCACGCCGTCGACGACGAACGGCGACGGCCTCAGGTCTTCATCCGAACCCGAGCATTGCTTCCGTGACGACCGGCGCCAGCTGCGCCCGTGCGTCCGCGTCGAGCGCCGCCCACGCGGCGCGCAGCTCGCGCCACACGCGGACCTGGAACGTCTTCACGACCGAGCGGAACGGCTGTCCGAGGAGCGTGCCGTCGTAGAGCGCGCGGCCGCGGTCGAACGCACGCTCGTTGAACAGCGTGTCGCCGCGCGCGCGGGCCTCCTCGTAGGCGCGCTCGTTCTGCTGCATGAGCGGGACGAACGTCTGCGCGATCGTCGCGATCAGCGGAGCGAGATCCGGCGGCACCCGGGGCGCGCCGCGCGCACCGACGTGACGGCGGGCGCGGATCGCTGCGAGCCACCCGAACGTCGCGGGCGCGCGGGTGCGGATGTCGGCGGCGGCGGTCGGGTCGGCGAGGTTCATCGCGAGCTGGCCGTAGACGCCCGCGTCGGCGATCGTGAAGCCGTCGCCGAGCAGGAACGGCCGGCCCGCGAGCACGGTTTCGAGGCTCGCCAGAAGCGCCGCCCATGTCTCCGCGATGATCGCGTGGGTCGGCGGGAACCCGGGCGGCGACGGCGGGGTCAATGCGGATCGTAGCCCGACCGAGAACCCCTGAGGCGCGACGCTGAAGAGATACGGCAAGCGCCGCACCTGCCGTTCCGAGAACCGGCGCTCCATGATCCAGCCCGTGCCCGGCGGCAGCACGCGGCGGAACTCGCGCGCGAGGCGTGCGCCGGCGTCGTTCGTCGTCGCCGACATGACCCACCGGTTGTGGTGCACGAGATAGAGGCCGATCTCGTCGAACGCCTCGTCGACGAGCCGCGCGAGGAACGCGACCGCCGGATCGGTGGGGACGAGGCGGCCGTGAGGCGCCGGGTGGCAGTCGTCGATCCACTCCGCGAGCGCCGACGAGTCGTAGGAGACGCGGTGGTCGTCCTCGATCAGGAACGGCAAGAGCGGGTACTCGTCGAGGTCGTCGAGCCGGGGGTAGCGCAGCACCGTGCGGGTTCGCTTGGCCCGCGCGACGAGCCAATTGACGCGGAGATTGCGAAGCCGCCCACCGTCGGCGGGGAGCCATTCGTAGGGCAGCTCGGCCCAGTCGCAACAGGCCCGGAGCTTCAAGGCGAACGGCGACAACTCCGAGCCCCAGATGGCGAAGCGAGGCGAGCCCCAGATGCTGAAGCGAGGCGAGCCCCAGACTGCGAAGCGAGGCCGCGGCCCGGGCGCGTCACGATGCGCGGACACGGCGCGAACCATATGGGGATGGCAATCTTTTGTCACCCTGAGTGACTTTTCCACTTGACGCAGGCCATCGGGCTTGCGAGTCGTAGATACCTTTGGCGGACCGCGCTCGGCCGCTCCCGTCCGTGCGCTGCAAGGAGACCGACACGATGTTCCCCCGACATTCGTTCCGACGGTTGGCGATGCTGTGCGCTCCCCTGCTCTGCGCCGCGACCGCGTCCGCCGAGCTCCCCACGCAAGACTGGACGCGCACCGAGACCCGCGCCGACTGCGCGAGCTACACCCCGCTCCGGAGCCCGTTCTTCGGCGAGACCCACATCCACACGTCTTTCTCGGGTGACGCCGCCTTCGTCCGCGTCCGCACGACGCCGTCCGATGCGTACCAGTTCGCGCTCGGGCAGCAGATCGGCCTCCCGCCCTACGACGCGATGGACCAGCCGACGCGCTTCGCGCAGCTCCGCCGGCCGCTCGACTTCACCGCCGTCACGGACCACGCCGAGTTCCTCGGCGAGATCCGCACGTGCCTCACCGTGGGACTTCCAGGCTACGACGACCCGACCTGTCAGGCCGTGCGCACCGAGCTCGCGAACCCGCCGGCCGGCATCAACGCCCCGATCCCGGCCGTCGTGGTCGCATTCCAGCTGTCGATCCAGGCCGAAAACCCGTCGCGCCTCGGGCTCTGCGGTCCGGGCAACGTGAACTGCCTGAACCAGGCGGCGCTCGTCTGGCAGGAGGAGCTCGACGCCGCCGAGCAGTTCTACGATCGCACGGCGTCGTGCTCGTTCACGACCTTCCCCGGGTACGAGTGGACGAACAACCTCGACGGCTTCAACCTGCACCGCAACATCATCTTCCGGAACGACGAGGTGCCGGCGATGCCGACGAGCTACTACGAGCAGCCGCTCGTCGAAGGCCTGTTCGACGTGCTCGAGAGCGACTGCCTCGACCAGCCGGGCAACTGCGACTTCGTCTCGATCCCGCACAACTCGAACGTGAGCGGCGGCCTGATGTTCCAGGCGACGAACGCGAACGGGACGCCGCTCACGAAGGCCGACGCGGCACGGCGTGCCGAGCACGAGCGCCTGGTCGAGGTCTTCCAGCACAAGGGCAGCTCCGAGTGCAGCCCGGGGAGCTCGCCGAACGACGAGCTCTGCGGCTTCGAGCAGCTGCAGCGCACCCAGCTCTTCAACAACGCCAACCCGAGCGCCGCCCCGCCGCCGACGAACTTCGTTCGCCGCGCGCTCCAGGAAGGCCTCCGCCAACACGATATCCTCGGCGCGAACCCCTTCCCGCTCGGCTTCATCGGCTCGACCGACGGTCACAGCAGCCTCCCCGGCGGCGTCGTCGAGACCGACTTCGGCACGACCGGCCATCTCGGCGTCCGTGACGGCACCGCCGAGAACATCCTCTCGAAGATCGCGCCGGGCGGCGTCACGACCAACGGCGGCGGCCTCGCCGTCCTCTGGGCCGAGGAGAACTCGCGCGACGCGCTCTTCGCCGCGATGCGCCGCCGCGAGGCGTACGCGACCAGCGGCACGCGCCCGATCGTCCGCTTCTTCGGCGGCCGTCCGCCGAAGGACGCGTGCGGTAACCCCGACTTCGTCGAGGAGGGCTACACCCGCGGCGTGCCCATGGGCGGCGAGCTCGGCCCGGTGCTCGCGAAGCGGAGCCCGCGCTTCGCGGTCATGGCGATGCAAGACCCGGGTGGGAACGGCGAGCCAAGCACGCCGCTCCAGCGCATCCAGATCGTGAAGGGCTGGGTCGACAAGGATTTGAAGATTCACGAGAAGGTGTTCGACGTCGCGGGCGACGACGCCAACGGCGCCGCCGTCGACCCCGACACGTGCGCGCCGACGGGCACCGGCGCGGCGACGCTCTGCCGGGTGTGGCACGACCCGTCGTTCCGTGTCGAAGAACGCGCGTTCTACTACGCACGCGTCCTCGAGAACCCGGTCTGCCGCTGGAGCAAGCGCCTGTGCAACTCGCTCGGGGTCGACTGCTCGAACCCGGGCTCGGTGCCGACGATCTACCGCGAGTGCTGCTCGGGCATCGTCCCCGACACGATCCAGGAACGCGCCTGGACCTCGCCGATCTTCTACCAACCCGAGGGGATCGGCACGAGCGGGCAGATCAGGTTCAGCCAGGGAGTCTCCGGCGACCGCCTGCGCCTGCAGCTCACGATCGGACGAGTGCCGAGCGACTTCGACGTCGCCGCGAACGGGCTGACCGTCACCATGACGGAGCCCGGCGGCACGTACAGCGCGACGCTGCCGCCGGGCGCGCTCGTCGAGCGCACGCTCGGCCGGAGCTACAGCTACGACGACCCCGCGGGCACGATCGCCGGCGTCAAGAAGGTGCGCCTCCGCATCAACAAGCGCGGCACCGCGACCCTCACGCTCGACACGATCGGCATCGACCTGTCGCACGTCGCGCAGACGAACCATCGCGTCGCCGTGCAGCTCGCGAGCGGCGCGTACGACGAGACCGACAGCCGCTTCTGGGAAGCGGCACGCGGGAAGCTGCGGGCACAGCGCTAGGAGTTCCGGCCACGATGGACGTTGCACCAGCGCACGGCCCGGCCGGCCGGCGCACCCCGCTCCGAGCGCTCTACGCCGCGGCGCGCATGCCGGCACTGCACTTCCTGGTGATCGGCGGCGCGCTCGCGACGCTCGATGCGGCGCGCAGCGTGCCGCCCGCGCCGCCCGCGCGCCCGCCGATCGTCATCACGGCCGCCCGCGTCGAGCAGATTCGTGACGACTACACCCGCGACGTCGGCGCACCGACCCGTGACGAGCTCACCGCGCTCGTCGCGCGCGAAGCCGACGAGGAGATGCTCTATCGCGAGGCGCTGGCGCTCGGCCTCGACCACGGCGACGGCGCGGTCAAGTGGCGGCTCGTCGAGAAGATGCACTTCCTCTTCGGCGACGCGGCCGGCGACCCCGACGCCGCATACCGCCGCGCCCGCGAGCTCGGTCTCGAGCGCGACGACTTCGTCATACGGAACGCCCTCGTCACCAAGATGCGCCTGATGGCGAAAGCGGCGAGCCGGAGCGACGAGCCCGACGGCCCGGCGCTCGACCGCGCGCTCGAGGAGTTCATGCAGACGCACGCCGACGACTATCGCCAGGCGTCGCGGCTCAGCATGACCCACGTCTTTCTGAACGCGGGGACGCACGGCGCAGCACTCGACGCGACCGCCGCTGCCCTCGCCCGGCGGCTCGCCCGCGAGCACCTGGCTCCGGCGGCGGCGGCGCGCCTCGGCGACCCGTTCGGCGCCGGCGGCACGTTCCGCGAGGTGGCGCCGCGCGACCTGACGAAGGTCTTCGGGGAGGCGTTCGCCGGCGCGGTCGCGCGCCTGCCGCTCGAGACGTGGTCGGCGCCGATCCGCTCGCCCTACGGACTGCACCTCGTGTGGGTGAGTGGGCGCGTCGCGTCCGATCTGCCGCCGCTCGCCGCCGTGCGCAGTCGCGTGCTGCGCGCGTACCGGTCCGAGCGCCGCGCGCGGTACCTCGGGCGCCTGATGGACGAGCTCCGCGCCGCGTATCCCGTCGAGGTCGAGCATGCGGGCTGACCGCAGCTCGGTGCGTCGGCGGCACGCCTGGCTCGGCATCGCGGTGCTGGCCGCAGTCGCCGCGAGCGGACCGCGGAACGCCGCGGGACACGCGCTCTCGCCGGCGCTCCTGTCGCTCGCCGAAACCACGGGCGGCCGCGTCGACGTCACGTGGAAGATCCCGCTTCTCCGGATCATCGGCGCGGACCTGCAGCCCGTCTTCCCCGCCGACTGCCCGGTCGTGCACCAGGGCATGCCGAGCGACGACGACGACAGCCGGACGACCCGCCTTCAGCTCGACTGCGGCGCAGGCGGTCTCGTCGGCAAGCGCTTCGGGGTCGACGGCCTCGGGACCGCCAAGACCGACGCCCTCCTCCACGTCGAGCTCGCCGACGGCCGCACGCTCGACACGGTGCTGCGCGCGCGCGAGTCCGCGCTCGTGATCCCCGATCGCGAGCACGCGGTCGGCCTCGCGAGCCGGTACGTCGCGCTCGGCGTCGAGCACATCCTGACCGGCTACGACCACCTGCTGTTCGTGTTCGGACTCGTGCTGCTCGCGACCAGCGTGCGCGCGCTCGTCGCGACCGTCACGGCGTTCACGCTCGGGCACAGCGTCACGCTCACGCTCGCCGCGCTCGACGTGGCGCGCGTGCCGTCGGGGCCGGTCGAGGTGCTGATCGCGTTCAGCATCTTCGTGCTCGCGGTGGAGCTCGCGCGGCCGGCCGCGCCTGCCGACGCATCTTCTCGTGCCCTGCGGGACACGCTCGCGCGCCGCCGTCCGTGGCTCATGGCGCTCGTGTTCGGCTTCCTGCACGGCCTCGGGTTCGCAGGCGTGCTCCGCGAAACCGGCCTGCCGGCGGGCGCCGTGCCCGTTGCGCTCTTCGGCTTCAACCTCGGGATCGAGCTCGGACAGCTCGCGTTCGTCCTCGTCGTGCTGGCGCTCGCGACGGTCGGGCGGCCGGTGCTGCGACGTCTGCCCGCCTGGTCCCAGGCGGTGCCGACCTACGCGATCGGCTCGCTCGCCGCGTTCTGGATGATCGAGCGGGCGCGGACCCTCTTCTAGTGGCACTCGCGAACGCGACCCGATAGGAGGCCCGCATGCGACGTCTGCTCCGTTGGGTCGTGGTGTTGGTGGTGGTGGCGGCGGCGGCCGTCGTGCTCTTCCTGCGCGTCCCGGCGCTCCAGGACGCGGTGATCGCGCGCGTGATCGGACGTCTCGTCGGAGACACCGCCCAGGCGCTGTTCACCGAGGACGCGCTCCGGGTGGCGATCTGCGGCTCGTCGGCGCCGCTCCCGCACGAGACCCGCGCCAAGGCGTGCGTCGCGGTCTTCGCGGGCGGGAAGTTCTGGGTCGTCGACACCGGACCGCAGTCGTGGAACCGGCTGGCGCTCATGCGCGTCGACGGCAAGCGCATCGGCGCCGTCCTCTACACGCACTTCCATTCCGACCACATCGCCGAGCTCGGCGAGTTCAACCTCCAGACCTGGGGGGCGGGGCGCGCCGAGCCGCTCCGGGTGTACGGGCCGCCCGGCGTCGAGCGCGTCGTCGCCGGTTTCCAAGAAGCGTACGAGCTCGACACGAAGTACCGCGTCGCCCACCACGGCGCGGATTTTCTCCCGCCGGACATCGAACGCATGCGCGCGCTCCCGGTGCACGCGCCGCCGGGCGCGAAGCCGGTCACCGTGCTCGAGGAAGGCGGCCTCGTGATCACCGCCTTCTCGGTGAATCACGAGCCCGTGACGCCCGCGTACGGCTACCGGTTCGAGTACAAGGGGCGCTCGGTCGTCGTGAGCGGCGACACCGCGAAGAGCAAGAGCCTGATCGACGCCGCGCACGGCGCCGACGTGCTCGTCCACGAGGCGCAGAACAACGAGCTCGTCGCGATGATCGGCCGCGCCGCCACGCTCGCCGGCCGGAGCCGGATCGCCAAGATCATGGCGGACATCCCGGACTACCACACGACCCCAATACAGGCGGCCGAAACCGCCAACGAGGCCGGGGTGCGCCTGCTGGTGCTCTACCACCTGAATCCCGCGCCCCTGAACCCGCTCGTCGCGCGCATCTTCATGCGCGGCGTCGCCGACGTCCGGCCGGAAGGCGTGATCCTCTCCGACGACGGCCTCGTGGTGGAGCTTCCGGGCGCGTCGACCGAGGTGACGTCGCGGATGTGGCGCTGAGCGCGCCTCCTCGGGACGCAGGCGCTCGATGCGCGTAGCCAGCAGCGCTTGAATCGTCGGCGGCATCTCCAGCGCCGCAAGGTTTGCCCCGATGGTCCAGCGGTCGCCGTGGCGCTCGATGGCGCCTTCATCCACGAGCATGCGCACCAGTTCGCCGACGAACAGCGGATTACCCTCGCTGGTCGAGAGCACCTTGGCGGCGACGGCCGCGGGAAGGTCGCCTGCGCCGATGACGTTGGCGGCGAGCTGCATGGCGGCGGCCGCATCGAGGCCGCCGAGCGTGACGACGTCGGAAACAAGACCGCCGCGCGTCACCAGCGAGGAGCGCAGGTCGCGAAGCTCCGGCCGCGAACCGATCAGGACCAGCAGCGCTACGCCGCTGCCCCACTGCACGAGGTGCTCGACCAGATCGAGCAGCAGCGGCTCGGCCCAGTGCAGGTCGTCGATGACGAGCACAGCCGGTCTGATCGTCGCAAGCCCCGTGAGGAAACGTCGGACGACGAAGAACGTTTCTTCGGGCGACGAGGGAGAACCAGCCAGCCGCGCGGCGATGCCACCTGCAATCCGGTTGCGCTCGCTGTCGCTGGTGGGATCGCTGCCTCGACGATGCTCTAGCAGCCCCTCCACCTCTTCGCCCGAACGTCGCGGCCGGGCCCGAGATACTCCGTCAGTGCGCCGGCAATCGGCGCAAATGTCGCACCGCCTGCAGCATCGCAATGCGCAGCAATGACGGTCGCATTCTCGCCGAGGCTTTGGATCACCTCGCCGATCAACCGCGACTTGCCGAGGCCGGGCGAGCCAAGCAGCACGGCAAGCCGCGCGACGGGCTTGAGCGGCGGCCGCATCGAAGACCGCGGTGCTCCTGCTAGTTGGTTCCCTCGATCTTGAATGCGTTGTTGCTGTCGGCGCCCGTGACGTACACGGTACCCGAGCCACCCGATGCCACCGCCAAGCCGGAGGGGGTGACCAGATCGAAGCCGCCAAGAAGGAACCGTCCGAGGTGGATCGGCCACTGAAGCTACGGCGGAGGAGCCGCCTGTGTAACGAGCGTGCGTTTCTGGTGTCAACGGGGAACGCGCGGTGCGCCGTATGCCGGCAACGTTTTCTATGCGCCGGATCGGCGCAGTGTGCCTACGCTCACGACATGCGAGCGGACTCGCCGCGTCCTGCGTGCCGCGACGCCCGGCGTACAGCTGGGTGGGTAGCGTCGGTCAGTCCCTTTGCTGGCCGGACGGCGAGTCGAGGGGAAGGCGGATGGTCAGCGAGCTATGACTGCAGTCCTTCTTCTAGTTGGACAGTGCTTCGTCGCATAGCAGCACTGTGGTGCCCCATGGTTTTCGTACAGGTCAGGCCGCCAATTTCTGCCGAGATTCTTGCGAGGTGAGATAGCCCGGTGCGGAGTGCGGCCACTCCACGGACCGGCGAGACCGTGCGGATCGACGACGCGTACGCCGATCCGCGCTTCAACCGCGAGATGGACCGCCGCACTGGTTTCGGACGCGATCGATCCTCTGCGTCCCGCTGCGCGACGCGTCGGGAAACGTGTTCGCTGTGTCGCAGCTCTTGAACCGCCACGACGGCAAGCCGTTCGACCCGAGGACGAGCGTCGCTTCACCGAGTTCCTGCAGGCGATCGGCATGATGCTCGAGACGTGGTGGCGGACGACCGGCTTCATCCCGTCGGCTGACCTGCAGATCTCCCGTCGTCAGACCCCGAGGTGGTTTCCTGCGCCGAAACGGCACAGATCAGGCGCCCTCGTTGGGGCGAATTCCCCTGAATGCGTGTCGTTCTGCGTCTACAGCAGCGCGCAGACGCTCATCCAGGGTTTCTCGGTGAACCGCGGCGCCGCCCTCTGCAGCGGTAAGCCGTGCTGGAAGGCGAAGGGCACGAAGGGCTGGGGCTACCAGGACAAGGCGGTGAGCGCCGACGGTATCGCGAAGATCGGCTTCGGAAGCGGCGACGTCGAGAAGGGCGTCGCGAGCGTCGCCGGCAAGAACGACGCCGGCAAGGGCCTGACGAGTCTTCCAACGGGGTTCCTCACGACGCTCTCGGCTGAGGTGTCTCCGACGATTCAGGTCCAGACCAACAACGACTTCTGCGTCGGAGCCACGCTGGACGAGGTCACGAAGAACGACGGGGGGCAGTACAACGCGCGGCTGAAGTGATCTACGTGATCGCCGTCACTACCTGGGCGTGTCGATGACATCGGCAAGTGCCGGGCTCGCGACGAGGCAACAGAGCACGACGACGGCGGCACGCTGCATGGCGAAACCCTCGCCAAAGCATTCGCGGAATCATCGGCGTGTTGTCACCGAGAATGTCCGACCGGAGGGCGCTCCGGGGTAGGCGGCACCAGACCGCGCGCCACGAGGTGCGCGTGCACCAGGGTCGCCACGAGGCGGTCGCCCTCGGCGTTGTGGTGGCCGTCCGTGGACGCGAGCAGCTCCTGATACGAGCGCCCGCCGAGGTAGCGCACGATCCCCGGGGCGAGATCGAGGACGTCGACGCCCGCCCGCGCGAGGCTCGCGGTCAGGTGATGGCTCGGGTCGGTGCCGGTGCGCGCCAGGTGGTCGAGCGAGCTCGGCGAGGGGAACACGACGACGAAGCAGCGTTTCGTGCGCGCGCGGCACTGGTCGGTAAAGCGTTTTATGGTGCCAACCGTGACCTCGAGCCCGCCCGAGGAATGTCCGGGGGTCAGGAAATCGGCCCAGTTCGGACGGCCGGCGACGCGCGCCCGCAAGCGTTCGTGCGTCAGCACCCGCGCGAGGACCAGCGCATACGGGAAGCCGATGCGCGTCCCGCCGAGGCGGCTTCCCGGCAGAAACGTCTCGTCCGCGAGAAACCGCTCCGGCTGGTCGGCAAAGAGCGCGAGGTCGTCGGGGGCGATGCGCGGGATCGGGATCGCGCGGACGCTGCCCTCGTCGAGCACGAAACGCGGCTTGAACGCGGTCGGGTGATTCCCGAAATCGAGGTGCAGGTACTGCGTCACGTTCCGCAGCACGTCCCGGACGAAGAACCCGAGGACCGTGACCGGTGCCGGGTCGTCCCCGTTGCGCTGGTGACGCTCGAAGCGCAGCAGCGCCTGGTCGGTGCCATACGCCCCGACGCCGTAGTTCGCGACGCGGCAGCCGAGCCACTCCGCGAGCACGTTCCCCCACGCGTCGGCGTGGCCGACCTCGTCGCTGTATGTGAACGAGTCCCCGTAGAGCGAGACGCACGCGTTGCCGGGCGCCGGGAACGCCGGCACCCAACGCGAGCCGGACCGATCGTACCGTCGCCCGTTCAGCTCGCGCGGCGCGGGCCAGCCGAGCTCGGGATCGCGGATCGCGAGATACTCCTCGTAGTCCGCGCGCGTGAGCGCCGGGGGTTGGTAGAAGAGAAACGCGGCGCGGCCGCGCGCCAGCGTACGGACCGCGAGATACGCGCCCGCCTCGAAGATCGCGAGCGCGACCGCGATGCCCACCAAGGTTCCGCGGAACCGCGCGTCGCGCATCGCCGGCGACGACGCTCACACCGGCGCCCGAAGAGCAACGGCGGTACGCGCGCGTCAGCCGTCGGCGGCGCAGCGGAAGCCGGCGTGGGCGGTCGTCGTGTCGGGGGGGAGGCCGATGCGAGCGGCGGGCCGATAGCGGGCGCAGTACTCGGCGGCGCAGAGGTACGAGCCGCCCTTGAGCGCGATGAGCGCTGTGGGATTGACCGCGATGAGCGCTGTGGGATTGACCGCGGTGCGGTCGCGCGCCCCGGCGTCGCCCGCACCGCAGGCCCAGCTGGGGGTCGCCGCGGCCGCGGCGAACGGCGAGCGCGTCCACTCCCACACGTTGCCGATCATGTCGGAGGCGCCGAGCCCGTTCGCGGGAAACGTCGCGACCGGCGTCGTACCGGGTGCGCCGCCGCGCGCGAAGTACCACGGGAAGGCGCCCGTCCAGACGTTCGCCATGAGACGTCCGCCGGGCATGAGCTCGTCGCCCCAGCCATACGGCGCGTCGACGAGCCCGCCGCGGGCGGCGGCTTCCCACTCGGGCTCGGTCGGAAGGCGCGTTCCGCACCACGCCGCGTAGGACTCGGCGTCAGCGAGCGCGACGTGGACCACGGGATGGTCGTCGCGACCGTCGATCGTCGAGCCCGGCCCGGCGGGGGTGCGCCACGTCGCGCCGGGCACGAAGCGCCACCACTGCGACGGGTCGTGGAGGTCGACGGGACCGGCGGTCATCGCGAAGACGCCCGACCCGGGAGGCGCGGCCCGCTCCGCGACCGTCACGTGGCCGGTCGCCGCGACGAACGCCGCGAACGCGCGGTTGGTGACCGGCGTCGCGCCGATCCGGAACGCACTCACCTCGACGATGCGCGCCGGGCGCTCCTCCGGATAGTGCTCGTCGGAGCCGACGCGGTAGCGTCCGGCCGGCACCGCGATCATCGCGCCGGCGTCCGCCATCGTGCTCAGATGCGGAGGCCCATCGCGTTCAAAAAGCGCATGGTCTCGGCCGGCGAGTACGGCGTCGTATCGACGTGGATCCGCACTTTCAGGATCTCGCCCTGAAACGGGTTCGGACCGCGGTAGCGCGTCGACACCTGGTTTCCGAGATCGGCGCCGACGGAGAGCCCGTCGTAGCCGGACGCGAAGAGCACGCGCTCGAACGTGTGCTCGGCGACCTTCGTCCCGCCGACGGCGAGCGCGCCCATGCCGTCGAACGGCCGGCCGGTCATCGTCTGGGTATAGCTGACGGTGAGCGGGCCCTCGGGGAGCGGCGTCGCGCTCTCGATGCGCTCGTTCCACGGGACCAGGCTCTGCTCGTACACGAGCGTGCCGTCGTACACGTACAGCACGTAGCCCGCGTGCTTCGAGCCCTGCGCGAGCAGCACCCCGTTGCCGCGACCCGGCGGCCGCACGAGGTCGATCGTGATCGTGTGGCTGAGCGTCGTGACGATCGGTGCGACGTGGGCGGTCAGGCGCTCGAACGGCGGCACCAGCTCCCAGTCGGCGCGGATGCCGCGCCGCTGCCGGTCCTGCACCATCTTGATGACGAGGTTCCGGTCGTCGAGCGGGAAGACGCCGTACTGCTCGGCGGCGGCGTCCCACTTGTCGACGAGCTCGCGCACCTTCTCGGGGTGCTTGGCGGCGAGGTCGACGAGCTCGTTCGGGTCGGTCGTGAGGTCGTAGAGCTCCCAGACGTCGTTCTCGAAGGCGCTGCCGCGCTCGTGGCGGGTCGCGAGCCGCCAGTCGCCGTCGAGGAACGCACGCTGGCCGCCGAGCTCGAAGTATTGCGTCGTGCGGGTCGGCGCCTCGCCGTTCGCGAACGTCGCGAGCACGCTCGCCCCCTCGATCGGCTTCATGCGCCGGCCGCGGTACACACCCGGCCGCTCGACACCGGCCGCCTCGAGGATCGTCGGATAGAGGTCGACGACGTGGACGAAGCGCTTCCGGACCTCGCCGCGCGCCGTGATGCGCTTCGGCCACGACACGATCAACGGGTCCGCGACGCCGCCGAGATGCGCGTACTGCTTGTAGAGCCGGTACGGCGTGTTCGAGCAGCACGCCCAACCGATCGGATAGTGCGGAAACGTCGCGTCCTCGCCCATGACGTCGTAGAGCTTCGCCGCTTCTTCTACGGGTACGGGCCGGCCGAACGGCGCCGCGAACACGTTCGGTGTGCCGGTCGGCGTCCCCTCCGCCGAGCCGCCGTTGTCGGAGAAGAGGAGGACGAGGGTGTCGTCGCGCCAGCCGCCGGCCTCGAGCGCCGCCATGAAGCGGCCGATGCTCGCGTCGAGGCTGGTCATCATGCCCGCGTACACTTCCATGTAGCGCGCGTAGACGCGCTTCTGGGTCGCGTCGAGGCCGTCCCACGGGTCGGCGCCCGGCGAGAGCGGCGGGAGCTGCGTCGTCTCTGGCACGACGCCGAGCGTCCGCTGCCGCTCGAGCCGCGCCGCTCGCACGACGTCCCACCCCGCGTCGTACGCCCCGCGATACGCGTCGCGGTCGCGTGCCCGCGCTTGCAGCGGCGAGTGCGCGGCCGGGTAGCAGAGCTGCAGGTAGAACGGCTTGTCGGGCGCCATCAGCTTCTGCGTCCGCACGTAGCTGATGGCACGGTCGGTGAGCGCGTCGGTCGCGTAGTAGTCGTCGCGCTCCTCGGCCTCGACCGGGGCCACGCCGTCGATCAGCTCCGCCGGCTTGAAATAGTCGGTCGAGTGGCCCTGGAACCAATACGCGCGCTCGAAGCCGCGGCTCGTCGGCCAGTTGTGGTACGGACCCGCCGGCCCGTTCGACACGGCCAAGTTCACGTGCCACTTGCCGACGTGCATGGTCGACCAGCCGCGGTCGCGCAGCACCTCGGCGAGCGTCGCGGCCTCGAGCGTCATGTCGCCGCGATAGCCCGGGTATCCGGAGTCGACGTCGGCGAGCCAGCCCATGCCGGCGGAGTGGTGGTTCAAGCCGGTCATGAGCGACGCGCGCGTCGGCGAGCACATCGCGCAGGTCCGGAAGTTGACGTACCGGAGCCCCGCCGCCGCGAGCGCGTCCATCTGCGGCGTGCGGATCTCGCTGCCATAGGCGCCGAGGTCGGCGAAGCCGACGTCGTCGAGGATGATGACCACGATGTTGGGCGCGCCGGCCGGAGCCTTGGCGTCCTCCGTGTACGCCGGACGCGAGTCGGCGAAGGACTCGGCGATTTCCGCGTCCTTGCCCGCCTCGACGGCCGCGGGCGTCCGGAGCGCCCGCGCCTTCTGCCGGACGGTGCCGACGCCGGCGGCCCCGAGCGCCGTCACCGCGGCACCGCCGGCCGCGCCGATCAGGAAGGAACGGCGGTCGAGGCCGCGTTTCGATCGCTCATCCGTCGCCATCGCGATCCTCCTCGCTCGTCAGAACGTGCGCGTCGACGCGGCGATCAGCCACTGGCTCTCGAGCCCAGCCGCGCGGTCGGCGCCGATCTCGCGGACGACGTCGCTCGTCGCGATCTCGACGAACCTTTTCCGCGACGGGTACTCGATGATGCCGAGGGCGTGGAACGTGCCCGCCTCGCCGTCGCCGATCACGACCGAGTCGACGTTGCCCGTCCAGAGGAAGCGTCCGCCCTGCCCTTCGACGACCTTCCGCATCGCGGTCGCGTAGCGCTCGTAGGAGGCGCGGCCGCTCTCGCCGCCGCCGTCGGCCTCGGGCTTGAAGCGCACGAGGTTCAGCATGACGACCGGACGGTCGTCCGGCCCGGCGAGCAGGGTCTGGATCTGCTCGGGTGTGGGGTAGATGGGCATGCAGCGCCTCCGTGGCAGGGGCTTGGTTTTGGCACTTCCTATGACATATTGTCGGGCCATGGCAACGGCTTCCATGAAGATCGAGGCGACGGCGCACTCGGACGGGCGCGCGCGGCGCGCGGCACGGAGCCGCGCCGCCATCGAGGACGCGCTCTACGCGCTCGTCGGCGAAGGCGTGCTGCAACCGACCATGCAGGAGGTCGCCGCGCGCGCCGGCGTTGCGCTCCGGAGCGTCTTTCGCCACTTCTCCGACATGGAGGGCCTGTTCGCGTCGCTCGACGCGCGCCTCCGGATGGAAGCGCTGCCGCTCCTCCACGAGCCCGATCTCACCGCGAGCCTCCGCGACCGCCTCCGCGCGCTCGTCCGCCAGCGCGCCCGCGTCTTCGAGCGGATCGCGCCCTACAAGCGCTCCGCCGACGTCCAGCGCTGGCGCTCGCCGTTCATCCAGAGCCAGCAGCAGCTCTTCATCGCCGAGCTGCGCGTCCGTCTGCGGCGCTGGCTGCCGGAGCTGGAGCAGGCGTCGGCCGACGTGCAGGAGGCCGTCGAGCTCGTGCTCTCGCTCGAGGCCTGGGAGCGGCTTCGGCTCGCGCAGCGCCTCGGCCGCGCGCGCGCGATCACGGTCATGGAGCGGACGGCGGCGACGCTGCTCTGCGGCACCGACCCGGAGACCACGGGGTCGTGAACGACATCCGCTTGGTCGGCGCCTACGCCTCGCCCTACAGCCGGAAGATGCGCGCCCTGCTGCGTTATCGCCGCATCCCGTTTCGCTGGATCCTCCGCGGCTCGCGCGAGGACGCGAACACGCCACCGGTGCCGGTCGCGCTCATTCCCGTCCTCGCGTGGTCGGACACGGACGGCGCCCACGCGATGGTCGACTCCACGTTCCAGATCGCGCGGCTCGAGCAGTACCGCCGCGAGCGCTCGATCGTCCCCGCCGACCCGGCGGTCGCGTTCCTCGCGGCGCTCGTCGAGGACTACGCCGACGAGTGGCTGACGAAAGCGATGTTCCACTACCGCTGGGCCTACGCTCCCGATGCCGCGAAGGCCTCACACGTCATCCCGCTCGATCAGAACCTCGAGCTCGCACCCGACCTCCTGGCCCGCGCCGCCGCGGCTTTCGCCGAGCGCCAGATCGGCCGCCTCGCGGTCGTCGGCTCGACACCGGAGACCGCCGCTGCGATCGAGGCCAGCTACCGTCGCCTCCTCACGATCCTCGACGCCCACCTCCGCGAGCTCCCCTTCGTGTTCGGCCAGCGCCCGAGCACGGCGGACTTCGCCCTCTTCGGCCAACTCTCCCAACTCGCCGCCTTCGACCCGACGTCCGCAGCGGTCGCCGCCGCAACCGCCCCGCGCGTCGTCGCGTGGGTCAATCGCATGGACGACCTCTCCTGGCTCGCCGATCCGAGCGCTGAGGACTGGACTCCACGCAGCAGTCTCGAGGCCGTCCGCCCGCTGCTCACGGAAATCGGCCGCGTCTACGTCCCCTTCCTGATCGCCAACGCGACGGCACTCGCCAGCGGCGCCAAGGAAGTCACCTGCACGATCGACGGCACGAACTGGACGCAGACGACCTTCCCGTATCAGGCCAAGTGCCTCCGCTGGCTCCGCGAAGGCTACGCCGCGCTCAGCCCGAACGACCGCGCCGCCGTGGAGGCAACGCTCGCGGGCACAGGTTGCGAGCGTCTCTTCTCCGCCACCTGAGAAGCACCGGAGCTTGATCTTTCGCTGCCCGCGCCGCCGCCGCTCCGCGGGGGTGGTGGGTCGTCTTGGAGCGAGCGCCGCCGCGCGTGTGCGCAATCCGGATGGCCAGCGGCGGGCTCTACGCGCCGGGAACCAGGAACCCGCGAGCGGAAAGACGACCCACCACCCCCGCGGAACCGAAGGCGTACTCAGACGAGCGGAGGATCAGTCTCGCGCGCGTAGTGACGATGGCGCGCCAGTGCCTCGCAGAACGCATCGACGCGACTCGTCGAACGATTGCCCTCACCGTCGGCGCGCACGACACCGGGATCCGCCTCCCCCGACGGCAACGCCGGCGGAATCCCGGCGACGTCGAGGATCCGCTGCGCGGTGCCGATCGCGAGAATCGTCTTGCAGTGCCGGAACTGATCCTTGACGAACTCGAGCACCTGCCCGTTCTGCACGAGCGCATCGATGCCCGCCGGGTTGTCCGGCAGCACCAGCCCGTCGAACAGGACCGCGGGCGCCGTCTCGATCGTCTGATCGACGGCCATCTCGGTACCGTCGGCCGTCCGCACCGTCCCGAGCTTCGCCGCGAGCACGCGCGGCACGGCCCCGGCGTCGGCGATCGCCCGATGCGCCTCGACCGCACCGACGACGCCGTCGGCGACGATGATCGCGACCCGCCGCGTCGCGATGCCGACCGCGCCCGGACGCGCCAGCAGCGAGAGCGGCGGTGACGTCTCGACCTCGGGACGCGGCGGCTTCGCGAGGACGCGCGGCAGCGGTGCGGGCACGGCCATGCCGAGACCGTCGGCCACAGCCGCGACGAGCTCGCGGTCGACGTTCGCGAGCCCCGCGAGCATGCGCTCGCGGACGGCGTTGCTCTGCACCTTCCCGAGCTCGAAGCGGAACGCTTTCATGATGTGCGTGCGCTCGACCGGCGTCTGGCTCCGGTAGAAGAGCGTCGCCTGGGTGTAGTGCTCCGCGAACTTGTCGGGACGGCCGCGCAGCTTGCTGCCTTCGACCGGCTCCGGGAACGAGACGAACCCGGCGGATCCGGCCTGGTACGGACAGCCCCCCGCGAGCGAGTTCGGCTCGTAGGCGACCCGGCCGCGGTTGATCGTCTGCCGGTGCATGCCGTCGCGCTGGTTGTTGTGCACTTGGGCGATCGGCGCGTTGATGGGGATCTCGTGGAAGTTCGGACCGCCGAGCCTGGTCAGCTGCGTGTCGACGTAGGAGTGGATCCGGCCCTGCAGCAGCGGGTCGTTGGTGAAATCGATGCCGGGGATCACGTGCGCGGTGCAGAAGGCGACCTGCTCGGTCTCGGCGAAGAAGTTGTCGGGATTGCGGTTCAGGACCATGCGGCCGACCGGCGTCACGGGCACGAGCTCCTCGGGCACGATCTTCGTCGGGTCGAGCACGTCGAAACTGAAAGCCTCGGCCTGCTCCTCGGTGAAGATCTGCACCCCGAGCTCCCACTCCGGGTACGCGCCCGCCTCGATAGACTCCCAGAGGTCGCGGCGGTGGAAGTCAGGGTCGGCGCCCGAAATCTTGACGGCCTCGTCCCAGACGAGCGAATGCGTGCCCGCCGCCGGCGTCCAGTGGAACTTCACGAAGCGCGATTCGCCGGCGGCGTTGACGAAGCGGAACGTATGCACGCCGAACCCCTGCATCGTCCTGTAGCTGCGGGGAATGGCGCGGTCGGACATCGCCCACATCAACATCGCCGTGATCTCCGGCATCAGCGATGCGAAATCCCAGAACGTGTCGTGTGATGAATTTCTCGACGTTAAAGGGCGAAAATTTTGACGCCATGAATCTAGATTTACCCAAATCATTTGGAAATGGCATCATATGAAGCTTCGCAGCGGCCATCGGGTCTCTGGCGAA
>JANNPN010000003.1:0-52388 GCA_031400185.1 Polyangiaceae bacterium
GGCGATAGCGATCGGGGTCGTCGGGCGCCGTCTTGCCCATGAAGATCATGATGCGGCAGCGCGGGTCGCCGGCGCCCGACGTCCACCACTTGCGGCCGTTGATCACGTAGTCGTCGCCGTCGCGGACGATGCTCGACTCGATGTTGGTCGCGTCCGACGACGCGACCGCGGGCTCGGTCATCGCGAACGCCGAGCGGATCTTCCCGGCGAGAAGCGGCTCGAGCCATTGCTTCTTGTGCTCGGCGCTCCCGTAGCGCTCCAGGACCTCCATGTTGCCGGTGTCGGGAGCCGAGCAGTTGAAGACCTCCGAGGCGAAGTGCACCCGTCCCATGAGCTCGGCGAGCGGCGCGTACTCGAGGTTCGTGAGCCCCGCGCCGCGTTCGCTCTCCGGCAGGAAGAGGTTCCAGAGCCCCGCCGCCTTGGCCTTCTCCTTGAGCTCCTCGACGATCGTGGCCGGCTCCCAGCGGTCGCCCTCGTCGATCTGGCTGACGAACGTCCCCTCGTTCGGGAAGATGTGCTCATCCATGAAAGCGCTGACACGCTTCTGGAGGCCCTTGACCTTGTCGCTGTAGTCGAAATGCATGGTCGCCTTCTTTCTGGCGAATTCCTCGAGAGGAATTCTTCGGGATGTCTACGCCGTCGCGCGCTCTGCGGCCTCGAAGGCCGCGCGCAGCTCGTCGTAGGTCGTCGTGACGGGAAACTGCGGAAAGTCCCGGATGACGTTGTCGGGCGGGCGGAAGAGGATGCCGCGGTCGGCCTCGTCGAGCATCGTCGTGTCGTTGTAGGAGTCGCCGGCGGCGACGACCCGGAAGTTCAAGAGCTTCAACGCCATCACGGCCTTGCGCTTCCCGTCGGCGATCCGGAGCGCATAGTCGCGAATGCGGCCGGCGTCGTCGATGTCGAGTGCGTGGCAGAACAGCGCCGGATACCCGAGCTGCGCCATCAGCGGCTGCGCGAACTGCATGAAGGTGTCGGAGAGGATGATCACCTGGGCGCGCGTCCGCAGCCAATCGAGGAAGGCCGGCGCGCCGTCGAGCGGACGCATGGTCGCGATCACCTTCTGGATGTCGGCGATGCCGAGGCCCTCGCGCGCGAGGATCGCGAGCCGGCCGCGCATCAGCTTGTCGTAGTCGGGCTCGTCGCGAGTCGTCCGGCGGAGCTCGGCGATGCCGGTCGTCTCGGCGACGCCGATCCAGATCTCCGGGACGAGAACACCTTCGAGGTCGAGGCAAGCGACGAGCGGCGCGGACATCGGCCGTGCGTACCAAGCGCCGGAAGGTGCTGCAACGTCCGCCGCTTGCTCTCGCCACCCTGCCGCGCTAGCAGCGGCGCATGCGTTGGACACCCGGCGGACGCAGCGGTGACCTCGAGGATCAGCGTGGCGGGGGCGGCGGCGGACGCATGCTCGGCGGCGGTGGTCTTCGCATCGGCGCCGGCGGCGCGGTGGTCCTGCTCGTGCTGAGCCTGGCGACCGGCCAGAACCTGTTCTCGCTCTTCGGCAACTTCATCGACATCGGCGGCGGGCCGGTCGAGCAGACCGACGGGCCCTACCAGTCGTCGCCCGACGAGGAGAAGCTCGTCGAGTTCGTCTCGTTCGTCCTCGACGACGTGCAGAGCACGTGGGAGAAGACATTTCCGGTCGCCGGCCGCAACTACCGGAGGACCAAGCTCGTGCTCTTCACCGACAACGTCCGCTCGGGCTGCGGCTTTGCGGAGGCGGCGATGGGGCCCTTCTATTGTCCGGCCGACGAGAAGGTCTACATCGACCTCGGCTTCTATACCGAGCTGCGCTCGCGCTTCGGCGCGCCCGGCGACTTCGCGCAGGCGTACGTGATCGCGCACGAGATCGGCCACCACGTGCAGAACGTGCTCGGCCTCTCCGACCGTGTCCGCGAGATGCAGCAGCGCCGCCCGGACGCCGCGAACCAGCTCTCGGTGCTGCTCGAGCTGCAAGCCGACTGCTTCGCCGGCATCTGGGCCCACTCGACCTCGCAGCGCGATCTCCTGGAACGCGGCGACGTCGAGGAAGGCATCGGCGCCGCGGCGGCCGTCGGCGACGACCGCATCCAGAAGCAGGCCGGCGGCCGGGTGAATCCGGAAACGTGGACGCACGGCTCGGCGCAGCAGCGCGTCGAGTGGTTCCGCCGCGGCATGGAGGCCGGTACGGTCGCCGCCTGCAACACGTTCGCCGAAGCCGGCTGATCGCGACGGTCGGCGGCGGACCATGACGGCCCTCCCCCTGCGTCCGCTCGGGCGCACCGGCCTCACCGTGTCGCGCCTCGGTCTCGGCCTCGCGGCCGTCGGCCGCCCCGGCTACATCACGCTCGGCCGTGCCCACGATCTCCCGACGGACCGCACGCCCGCAGCCCTCGCGGCCCGCACCGCCGAGGTCTGCGACGCCGCCTGGTCGCACGGCGTGCGGTACTTCGATGCCGCACGGAGCTACGGCCGCGCCGAGGAGTTCCTGGCGTGCTGGCTCGCGGCCCGCGCCATCGAGCCCGGGGCGGTGACGGTCGGCAGCAAATGGGGCTACCGCTACACCGCCGACTGGAAGATCGAGGCAACCGTCCACGAGGAGAAGCAGCTCGACCTCGCGCGCTTCACCACCCAGCTCGGCGAGAGCCGAGCCGTGCTCGGGTCACAGCTCGACCTCTACCAGATCCACAGCGCGACGGCCGAGTCGGGCTGCCTCACCGACGACCGCCTGCTCGCCGCGATGGTCGAGGCGCGGCGGAGTGGCGCCAGCCGCGCCCTCGGAGTGTCGCTGAGTGGCCCCACCTCCGACCGCGCCCTCGCGCTGGCCCTGGCGGCGCGCGTCGACGGCGAGCGCGTCTTCGACGCCGTGCAGGCGACCGTGAACGTCCTCGAGCCGTCCTTGCTCCCGCTCCTCGCGACCGCCCACGCCGAGGGCCTCGGCGTGATCGCGAAGGAGGTGCACGCGAACGGCCGCCTGACCGACGTCAATGCGCGGCCGGAGGACGCGCTTCTCGTAACGCGTCTTCGCGCGATCGCGGCCGACGCCGGCGCAGCGGTCGCCACCCTCGCACTCGCGTTCGTGCTCGCGGCAGACCAGGTCGACGTGGCGCTCTCGGGGGCTGCGACGGCCGGCCAGCTCGTGTCACACGTCGCAGCGCTCGGCACGACGCTCGAGCCGCGAACGATCGCGGCGCTGCGCGAGCTCGCCGAGGCACCCCAGGCGTACTGGCAGACGCGCGGGCGCCTCGCCTGGAGCTGAGGCCGGCGCGCGCGCAGCGTCGTTCCGGACGCGTCGGTCGGCGGCGCGTCAGTCGCCGGCCGCCAGCAGCGCCCGAGCGACCGCGAGATCCGGCGTCGTGGCGGCACCGAACGCCGCCGCCTCCTCCGCCACCAACGCACGGCCCGCACGCGCGCGCTCCGTTTTCTCCCAGAGGCGCGCAAGCGCCACGGCCGCGGGCAACGCGTACGCTCGTAGCCCGCCGCGGCGGGCAATCGCGAGCGCACGCTCGAACGCGGCCTCGGCCTCCCCGGCCGCGCCGCGCGCCACGAGAAGCTCGCCGCGCGTCCGGTGGAGCGCGCTCACGTGCGTGCGCTCGCCGCTCCGCTCGATGCGCTGGAGCTCGCCGGCGACGAGCACCAGCGCCTCGTCGACCCGGCCGCTCGCCCCGAGCGCCTGCGCGAGCCCGACGCGCCAGTACGGCAACCCGAGCTGCGCCCCGATCGCCTCCGTCGCGGCGATCCCCGCCTGCAGCAGCTCGGCGCCGGCGCCGGGATCGCCAGCGCGCGCCGCCGACCAGCCGTCGAGGAGCATGCTCATCGCGAGCCAATGCGGGAACCCGTGCTCGACGGCGAGGCCGCGGACGGCGGCCGTGCGCACACGTGCCGTGGCGACGTCGCCGAGCGCCTGGTGCAGCACGGCGTCGAAACTGAACGCGTGTGCGCGTCCGAGCGGCGGGAGGCTCGACTCGGCGAGGTCCACGGCCGCGGCGCTCCGCGCCCGCGCGTCCTCCGGAAACCCGAGCAGCCAGAGCGTGAGCGCGAGCTCGGAGAGTGTCGTCGCGACCGGGTCGTGGGTGTGGAGGGTCCCGGTCTCGACGTCCACGCGGGCGGCTGCCGCGCCGACCCCGGTCGCTGCCGACAACGCGCGACCAAAGCGGGCGCGCGCGGCCTCGAGCTCCCCGGCATAGAAGCACACCGAGCCCATCGAGAACTCGGCCTCGATCGCGAACGACGGGGCGTCGTTCGCGCGCGCGAGGCGCATCAGGTGCTCGGCGAACGTCCGCGCTCGGGCAATCTCGCCGCGCACCTGGAAGAACTCGCGTAACCCGCGATAGGCGTGAAAGAGCTCGGCGCTCTCCGCGATGCCCTCACTGAAGGCGACGGCGCGCGCAAAGGCGGCCTCCGCTTCGGGCGCGGCGTAGCCGCGGCTGGCGGCGAACGCCATGCCGATCTTCGTGTGCAACGCGAGAGCACGGCGCCGATCGGGCCGCGGGCCGAGCAGCTCGAGCGCCTGCTGGAAGTGTCCGAGCGCGACGCCGTGCGCGCTCTGTCGGAGCGCGCTCTCGCCAGCGCGGTCGTGCCAGCGCTCGGCGCGATCGAGCTGCCGCGCCGCCTCGAAGTGCGCGGCGAGCATCGCCGCGTGCTCGTGCGCCCGCTCCCCGAGGCCCGCCTCGAGCCGTTCGCCGATCAGGCGATGAAGCCGTCCCCGCCGGGTCGGCGCGATCCGGTCGCGCAGGGCGTCGGCATAGAGCGCGTGCCGGAAGCGGTAGCGACCGCTCACGGTTCCGTCCGGCCATTCGGCGAGACCAACCGGCTCGATCAGCGCGGCGGCGGCGCTCGCGACGTCCTCGCAAATCTCGTCGACGTCCTCGCTCGGCTCGCCGAGCGCCGCCGCGACCGCCGCCGCCGCAAACACCTGGCCGGCGACGCTCGCGGCCTCGAGCACGGCGCGGTGCTCGGCCGTGAGGCGATCGAGGTGGGTTTCGAGCAGCCCGCGGAGCGCGTCCGGGATGCGGCGCGCGATCACGTCGGCGTCCGCGCGCAGGCGCCACGCGCCGTCGTCGCAGGTCGCGAGTCCCACGCTCCAGAGCTCGTCGACGACGTGCACCATGAAGAGCGGGTTGCCGCCCGTCCGCTCGTGAACCGCGCGTCCGAGGCCCGCCGCCTCCCCCACCGCGACGCACGGCGCGACGTACGACACGACCTCCTCCTCGGCGAGGAGCTCGAGGGGGACCTCGACGGCGAGCCGCTTGGCGACGAGCTCGCGGGCCGCGTCGCGCCAGGGATGGTCGACGAGCGCCGGATCGCCGGACCGGTGGGTGCCGACCAGCAAGAGCTGCGCGTCGTCGCGACGTTGCGTGAGGCGCACGAGCAGCTCGACCGTCGAGGCGTCGCTCCAGTGGAGGTCCTCCAACACGAGGAGCAGGGGCCGCGTCGCCGCGAGGACCTCGATCGCCTCCGCGAGCTCGCGGAGCAGGCGTTCCTGGCTCGCACCGTGCGAGATCCGCTGCAACGTCGCGCGCTCGGTCTCGGAGGTGAGGCTCGGCTGCTGCGCCAGCCACGAGGGCGCGCACCGGCGGAGGATGGCCTTCGCCTCGCCGCCGTCCGCACCGGCGCAGAGTGCCCGCAGAGCGTCGTGCATCGGCAGGTAGGCCTCGCCCGCGCCGTAGTGCTCCTGACATTGGCCGCGCGCGACGCGTGCGCGCGGCGCGACGTCGGAAAGAAAGCGGTCGACGAGCGCCGTCTTGCCGATCCCGGCTTCCCCGGTCACGACGACGGTCTGGCGCTGGCCGCCGCATGCCCGTGCGAACGCTGCCTGGAGCGCGGTCATCTCCGCACCGCGCCCGACGAACGGCGGCGCCGGCGCGCGCACCGGCCGGCGCGGCTCGCCGGCAGCGTCGTCGACGAAACGATAGCCGCGGCGCCCGACCGTCTCGATCCAGCGCGGCGCACCGCCGTCGTCGCCGAGCGCCTCGCGGAGCGCATGCATCGCGACCTTCACGACCCCGGGGTCGACGCGGATACCGCCCCACACCGACGCCAGGAGCTCCGCCCGCGTCACGAGCTCACCGGGTCGCGAGGCGAGGTGGCGGAGCAGCGCCAACGGACGCGGTTGGATCTCGACGTCGCGGCCGTCGCGGGAGAGACGACCCGACGTCCCGTCGAGCCGAAACGGCCCGAAAGCGATCGCCTCAGGCACCCGCGCCTCCGCCCCGGCGCGGACCCGAGCCGTTAACCGTCGCGGCCCTCGTTCCTAACCATGCGCGCATTCCCGCTAACCGACGCCCTTCTTATGCTCCCGCCCACAGTCACGCCACGGACAGGAGACCCGAGTGATTCGCCGTCGTTCCCTACATTCCAGCACCACCGCGCGCGCCGTGTGCCGCCGTTGCGGCGAGCGCAACCCGACCGGGAATCGCTTCTGCGGAGCCTGCGGAACGGCGCTCACGCGGCGCTGTCCCGCGTGCGACGCCGGCGTCGACCCCACGGTGAAGTTCTGCGGCGAGTGCGGCGCGCCGGTCGCGACGCGCGCGGTCGTCCCGAGACCCGAGGACGGCGAGCGCCGGCAGATGACCGTCCTCTTCTCCGACATCGTCGGCTCGACCGAGCTCTCGGGGCGCCTCGACCCCGAGGAGTATCACGAGGTGATCCGGGCGCATCGCGCGCGCGCGGAGGCCATCGTCGGCGCGCACGGTGGCCACGTCGCGCAGCATATCGGCGACGGGCTCCTCGCCTACTTCGGATGGCCGAAGACCTGGGACGACGCGGCCGAGCGCGCGGTGCGTGCCGCTCTCGACCTCGTCGACGATGCCGCGAAGACCGACGCCGGCGACACCACGCTGGCGGTGCGCGTCGGGGTGCACACCGGGCCCGTCGTGCTGAGCACGCTCGCCGCCGGCCAGGGGCGCGCGGAAACCGTCGCGCTCGGCGAGGTGCTGAACGTGGCGGCACGCGTGCAGACCGCCGCCGACCCCGGCACCGTGCTGGCGAGCGCCGCCACGCTGCACCTCGTCGCCGGGCTCTTCGTCGTCGAGGACCGCGGACCGCAGAGGCTCCGAGGCGTCCGCGACGCGCTGCCGCTCTATCGCATCGTCCGGCCGAGCGGCGTCCGCAGTCGCCTCGACGTCACGGCGGGCCGACTCACGCGCTTCGTCGGGCGCGAGGTGGAGCTCGCGACGCTGGTCGAGCGCTGGAACCGAGCGCAGGACGGCGACGGGCAGAACGTGCTCGTCGTCGGCGAGCCGGGCGTCGGCAAGTCGCGGCTCGCCTACCAGCTCCGCGCGCGGCTCGCCGCCGTACCGCACACGTGGCTCGAATGCGGCGCCACGCCGTACACCCTGGGCACGCCCTTCCATCCTTTGATCGCGCTCGCCCGCCAGGCCCTGGCGTTCGCGCCCGGCGACGACGTCGAGGCGCAACGCGCCCGCGTCGAGCGCGGCCTCGGCGGGCTGGCCTCGCCGGAGTCGGTCGCTCTCGTCGCCGAGTTCCTCGGCCTGCCGCTCCCGGCGAGCCTCGCCATGAGCCCAGACGAGCAGCGCCGGAAGACCATCGACTTGATGGCGCGCTGGAACCTCACGCACAGCACCGTGCAGCCGATGGTCGTGGTCGTCGAGGACCTCCACTGGTGCGACGCGTCCTCGCTCGAAGTCTTGGCGCGGCTCGTCACGCAGAGTCCGACGGCACGCGTGCTGCTGCTCATGACGGCGCGGCCCGAGTTCGTCCCACCGTGGGCCGCGCGTGAAAACACCACGACGCTCCGCCTCGCGCGGCTCACCACGCGTCAAGCGCGCGAGATGATCGCCGCGATCGGCAGCACCCGGCTGCCGGCGGAGACCGCGGATACGCTCGTCACCCGTGCCGACGGCGTGCCCCTCTTCATCGAGGAGCTCACGAAGTCGGTGCTGGGCCCCGGCTCGCTGCGCGACACGGCGGCCATTCCCGCGACCCTCGCCGACTCGCTCATGGCACGCCTCGACCGGCTCGCGACGGGGAAAGAGGTCGCGCAGCGCGCGGCCGTGCTCGGACGCGAGCTCGGGTACGAGCTGCTCGCGGCCGTGGCGGGCCTCGATGAGACGACGCTCCGCCGCGGGCTCGCACGGCTCGTGAAAGCCGAGATCCTCTTCGTACGCGGCGCGCCCCCCGACGCGGTCTACACCTTCAAGCACGCGCTCGTGCACGAGGCCGCCTACGACTCCCTGCTCAAGCGGGCGCGGCAAAGCCTGCACGCCCGCGTCGTCGACGTGCTGCTCGGGCAGTTTCCGGAACGCGCCGCCGCCGAGCCGGAGCTGGTCGCGCGTCACGCCGAAGCGGCGGGACGCGCCGCGACGGCGGTCGACTACCATCAGCGGGCGGGCGAGCGCGCGCAATCGCGGTCCGCGCATGCGGAAGCGATCCGCCATTTCCAGCACGCGATCGCGGTCCTCCTGATGCAAGCGGAGAGCCGCGATCGCGACGCCCGGGAAGCCGCGCTGCAGGTGACGCTCGCCGAATCGCAGACCGTCGCACTCGGCTACACGAGCCCGGAGGTTGCGGCCGCCCACGAGCGCACACGGGCACTCTGCGAGGCGGTCGGCGACGAGCTCGGCGTCGGCCACGCGCTCAGCCGCCTCGGCGTCTTCGCGCACAACTCCGGCGACACGGAGCGGGCGTGCGCGCTCGGCGCGCACGCCCTCGCAATCGGCGAGCGCATGGCCGACCCGGGCCTCCTCTTGAAGGCGCATTGCGACCTCGGGCTCACCGAGGTCTATTCCGGGAAGTTCGCGTCGTCCCTCGCGCATCTCGAGACCGCGCTCAGCCTGTCGGCGCCCGACCGCTACCGCACCAATCTCTTCGCGACCGGCAATCCCGGCGTGCGCGCGCTCTCCGCGAGCGCGTGGGATCTCTTCGTCCTGGGGTACCCCGAGCGCGCGCTCGTCCGCGCCCGCGACGCGGTCGTCCGTGCCCGCGAGCTCGCGCACCCGTTCAGCGTCGCGCACGCGCTCTTCTTCGAGACCGTCACGCACGCGCTCCGGCAGGACGGCGCACGCCAGCGCGAGCGCGCCGAGGAGACGATCGCGCTCAGCGAAGCGCAAGGGTTCCCGTTCTGGCTCGGCGTCGGCCAGGCGTTTCACGCGGCCGCGCGCGTGCAGGCCGGCGACACGGCGGCGCTCGTCGATCTCCGGGCGGGGTTGTCGCTCATGGCGCTGAGCGGCAGCCGGGGCGGCGCACCCGCGATCATGGTGCTGCTCGGCAAGGCGTATCGCGCCGCCGGCCAGCTCGCGGAGGCCCGCGACGCGATCGCCAGCGGCCTCGCGCTCGCCGCCCAGTCCGGTCAGACCTTCTTCGACGCCGAGCTGCACCGCGTCCGCGGCGAGATTCTGCTCGACACCGGCGAGCCCGACGAGGCGATCGCCGCATTCGAGCGCGGGCTCGCCGTCGCGCGGCTGCAGGAGTCGAAGTCGTTCGAGCTGCGCGTCACGATCACCCTCGCGCGCGTCATGTCCCGGCGCGGGGACCGCGCCGCGGCCCGCGCGCTCCTCGCGCCGGCGTACGCGTGGTTCACCGAGGGCTTCGACACGCGCGACCTCGCCGACGCGCAGATCCTGCTCGACGAGCTCGCGGGTCGCTGATCGCGCGGGTGCGGCAGCAGCCCGAGATGGATGAGCGACGATTCCGGTGCGGCAATTGACTCCCCCGGTCCGACCCGCCAGAAGGAAAGCCGGTCGACCCAACCCCGGGGTGCGACGCGTTGCGCGTCGAGTGTGGAAGGGAGGCGTCGTGAAGATTCATCTCGTCACTCCGCGGAACCCAGAGAGCTTCTGGACCTACGACCGCATTCTCCCGAGCCTCGGCAAGCACTGTATTTTCCCGAACCTCTCGATGCCGACCGTGGCCGGACTGACCGGGCCGGAGCATCAGGTCACGCTCTGTGACGAGAACGTCGAGGACATCGACTTCGACGTCGAGGCCGACGTCGTCGGCGTCACCGGCTACATCGTCCACAAGCACCGCATGCTCGAGATCGTCGACGAGTTCCGGGCTCGCGGCCGCTTCGTCGTGATCGGCGGCCCGTACGCGTCGCTCTGTCCCGAGGAGCTGCGCGGCCGCTGCGACGTGCTCTTCGTCGATGAAGCCGAAGAAACATGGCCCCGCTTCCTCGCGGACTTCGCGACGGGCGAATGGCAGAGCGAGTACCGCCCGCTCGACAAACCGGACCTCACCACCTCGCCGACGCCGCGCTTCGACCTGCTGCACGTCGACCGCTACCACGCCATGACGATCCAGTTCGCGCGCGGCTGTCCCTTCAACTGCGAGTTCTGCGACATCATCGTCGTCTACGGACGCCGCCCGCGCGTGAAGTCGGTGCCGCAGGTGATGGCCGAGATCGAGGAGTGCCACCGCCTCGGCGCGACGCAAGTCTTCCTCGTCGACGACAACTTCATCGGCAACAAGAAGCTCGCGAAAGATCTGCTGCGCGCGATCGCCGCGTGGGGCGAGGCCCACGACCACCCGATGTACTTCAACACCGAGGTGTCGCTGAACGTCGCCCAGGACGAGGAGCTGCTCGAGCTGCTGCGCGCCGCCCGCTTCACGACGATCTTCATCGGGATCGAGAGCCCGCGGAAAGCCTCGCTCCTGGAGACCAAGAAGACGCAGAACATGCGCGGCGACCTCGTCGAGAACGTCCGCAAGATCCAGGACTACGGCATCCAGGTGCAGGCCGGCATGATCGTCGGGTTCGACAATGACGACGCGACGATCTTCGAAGAGCAGCTGCGCTTCATCCAAGACGCGCGCATCCCGGTTTCGATGACGGGCATGCTGCAGGCGATGCCGAAGACGCCGCTCCACGACCGGATGGCGAAGGAAGGCCGCCTCGTCGCGGAGTCGGTCGGCGACCAGTTCGTGTTCTCCAACATCCTCCCGAAGGCGATGAGCCGCATCGAGCTCTACAAAGGCTACCGCCGCTTGATCGCCGAGCTCTACGACTTCCGGAACTTCCGCCGCCGCACGTTGGAGTTCATCTTGAACCGCGGCCGCCAGGTCGGCGCCAGCGTGCGGCCGCGCCGCGAGGAGGTCGTGCTCCTCGCCCGCATCCTCCGCGACACCGTGATCGCCGCGAGCCCGCGCCGCGCGTGGTTCACGCTCTCGCTGATCGGCACGACGCTCTGGAACAACCCCGGCCGCTTCTCCGACGCCGTGAGCTTCGCGCTCGTCCACAAGGGCCTCTACGAGTACATGCAGAACCTCGACCGACATCTCGAGCGGGCGATCCGCGAGCTCGAGGAATCCGGCGACACGCTCGCGCCGGCGACCGCCTGAACCTGGAATTCTGCGACGGCGGCCGTCGCGTCGGGCGCGGACGGTGGAGGGGATCGTCGGCGGGTCCTACGGAGCCGGAGCGCGCGTTCGGCGCAACGGCGAGCGAACGGCAGCTCGTTCGCGATCGGCGCGTCGTAGACGACGCATGGCACTCCTCAGGCGATCGGCGCATCGCGCACGCCTTTCGGGGTGGCGCTCCTGACCGAGATCGCCGTGTGCCCGGAGGGTAGACCCGCCGACGACCCCTCCACCGTCCGCCTCCACCGGCGGTGCTCGGAAGAGCTTCGGGCTCTGGTCGGCGCCCGCCAGAGGCGTGTTTGATCGCTGGTGCGCGTCAGAGGCGCTTATTCAGCTCTGGTGAGTCAGAGGCGTGGGACCGGCCGGACACCGTGCGCAATGCCGCGAGTCTTCCGAGCAGCGGCGGTGAGGCGTGCGGTGGAGGGGTCGCCCGCGGGGGCGATCTCGGTGAGTCGCGCAACCCGCAAGGCGGCGGCGACGCGCCGGGCGCTCGGTGAGTGCCATGCGTCGTCTACGACGCGCCGATCGCCGCATGGCCGGCGGTGCCCCGCGCCACGCCGTCCTCGCGCGACGTAGCCGTAGCCCCCGCGGGCGATCCCCTCCACCGCGCGCGTTCCCCGACGGCCGCCGTACGACCGGCTCCGTTGCGCAGGCTCTGAAACTAGGCCAAACCGAGGCTCAGCACTCGCCAAGGGAGGAGACCCACCATGCACTTCGGCATTCTGATGTTCGCGACCGACTACGCGATCCGCCCCGACGAGCTCGCGATCGCGGCCGAGGCGCGCGGCTTCGAGTCGGTCTTCTTCCCCGAGCACACCCACATCCCGGTGAGCCGGCGGAGCCCGTACCCCGGCGGGGGCGAGCTCCCGAAGGAGTACTCGCACACGCACGACCTCTTCGTGACGCTCACCGCCGCCGCCGCCGTCACGACCAAGATCAAGGTCGGCGCCGGCATCTGCCTGATCATCGAGCGCGATCCGATCACCACCGCGAAGGAGGTCGCGAGCGTCGACGTGCTCTCGAACGGCCGGCTCCTCTTCGGGATCGGCGGCGGCTGGAACGCGGAAGAGATGGAGAACCACGGCACCGCCTTCACGACCCGCTGGAAGCTGCTCCGCGAGCGCGTGCTCGCGATGAAGGAGATCTGGACCAAGGACGAGGCCGAGTTCCACGGCGAGCTCGTGAACTTCGACCCGATCTGGTCGTGGCCGAAGCCCGTCCAGAGGCCGCACCCGCCGATCCTGATGGGCGGCGACACCCCGAAGGCGCGCCAACGCGTCGTCGACTTCTGCGACGGCTGGATCCCGATCGGCTTCAACCCCGACGCGATCCTCTCCGGCATGAAAGACCTCGCCGAGCGCGCGCGCGCCGCCGGCAAGAAGCCGGAAGACTTCCCGGTGTCCGTCTTCGGCGCGCCGGGCAGCCCGGAGGTGCTCAAGAAGTTCGCGGACGCCGGCGTCACGCGCGTCAACTTCTGGGTGCCGCCGAAGCCGAAGGACGAGGTCCTGCCGATCCTCGACGGCTACGCGCAGCTCGCGGCAACGCCGCTTTGACGGCGCACCCGAACGCGGCCCGCATCCGCGCGCTCTTCGCCGCCTTCAAGAACGCCGACCTCGCGACGATCCAGGCGACGATCCCGGAAGACGCCGTGTGGCACTTCCCGGGACGGCGCGGGAAGCTCGCGGGCTCACACCGCGGCCGCCAGGCGATCCTCCAGTTCCTGATGGCGGTGCCGCAGCTGACGGGCGGCACGTTTCATCTCGACATGGAGCACGTGCTCGCCGACGACGGCTCCGCGGTCGCGTTCTTCCGCGGCCACGGCAGCCGCGACGGCAAGACGCTCGACAACCCGACGTGTCTTCGCATGCGCATCGTCGACGGGCAGGTCATGGAGGTGTGGGAGTTCGTGTGGGATCTGTTCGCGGTCGACGACTTCTGGGCATGAGCCGGGCTCGTCGTCGCGGCGGCGTCCTCGCGCTCGTCCTCGCCGTCGCGACGCTCGGCTGCGCGGCCCAGCGTGGGCCGAAGCCCCGGCCCGACGCCTGCCCGGTTCCCGCGCTCTACGAATCGCAGGGACGCATCACCGAGTACATCGAGTCCGGAAAGTACGCCGAGGAGTTCACCAAGGTCGTCGCGCGCGCCGACGCGTGGCTCGCCGAGCGCGCGCCCGCCGTGCAGCGTCCCGCGATCGTGCTCGACATCGACGAGACCGCGCTCTCGAACTGGCAGGCGTACCGCGTGAACCACTGGGCGCGCATCCTCCAGGGCGACTGCGACCTCGAGCGCGGTCCGTGCAATATCCGCGTCTGGCAGGCGATGGGGCGAAGCGTCGCGTTGCCGCCGACGCTCCATCTCGTCGAGCACGCGCGCCGGCTCGGGGTCGCCGTCTTCTTCATCACCGGACGGCCGGGCGACCTCCGCGCGGTGACGGAGCAGAACCTCCGCGAGCAGGGCTTCGGCTTCGCCGAGGTGATCGTCTTGCCGTCCGACAAGACGTTCACGCGCGGCGCGGATTTCAAGGCGGCCGAGCGGCAGCGAATCGCCGCGCAGGGCTACACGATCCTGCTCAGCATGGGCGACCAACGGAGCGACCTCGACGGCGGCTTCGCGGAGCGCGTCTTCAAGCTGCCGAACCCCGTCTACTTCCTCCCCTGAGCCCATCCGGGATCGGTTTGCCTCCGTAGTGAGGGAACGCTAGGCGACCCGCATCGCCGGCCCCCGAGGAGGGATCATCATGCGTCGCAAACCATTCGTGTCAGATGCCATGCGCTCCCGCGGCTTCACCCTGATCGAGCTTCTGGTCGTGATCGCGATCATCGCCGTCCTGATCGGGCTCTTGCTGCCCGCCGTGCAGAAGGTGCGTGAGGCGGCCAACCGCGCCCGCGCGACCACCAATCTGACCCAGCTCGCGGGCGTGATCACCGCATTCACCCAGGCGAATGGACGCTTTCCGGTCTCGTCCGGCGAGATCGATCAGGTGCAGATATCGCAGGTCTATCCGCAGGGCGCGGAGGGCGGCTACCAGTTCGACTTCACCGCGACGGGGGCGGGCTTCGACTTCCAGATCGTCGCGACGCCGGCCGTGCCGGGCGTCACCGCCGGCGACGTCTGCGTGGTGACCCAGCAGCAGCACGTACGCTGCGCCACCGCCGTCGGCGCCGAGGAAGGGCGGCGCGAGCTGCAACGTCGCATGCGCGCCGTGCTCGGTATGCTGCTCCCGTACGTCGAGCAGTCGAGTCTCACGCGCGTCGGTTGCGTCACGCGCCTCATCGGCGACGGGTCGGTCCGGAAGACGCTCGTGCAGCCGGGAGCGACGATCGGCGGCGGCGCCGTGCCGATCCAGGACCTGGGGCAGCTGAACCCGCTCGCGATGGCCCGCACCTCGGTCGCGACGCTCTTCGACGACAACCCCGCCGCGATCGCCGCATGCGACGGCTCGGTGATCCCGGCGAGTGACGCCGCGTTGCAGAAGACCGCGCAGGACGCCCTCGGCGAGCTGATGGCCGCGCTGCAGTTCGGCGCGGGCGGCGAGGACGTCGCCCTGCTGCCGGCCGTGCGCTTCTCGCCCGACCAGGGCCTCGCCCGCGACCTCCTCTTCGAGCTCGCCGACGGGCTCGTGAGCCCGTCGGGCTCCCCGGGCGGCACGACCGTCGGCATCGGCGGACCGGCCGGTCTCTGCGAGCTGGTGCGCTCGTCGGCGTCGGTCGCGCGCCGAGCGAACGCCCTCTGCAAACAGCTCACGAACGTCGGCAAAGCCGTCGCGGCCGGCAAGCTGGAAAAACGCGACAAGCTCCTCGCCGGCTTCCGCACGAAGCTCGACAAGGAGGTCGGCAAGAGCCTCACGCCCGACGACGCGGAGCTCTTCGGGCACCTCTCCTACTTGCTGCTCGAGGAAGAGGGGATTTTCTTCTAAAGGGGACTCTCGGGATCCCCGTCGCGAACGCTCAGCGCTTCACATCGGGGCCGTTGCCCGGCATGCCGGCGGCGGTCCCGCCCTCGTCCCCGGAGCTTTTCACGGCACCGTCGGCTCGGCCGACGCCGATTCCGGGCGCACCGGACGCAGGGTCGCGATCGCGCGCAACGGGCGTCGCGCCCGGCTGGGGTGACGCATTCGCGTGCGGCTCGTGGTGCTCGGCGCCGGAGACCGACCCGAGTCCGACGAGCCCGAGCGTGAGACCGAGGACACTCCACCGTTTCCACCTTCGCGTCATGATATTCCTCCTCTCGAGCGCTACCTTCACGTTCCGTGCCGCCGGGACCGACATGAAATCGAGCGCCTCGGCGCGCTCGGCTTGCAAGAACGACAAACTCCGCGCCCGTCAGTAGACGGCTTGCCAGGCCGTTCGGGCGCAACATAATCCTCGAAGCCCCTTGCCAGACGAACCATCACCCGCAGGTCCAGCGACCGGTCCACCGAGCACCCGCCTCGCACGGGCTACCGTGCTGTTCGCCGACGTCGTCGGCTTCACCGACATCGCCGAGAGCCTCGGGCCCGAGCGCGCGTACTTCGCCGTCACGGGCGCGGTGCGGATCCTCGACGAGATCGCGCGTCGCCATGGCGGCGCCGTCGACAAGTTCCTGTCGGATTGTCTGCTCGCCATGTTCGGCTACCCGGTGCCGATCGAGGAGCCGGCGTGCGCGGCCGCCGCGGCGGCGGTCGAGATGCGCGAGGAGCTTCGGAAGTACAACGCGAGCCTCGACATTCCGCTCCGCCTGGTGATCGGCATCAACACCGGCGAGCTCGTCGCCGGCGACGTGCGCGGCCGAGTCGCGCGGGAGTTCAACATCCTCGGCGACGCGGTGAACATCGCCGCGCGTCTCAAGGCGAAGGCGCCCTACGGCCACATCTACGTCGGCCCCGAGACCGAGCGCGAAAGCCGCGACGCCTTCGTGTATCGCGCGCTCGGCACCTTCGCGCTCAAGGGCAAGCAGATCGAGGTCGCGATCTTCGACCTCGTCGGCCACCGCGAGCTCCGCTCCCGGACCGCCGTCGCCTCCGCGGTCCCGTTCGTCGACCGCGTCGCCGAGCTCGGACGCCTGACGGCCCATCTCGAACGCCTCGCCACCGGCACCGGCGGCGCGCTGCTCGTCGTCGGCGAGCACGGCATCGGCAAGTCGCGCCTCCTGATCGAGGCCGAGCACCTGCCGGCCGCGCGCGACGTGACGATCGTGCACGCCGCCGGCAGCCTCGGCGAGGAGGGCGAGGCGCGCCTCCTCGCGAGCCTGCTCCTCGCGGGCGACCCCGGCCGCACCGCCGCGGAGCTGCCGCGGACGGTCGAGGACCTCGCCGCCGCGGTGATCGCGACCCTCGAGCGGCGGAGCGCCGAGCGCCCGGTCGCCGTCGTCCTCGACGACGTACACCGCGCCGACGACGCGTCGCTGGCGCTCCTGCCGCACCTCGCGAATCGCCTCGCCGGCGAGCGCGTGCTCTTCGTCGTCGCCATCCGCCCCGATGCCGAGTCGGCCGCGTCGATGCGGCACGGGCTCGACGCGACCCTCGTCGACGAGATCACGCTCGGGCCGCTCGCGCCCGACGACAGCGCACGCCTGCTCGACGCGGTCGCCGCCGCGCCGCTGAGCGACGAGTCGCGCGCCCTCGTCCTCGCCCACGGCGAAGGCCATCCCGGGCGTCTCATCCGCGGCGTCTACTTCGAGCCGGCACTCCGGGCCGAGCGCGAGCGGGCCGAGAGCGGCCGCCGCGCCGGCGACACCGAGCGCCGTCGTGCGACCGTGCTCTTCGCCGACATCACCGGCTTCACGACGCTCACCGAGCGCGCCGGCACCGAGCGCGCGTTCCCGATCGTCGTCGGCTGCCTCCACGTGCTCGACGAGGTCGCGAGCCGGTACGGCGGCACGGTCGAGAAGCTGATCGGCGACTGCGTCATGGCGCTCTTCGGTTTCCCGGTGGCGCTCGAGGACGCGCCGCGTGCCGCCGTGAACGCGGCGATCGAGATGCGCCGCCAGGTCCGCGCCTACACCGAGCGGCTCGGGCCCGACGTGCACCTCGACGTCCACGTCGGCATCAACACCGGGCTCGGCATCGGCGGCGACGTCGCCGGCGCGGTGATCCGCGAGTTCGCCGTCATGGGCGACCCGGTCGCGATCGCCGACGAGCTGAAGGACCTGGCGCCGGCGGGACACGTCTACGTCGGCGCGGAGATGTGGAAGGCGACGCGCGAGGTCTTCAACTATCGCGAGCTGCCGCCGGCCGCACGGAAGGGCGGCGGCGTCCCGCTCCGCGTCTTCGAGCTCGTCTCCGACCAGGAGCGCCGCCACCGAGCGCGGATCGGCGCCGAGCGCCGGGTGTTCTCGCCGCTCGTCGGACGCGACGCGGAGCTCACCGCGCTCCGCGCGGCGGTCGCGCGTCTCGCGGCCGGCACCGGCGGGATCGCGACCATCGTCGCGACGGCCGGCCTCGGCAAGTCCCGCCTGCTGCGTGAGGTTGCGGCGAGCCCCGAAGCGGAAGGCGTCGTCTGGTGCGAGGGCCGTTCGGTCGCGACCGGCCGGCACCTGTCGTTTCACGCGATCATCGACCTCTGCCGCTCGCTCATCGGCATCGAGGAGCGGGATGACGACGCGCAGGCGCTCGCCAAGCTCGACGCGATGGTGCGCGGTCTCCTCCCCGGCGAGCTGGAGGACGTGCTGCCGTTCCTCGCCGCACTCCTCGGCCTGCCGCTCGACGAGCCGCGCCGCACCCGCCTCGCCGACCTCCACGGCGACGCGATGGAGAAGCTCACGCTCCGGAGCGTGACCCAGCTCGTGCGCGCGACCGCCGCCGCCCGTCCGGTGGTCGCGGTGATGGACGACCTGCACTGGGCCGACGGCTCGTCGATCGAGCTGCTCGAGTCGTTGCTCCGCCTCGCCGAGGAGCAGCCGATCCTCTTCATCAATCTCTGTCGACCGGGATACCCGGTCACGTCCGATCGCATCCGGGCGTTCGCGCGCGAGCAGCATCCCGAGCGCTCCTTCGAGATCGAGCTCAGGCCTCTCGATGCGTCGGCGTCGCGGAACATGCTGAACCACCTGTTCCGCCCGGGCGACCTGCCCCGCGACACCCGCCAGCGCATCGAGGAGAAGGCGCACGGCAACCCGTTCTTCATCGAGGAGGTGGTCCGCGGGCTCGTCGACGAAGGCGCCGTCGAGCACGTCGACGGTCACTTCCGGGCGACCGACAAGATCGCGTCGGTCACGATCCCCGACACGATCCACGAGGTCGTGATGGCGCGCGTCGACGCGCTCGACGTCGCCAAGCGCCAGTTGCTCCAGACGGCGGCGGTCATCGGCGCGAGCTTCCACAGCGAGGTGCTGGGCGGCGTCGTCGAGGACGTGGGATCGCTCGCCGGTGACATCGAGGCGCTCCTGCGCGCCGAGTTCCTGGTCCGCTCCGACTCCGCGCGCGAGGCGGAGTACGACTTCAAGCACCCGCTGATCCAGGAGGTCACGTACGAGAGTCTGCTGCACGCGCGGCGCGAGGTCGTGCACCGGAAGGTGGCGGAGACGCTCGAGCGCGTCTTGCCCGACGACGTCCCGGGCTACGCCGGCATGCTCGCGTACCACTACGGCAAGGGCGGCGTGGCGGAGCGCGCCGAGGAGTACCTCTTCCGCGCCGGCGCGGAGGCGGCGCGCGCGGCGGCGCCGAGCGAGGCGCTCCACTTCTTCGAGGAGGCGTCGAAGCTCTACCTCGAGATCCATCGCGACGGCGGCGACCCCGCCAAGCGCGCGCTCCTCGAGAAGAACATCGCCGAGGCGCTCTACTACCGTGGCCGGTTCCTCGACGCGATCGAGCACTTCAACACCGCGCTCCGCCTCCTCGGCGACCGTGTCGTCGAGGGCTCGTGGCAACTCGGCCTCCACTTCGCGCGCAACCTCGCCGCGGTCCTCGCGCGGATGTACGGCCCGCGCCTCGGCCGGAGACCCGCCGCGGCAACCACCCGGCAGCGCGAGATCATGGAGCTCCGCTACGCGCGCGCCGAGGCGACGGTCACGACCCAGCCGACCCGCCACTTCTTCGACAGCATGGACACGCTCGCGTTCCTCCAGCGCATCGACGCCCGGACGATGCCGGGCGCCGGGAAGTTCTACGCGGGGGCCGCCGCGCTCTTCGCGTTCGGCGGCATCTCCTTCGACGTCGCGCGCCGTTTCTCCACCCGCGCGCACGCCCTCGTGCCGCCCGACGACGCCGACGCGTACGTCTACGAGCGCGCCATGCACTTCGCCTACCGCATCCTCCAGGGCGACTGGGCGGAGCGCCACGAGATCCCCGTCGACCGCATCGCCGAGAGCGTGCGCAACGGCCAGCTCTGGGGACCGACCACGTATCTCGGCCTCCTCGGCGAGAAGCACATCGCGCGGGGCGACTTCGCGGCCGCACACGCCTGCATCGGCGAGATCGACCGCATCTGGGATCTCTTCCAGTACGACCTCGCGAAGACGAACTTCTACTATCTGCACTCGCTCCTGCCACTCGAGCAGTCCGACTGGCGCGAAGCGGTCGCGTCCGCCGAGGCGTACTACGACGAGAACCCGGAGGAGCTGCTGCACGTGCTGGCACTCGGCGCGAAGGCCAAGGCGGAGACCGAGCTCGGCGAGCTCGACGCGGCCGAGGCGACGCTCGGACACGCGGCCGAGGTCGTGACGCGGCTCTCGCCCGTGCCGCCGTTCCACGTGAGCGCGTACCACCGCTCGCGGCTGCTCTTGGAGATCGTGCGAGTCGACGCCGCCGAGCGTGCGGGCGACCAGGCGACCGCCCGCACGCACCGTGCGGCGCTCCGTAAGAGCATCGCCCCGGCGCTCCGGAGCGCCGGGAAGGTGGCGTTCCGGACGACCGAGGTGCTGCGTCTGGCGGGTCGCGCCCAGCGCGCGCTCGGCCGGCCGCGCCGCGCGCTCCGGTACTTCGACCGCAGCGTCGCGCTCGGCGAACGGCTCGGCGCGCGGCCGGAGACGGCGCGGACGTATGCGGTGATCGCCGACTTCTTGCGCACGTCGGGCGGACGGCTCCGCGGCCGCGACGCCGACGCGTGGCGCGCGCGCGCGCGGGAAGAGTTCGACGCGCTCGGCCTGCTGACGGATCTCGAGCGGCTGGAGTCGTCGTGATGGGCCTCGGCCCGGCGCTCGCCGCGACCGCCGTGTCGGGCGTGCTCTACGCGCTCGCCTTTCCCCCGCTCCGATTCCGCGCGCTCGCGTGGGTGGCGCTCGTACCGCTGCTCATCGTGCTGCGCGACGCCGGCTGGCGGCGCCGCGTGGTGCTCGGGGCGTTCTGGACGCTCGTCTCCGGGTGGAGCGTCGGCACGTGGATGGCCCCCGCCGTCGCGGGCTATTTCGAGCAGCCGCTCGCCGCCGGCATCGCGATTTTTCTCGTGGTGACGATGCTCATGGCGGCGCCCTACTACGCCGCGTTCGCCGTCGCATACAGGCCGCTCACGCGCTTCGGCGCCGCGACCCCGCTGCTCGTGGGCGCGGCGTGGGCGGCCGCCGAGCTCGCCCGCGGCCGGCTCCTGAACGGAACGCTGACGTACGTCGGCAACTCTCCGTGGGCGACCTTCGGCTATGCGCAGGCCGGTGTCGCGCCGGTCGTCCAGATCGCGTCGATGACCGGGGTCTACGGCGTGTCCTTCCTGCTCGCGGCCGCGAACGCGGCGCTCGCGGACGTCGCGGCCGCGTGGGTCGAGCGGCGCCCGGTCGCGCGCGGCGCCTGGACCGGACTCACGATCGCGTCCGCGGTGGTTGCGAGCGTGCTCGCGTGGGGCGTTTTCACGGTGCCGTCGGGCGCTGCGCTCGTGAAAGCGAGCGATCCGCTCGGGGGATCGAGCGATGCGCTCGTGAAATCGCGCGATGCGCTCGCCCAATCGCGCGATGCGGTCGACAAATCGAGCGATGCGCTCGCCGAATCGCGCCCCGCCACCGCGCCGGCGGCAGCCACCCCGATCGCGATCGTCCAGGGCAACGTCGGGGCCGTGGTGCGCTGGAGCCAGGAGGGCCCGGCACGGACGCTCGAGACCTACGGGCAGCTCACCCGCGACGTCCTCGCGCGCGGCGACCCGCGCGTGGTGTTCTGGCCCGAGGCGGCGGTCACGACGTTCATCGAGCAGGAAGAGCCGGCACGGCGAGCTCTTGCGACGCTGCAGGCGGACGACGACGCCGAGCTGGTGATCGGCGCACCCCGCGCCGGTGCCCCGAACGGCGGCCCGCCGTTCACGAACAGCATCTACGTCGTCGGCCCCGACGGCGCGCTCACCGCGCGCTACGACAAGGAGTACCTCCTGCCGTTCATGGAGTACTTCCCGCTCCGCGTGGAGCTCGCACGCCGCCGCTTCGGACGCGTCCGCGAGTTCAGCCCGGGCGCTCCGACGCCGCCGCTTCCGACACGCGCCGGCGCCGCCGGCATCCTCGTCTGCAACGAGGCCTTCCTGCCGCACGTCGCTGCCGACCGCGTGGTGGCGGGCGCCGAGTATCTCGTGAACCCCTCCAACGACAGCTGGGTCCCGAACGCCGGCTTTGCATGGCAGCAGCTCGACATCGCGTCGCTCCGCGCCGTCGAGCAGCGCCGGTGGCTGGTGCGGGTCTCGGACTCGGGCCCGTCGGCGATCGTCGATCCGTTTGGACGCGTCGTCGCCCATACCGACGCGCTCACGCGCGCGGCGCTCGTCGGCGCGATCGAGGCGCGCTCGGAGCGGTCGGTGTACGCGCGGGTCGGCGACCTCTTCGGGATCGTGTGCGCATTGCTCGTCGGTTTTACGCTGGCACTCGCCGCCGTTCGGCGTGCGTGACCGCTCACCCCAACTCACGTTTTTTCGTTGTGGAGAACCACCTAAGCATGTTACCGGGGAACGTCGTCAGCGCGGGCACACGCGGCGAAATCCTCTTGGTAGGTGTTCGATGCGACTCACTCTCCGCGATTGGATCTCCCTCCTCGGTTTTGCTTCCCTCGGCGTTTCGCTCTTGTCGGTCCCGACTCCGTGCGCCGCAACGCGCACAGCGCGCGCGGCCGTGACCCCGCCGCCGATCGACTCGGCGGGCATGAGCGGCGGGATGAAGCCGCCGGCCGAGCTCAAGCTCAACATGGACGGCCGCGACATCGTCACGATCTACGCGAGTGGCGACGTGCGTCTCGCCGACGGTCTCGACCCCGACGAGGCATCGCGAGAGTTCTGGCGGAAGATCGGCGAGCTCGCGCCGAGCTTCTGCCGCCAACAGCTCACCAAGCCTGCGCAATAGCTCAGAAGGGCGCCGGCGCGCGCAACACAATGCGGCGTGCGTCAGCTTCCCGACTTCCCGCATGCCCGCACATTCGTGTTGTCGCCGGCGGTGGAGCCGTGTTAGGCCGCGCGCATGCGCACGCTGCCGATCCTGGTCGCCGCATGGCTCTTCGTTGGCGCCCGCATCGCGCTCGCCGTGCCGGCCAACGACGCATGCGTCGACGCGACGATCGTCGCTCCCGCGACCCGGCTCCACGAGACGATCGACACGGCGAGCGCCACGACCGACGTCGACGATCCGGCCCAATCCTGCACCGCCGGCGGCCCGAGCCAGAACAGCCACAGCATCTGGTACCGGATGACCCCTCCGACCGACGGCATCCTTTCGGCGTACACGCTCAACACCGTGTTCCCCGCCGATCCGCCGACGGTCGTCTCGGTGCACACCGGCGCCTGCGGCAGTCTCGCCGAGGTCGACTGCTACGACAGCCCGACCGACGTGAGCTCGTACCTCCACACCGCCGTCACCGGGGGCACGACGTACTGGATCGCGATCACGAGCGACGCCGGCTCTCCCGGCGGCGCCGTCGAGGTGCGCATCTACTTCGACCCCGACAGCCCACTCTGCCCGCACGACGCCGGCGACTTCGCGGAGAAGTCGTCGCTCACCTTCGCGCGCGCCGACGGGCGCGTGCAGCTGAACGCGCGGGCGTTCCTCGCAGCCCCGATGCCCGACGTCGCCGCGCGCGGCTTCCAGCTACTGGTCGAGGACTGGAACGCCTCCTACGCGCCGACCGTCGAGTGGTCGTACCGCACGCTCCCCGTCCCGCCGGGAACGGTCGGGACCGGGTGCCATCCGAACGACGGCTGGACCGCGGCGGCGACCGGCCGGAGCCACCGTTACCGCAACGTGTCGAACGCCGTCCCGCCCGCCTGCACGCCGGGGTCGGCGAACGGTCTCACCGACGTCCGCGTCAAACAGCGCCCGAACGACCCGAGCGTCGTCGACGTGAAGGTCCGCACCCGCGGCACCGCGTTCGCGTCGCTCACCGACGTCGACGCCGTCCGCGTGTCTCTCACCCTCGACGCGACCGTCGGACCGACCAACCGCGAGCGCTGCGCCGCCTCCTACTTCCCGTTCCGCTGCCGCCCGAACGGGAGCGGCAGCAAGGTGGTGTGCAAGTACTGATCGCGACTCACGCGCGAAGGACCCCACGCGCCGCTGGGGGCACGACGCGTTCGATGGCTGCGGCCGAGTACCGATAAGACCCCGATCGGGCCAATGCCCGTCGAAGTCGACGACGCGCTCGCACCATGGGCGGCGTCCCTGTCCCCGCGGCAACGACTCCAGCGACTGCCTCGGTGGGTTTGAGCCGCCTTGGGGCTTCCGATCGCCGCTCAACGCTACGGCGTCGTCGACGGCACGCACAGCTCCGCCGGCCGCAACCGATCCAGTACGACGTCCCCGAACTGGTTCGCGACGAAGAGCTGGTGTGGGCCGACGAACGGCTGCGACGAGTTCGCGACGCGCGAGTCGTAGCAGGTCAGCACGGTGGCGTGCTGCTCGACGCCCGGGGTCTCGCCGTTCTTGTTGACCGGCACGCAGAGGCGGCGCGGGCGCTTCACGTCGATCGCGAGCGAGCCGAGCTGGTCGGCGACCGGAAGGCCCTTCACGCGCGTCCGGGCGCGCGTGATGCGGTAGCACTGGAAGTGATCGACCGGGACGGGATCGAGCGGTGGCGGCGTGCCGGTGAGGCTCTTGGCGCTCGGCACGAGCAGGAGCTCGGGACGCACGAGGTCGACCGAGATGGTGCCGAACCGGTTCGTGATCTCCTGCCGGCGTGGCAGCTCGACGAGCGGGCCGCTCCGCTTGATGCGGTAGCCGAGGAAGTGCGCCGGGTGCGTGAGTGCCGTCGGATCGTTGCCGTCGACGTTCGCGGGATTGCAGACGCGGCGCGGGTCGGCGACGCCGACCTTGGTCGCGCCGAAGCGGTCGACGAGGGTCACCTCGCGCCCGGGCGCGCCGCGCGGGGCACGGACGCCGTAGCAGTGGAAATTGTCGAGCGGATTGGCCGGTGGCGGTGCGGTCGGCGTCGCCGTCGGCGTGGTGGTCGCGACGTCGGTCGGGGTCGAAGTCGGCGTCGCCGTGACGCCGGCCGGCGGCGTCGGGGTCGCCGTTGCCGTCGGAGTCGCCGTCGGAGTCCCCGTCGCCGTCGTCGTCGGGGTCGCCGTCGCGACGCCGCCGGTCCCCGTCGGCACGGGGTTCGGACACGTCGGGCAGTCGAGATCGCACGCGTCACCGGCGAGGTCGCCGTCGGTGTCCTTCTGATCCGCGTTCGCCGCGTCGGGACAGTTGTCGAGGTGGTCGGGCACGCCGTCCCGGTCGGTGTCGGGGCTCGCGGCGAGGACGTTCCCCTCGACGCCGGTCACGCACGGCACCGTCGGGGGACAATCGAGCTCGGTCACGCACGGGCGATGGTCGCGCTTGCAGGTGTTGGCGCTGCAGAACGTGCCGGTCGGACACTGGCCGTTCTCCTCGCAGGTACCGCCGATCGTCTCGATGCAGCGGCCCTGCGCGACGTAGATCGTCGCGCCCGGACCGTCGCCGTCGCCGTCCTCGAACGGATCGCCGCCGCCGCCGACCGTACCGACGACGGTCACCTCGCCGGTGCAGACGTCGAACACCTGGATCACGATGTCGCGCGCGTCGGGCGGCGTGTCGCCGTTGAGATCGCTGCCGCCGCTGCCGGTCTCACAGAACGGCGCGTCGACGTCGCCGCGCTGCTCGCACTCGCGGGTGAGGAACTTCACCGTGCAGTCGGTCACCTTGTAGGGCACGCGCGGGTCGCACGCTTCTTCCGTGCACGGGATCGCCGACTGGAGGCTGTTGCGGAGGCAGTCGGCGGGCGCGCCGTCTGCGAGACACTCCGGCCGGCCGATGACGTAGCCCTGCATCACGTGGGTTGCGGGCACGGGCGGCTCGCTGCCGCCCTGGTCGCCGCCCTGGAGATCGAAATTCCCCTGGTCGATCTCGAACGTGCGGAACGCGACGATCTGGTCGTTGCAGACGAACTCGTCGGCGGCCTGCCCGGGGTTGATGAGGCGACCGGTCGACGGCACGTAGAGCTGCAGCACGACGTCGCGGGTGTCGAGATCGTCGTTCAGGTCGCGGTCGCGCGCCGCTTCCGGCGTCATGATCACGAGCACGTCGCCGCAGAAACGGATCTCCTGCGCCGCTACGCCCGTCGACGTCCACGTGCCACTCGCGATCGAGTAGACTTGGACGATGCCGTCGTCGAGGTCACCGTCGTCGTTGACGTCGGAGCCCTCACCCGCTTCCGAGACGATCGCGGCGACGTGGGTCTGCGAGAGCGCGGTCGCGGTCGCGGCGCGGCCGAGGTTCAGCACCGGCCCCGCACCGGTCCAGAGCTGGATGACGTGATCGTCGACGTCCTCGTCGTCGTTGAGCGAGCCGCCCGGGCACTGCGCGGTACCGGTCGGCGCCTCGGGACGGAGGAACGCCGCCATGCCGAACGCGGTCGTGATCTCGCTCGCGGGACAGAGGGTCGTGACCGCACCGGCGGTGGGAAGCGGCGCCCGCGCGTTCCGGGTTTCGAGAGCTTCCAGCACGACGTCGTCGAGCACGCCGTCCGGGAAGAAGTCCACGAGACGCCGGCCCGCGACCGGCTCGCGCACGAACACGTCCGGCACGCCGTTCGTATCGTCGCCGACGAGGTCCGGTGCGCCGCTCACGAAGAGCCAGCGCGTCCCGTCGGGCGAGAGTGATCCCGCGAGGACGCCGGTGTGGGTCGCCACCTCGACCCCGCCGGTCGCGACGCTCACCCGCTCGGTCACCCCGAGCACGCGATCGCGGACGAAGAGATCGGCGACGCCGTTCGTGTCGAGGCCGGGACCGATCAGCTCCTTGGCGTCGCTCCGGAAGAGCACGAAGCGGCCGTCGTCGGAGACGCTCGGCTCGAACGAGGACTCGGGCGGCAGCGAGCCGTCGGGCCGAACGTTCACGGTCTCGAAGGCCCCGGTCAGCCGGTCGTAGACGCCGACGTCGTCGGCGGTGCGTCCGGCGAAACCCTGGCGGAACTGGAGCGCGACGTAGCGTCCGTCGGACGAGATCGACGGTGCCGAGCCGAGCTCGTTCCCCCCGAACGCCGGCGCCTGGTCGGTCGTTTCCAGGAGTCGATCCCGCACATAGACGCCGGACTCGGTGCCGGAGTCGAAGCCGAACGGCAGGTTCGTCGCGTGGTAGTCGAACGCGACGTAGCGGCCGTCCGCCGACATGTCGAGACGGATCGCCGCGGGGCTCGTGCCGGTCGCTTGCTCCTCGCCGTCGGTGACGCTCACCCGCTCGGTCGTCCGCTCGCAGCCGTCGATCGCGTTGCCGTTCGCGACGCAGCGGTCGTGGACGAAGACGTCCTCGAGACCGTTCGTGTCGAGGTCGCTGCCGAGGAGGTTGTCCGCGAGGCTCGCGAACGCGACGTAGCGCCCGTCGTCCGAGACGACCGGAAAGCGCGAGTGATCGTTCGCCTGCAGGCCGCTCGGTCCGACGCTCACGCGCTCGATCGAGCCGAACGCGCGGTCGACGAGGAACACGTCCATGCAGTCGAGCTCGCCGGCGCAGACGTTGGTGTCGCCCGCCACGAGGTCGTTGTTGAAGCTCGCGAAGGCGATGAAGCGGCCGTTGCCGGAGATCGACACCTTGCCGTCGGCGCCGGCGCCGAACGAGAGCCCGCCGTTCGCCGGGCGGCTCACGAGCTCGGTCGTGCCGGCCGCGCGGTTCCGGAGGAACACGTCGGGCGCGCCGTTGATATCGTTCACGGTGCCTGCGAGGGCGCCGTTGTTGACGAACACGACGAGCGAGCCATCGCGCGACGCGTCGGCACCCGGCAGCGAGGCGCCCGCGCCTTCCTGGCCGCTCTCGGCGTCGATGCTCACGAGCGACGTCTGCTGCGTCCCCGACGCCGCTTCCGAGGTGCGGAAGAAGACGACGCCGTTCGAGATCGCGATCGGTTGGCCGTTCACGAGCGGCGCCGGATCGAGCGCGCGCGTCGGCACGAGCGTGTCGGTGAGGTCGCCGTCGCTGAGGGTGAAGACGCGCAGAATCGCGTCGGCGCGGTCGCCGTCGCCGTTCTCGTCGCAGAAGTTCTCGCCGATCTCGCTCTCGAGGAAGGCCGCGGCCTCGCCCTCGAACGCGACGGCCGGGAGCTCGAAGCCCTCCTGCGTCAACGTGAACACCGCGCGGCCTTCGGGCGTACCGGGGATGCCGCAGGTCGGCAGCGGGCCGGCGCCGCCGAAGCCCGACGGCGCGCCGAGCAGGAGCGGCGTGCCGGTCGTGCGCTCGCGGAGCGTCACGACGAAGTCGGCGATGTCCGTGTCGCCGTTCCGGTCGACCTCGTCGACCGACTCGGGACCCGTCAGCACGAAGAGATTGCCGGTCGTCGTCCCGAGGCTGTCGAGCGAGACCGCGTTCTGGGCCTCGAGCGCATAGAAGACGCACGCGTCGCCGGCCGCGGTGCACTGCGCGTCGCTCGTGCAAGCGGCGTTGTCGGCGACCTGGCAGACGCCCGCGGCGCCCGCGGGGACCTCGCGCGGCAGCACGATCGCGCCGCCGTCGGCGCCGAGCGCCGCGAACGCCGCGGCGTCGAAGAGCTCGCCGCATTTGCCGCCGCCGGGACAGTCGCCGTCGTCGCCGCACACGAGGGCGTCATTCGTGCCGCCGACGCACGCCAGCGCGCACGTGGAACCGTTGCAGTCGAGGGACGTGTTGCAGTCGGCGCCGTTCTCGGTGCCGCCCTGACAGATGCCGCGCCGGTTCGCGATGCGGAGCACCGTCTGGCGCACGTCGACCGAGCCGAAGAACGCGAGCGCCTCGGTCGACTGCGTGGTCGGATCGGTCTGCGGCTCGAAGATCGGCGGCAGGCGCTGGCCTTCGGTCGTGAGCGAGCTCACGAAGACGGCACTCGGGATCGTGACCGGCACCGGCGGCTTGATGGTCGCGCGCAAGAGACGCGGCACCGGCTGATCGCCGTCCTTCACGAGGATCCCCTGCCAGTAGACCGGCACGAGCAGGTTGCCGCCGGAGTCGACGGTGAGCCGCGCCTCCTCGGCGACCGCAGTGCACGGCGGGTCCTCGGCGAAGCACGTCGCCTGGTAGTCGGACGGCGGCGGGAGCGCGGTGAAGTGCGGGAAGGTCGGGTCGAGGTTCGGGGCGCAGGTGCCGTCGCGGGCGTAGAGATCGTCGACGCACGCGACGAGGTCGAGCGTCGGAACCAGCTGCGCGCACGTCGAGCTCGCGAGCCCGCAGGGCAGCGTCGAGTCGGTGCGCTCGCTCACCGCGATCGTCAGCGGACCGGCGAGCGTCCGGTCGTCGGCGGCACCGCCGACCAGCACGTCGGTATTCGGGAAACGGAAGCGGAGCCGCGGGATGCCGTCGCGCTCGACGATGTCCATGTCGCTCGGACCGGCGGCGTTCATCTGCACGCAGCTCACGCTCGCGACCCCGGGCGTCGCGTCGCAGGCCGCGAGCTGCTGGGTCAGCGTCTGATCCGCACAGGGCTGCGTCGAGAGGACCACCACGCGCTTCGGTCCGGCGATCGGCTCGAAGACGAGGGTCACGACGAGGTCGTCGACGCTCGCCGGCAGCCCCTGGGACGCCTCGTCGCAGACCTGTGGCCGCACGTGCAGCTCGACGAAATCGCCCGGCCCGGCGAACGGACGGTCGGTCGTGCCGAGCGTGCCGCGGAAGATCGGCTGCGCTTGCGGGATGAGGTCGCATCCCGCCCACACGGCGGCCGGACTGAGTGCGAGCAGGCCGAGAGCGAGGACGAAAGCGCGAACGCAGCGGAGGTCGAGGAGGCGCCCGTCGGTAGGCCTGAGAGCAGCGAGAGCGCGGATGCAGCGGAAGTCGAGGAGGCTCACGTCGGTATCCTTTTAATGCTGCTTAATGCTGCGAAGTCGTTGCGTCGGAGCGTACCGGCTGAGGGGAAGCGGCGGGCCGCGTGGTGGCCCACACTATGGGCGAAAGACCTGCAGGATCAAGCACGCACCCGAACGCCGTACGGTTCCCGCCCGGGACGAGATGGGAGGCCTGGATACGGTTCCGCCGCCGGGAGGTGGTCGAGCTCCGGAGGCAACGCAGAAAGGCCCCGACCGGGATCTCGCCATGGCGTTCGGGGAGCGTTTTCTCGCAACGTTGCAAGGTGAGTGGCGGCTCACGGAGGTCCCGCCCGGCGCGGACCCGTCACACGCCCCACGCGATGGGATGGCGCGGGTCGGGGCGGTAGACGCAAAAATATCCGCGCCGGATCGTCGCCGTCAGGTGCCGACCCAGTGCGGGATGTGCAGTGGCGATTCGGTCGAGCGCGACCCCGATCGCTTTCGTCACCGCGACGCGAGCGCGGTCCGAATGCGACGCGGTACGCCGCCCGCGCGCGGCGGTCACGAGCTGTTCGGTCAACGCGTCGATCTCTTCCCGCAGGCGTGCGGCTCGGCCGATGTCGTTCATCTGCTCGCTCTCGTCGAGCTCCGAACGAAGATCGGCGAGGCGACGCTGGTATTCACGTCGCGCCCGGTCGTCGAGGAGAGCGCCGGCGTCGCCGCGTCCGACTCGGATGGGATCGCGAACCGGGGCTTCGACGGCACGCGGTCGAGCGAGCTCGATCAGCTCGGTCGCGTGCAGCTCCCGCTCCGGATCGCGAAGAAGTTGCGCGATGTACTCGAAGCCGCGCGCGGCCCGAAGGTGCACCACCTGGCCCTCGAACGCGATCCTCCAGAGGTCGCCGACGGAACGAAACGTCGCCGCCTCGCGATGTCCAACGGCAGCAGGCGTGGGCTGCACGGTTTCCGGTGGTGGCCGGCGCTGCCCATGCTCGTTCTCGAACGCATCGAGCCGTCGGATCCAGCCCACCATGCCGAGCCCGCGAAACCGTTCGCGCGCGGCGTCCAGCAACTCGGCAGCCGCTCCCTCGTCGCCGGTACGTCGCCGCACCGATCCTTCGTCGAAATCGACGATGGCCCGCAACGGCAGCGCTCCCTGCTCGTCCAACACGCGACGCGACCGCGCGAACCATTCGCACGCCTCGTCGACGCGTCCCTGGAGCGCACACAAGCGCGCGAGCGCGAGCCGACCGTCCATCATCGGCCAGCGGAAGTCGGGCTCGACCACCTTCGCGCGAACGTTGCGCTCGAGGATCGGCGCATGCTCGGTCGCGGTGAGCAGCCACGCCGACTCGCTCGCAGTGCATGCCGCGAACGTGTAGCTCTCGACCCATCCCGGTGCGCGGTCGAGGGCTTCGATCACGGAGTCGAGCATCGAACGGGCCCGCTCGGACTTTCCGCGGCGCGCCGCCGTGAGGCTCGTGCCCGCGCGCACCGAAACGGCGCTCCAGTGGGTGGCACGTTCGGGGCTATCGTTGCTCTGGGCTTCGGGATCGGTGCGGAGCGCCTCCCAGCCGTCGTCGAGCGCGAGGCACATCTCGGTGCGAGTCGCGATCAGCGCCATCGTGTGCGCCCCGCGCCCGGTGAAGCGCTTTGCCCATTCCACTCCGCGCGCATACGCGCGCGCCGCTTCCGTGAAGTCGCCGAGCGCGTTCCGGCACCGAGCGATACCCGCCCAGCAACGCACGACGTCGCGCAGACGTCCGCGCGCCTCGGCCTCCTCCGCTTCGTGTCGCCAGATCGGCTCGGCGCGACGATACTCACCGAGCCAACACGTCAACGTTTCGGCGCCCATGATGCCGGCAAGCGCGTCCTCGTGCGCGAGGAGACGGTCGCGGGACGACCGGATCCACAACGGACTCGACGGACCGGCGGTATGGGTCGGGAGGCGTTCGCCGACGGCGAGCAACTCGCGGCGGTCGGCGCTGTCGACGCCGATCCCGGGGTTGCTCGGATCCTCCGCCTCGATCCGCTGGATGTCCAGACGCTTCAAGGTCACCCAGACATGATCGCGACGGGCTCCGACGTACCGCAGGCCTTCGCGAGCCATGATCCACGCGCTCTCGACTCCACCCGCAGAATCCATCGCGTCGGAGATCGTGGCCAGGAAATCCGCGGCGGCCGCAGCACCGTCCTGCGACGCGATCATGCGACTTGCCTCGCGGGCCACCTCTTCGGCCTCCGCAAACGACAAGGCCCACGTGAGCGCCGTCGCGATGTGCGCGACGAGCCGCGGCCGACGCGTGTCCGCAGACGGCAAGAACTCGAGCGCCAACTGGAGCATGCGGGCGGCGGCGTCGTGCGCCGCACGCGCTTCGGCAGTCGCCGCGGCCGTCAGAGCGTGGCCGAGACCGCGCTCGGCGTCACCGAGCGTGACGCTGCGATGGTAGTGGTGCGCGATCTCCGCAGCGTGCTCCGCGAGCTCGTCGCGGTACCGACGCTCGATCGTTTCGGCCAGCTGGCGATGCAATCGGACCCGCCTGGAGGGGCTGATCTCTTCGTGGAGGGCGTGACGGAAGAGCGCGTGCGTGAAGTCGTAGCGATCGGGGGAGTCCGCAGCGCGCAGCACCTGCTCTCGCAGAGCCTGCTCGATCGCCGCAAGCGCGTCCGACTCCGCAAGCGGCACGATGGACGCCACGACCTCGAGATCGAACGGGGCATTGCAACACGCCGCGATCGTGAGCAGCCGTTGCGTATCCGGAGCGAGACGCGCGCACCGCGTCCGAACGAGTTGGCGTATGCTGGTCGGTACTCCGAGTGTCGCAACGCTGAGGGCGGCGGGCCATCCGCCCCGCGGAGGCGGATCCGTCGTCGCAAGGTGGCGCAGCAGCTCGCGGACGAAGAACGGGTTGCCCTGCGTTTCGACGCGAATCGATCGGAGTGCCGGCGCGGAGATGCCCGCACCGACGATCGCACCCGCCATGCGTCCGATGGCCTCGTGGCCGAGGCCCCGCAAGCGCAGGATCTCGAGCTGTGATTCGCGCTGGAGCGTGCCGAGCGCGCCCGCGAGCGGCGCGCTCGTTGCGAGCTCGGTGTCGCGAAACGTCGCGACGATGCACAGGGCATGGCGTGACGCGCTCCGCGCGACGTGTCGCAGCAGCGCGATCGCGGCACGGTCCGCCCAATGCACGTCGTCGAGAACGAGCAGGACCGGCTGGCGCGTGGAGAGGGTCGCCAAGAAATGCGACGCAGCGTCGAAGAGCCGGAATCGCTCTTCGTCGGGCTGCAGCTCGTGCATCTTTGGGAGATCCGGCAATCGCACCGCGAGCTCCGGCACCATCGTCGCGAGCGCAGCGCCGACCGATCCGAGATCGCGCATCAACTCGACGTTCGTCACAGCACGGACGTGCGCGGTCACTGCTTCGGCGATCGGTCCGTAGGGTGGCGCCCATTCGTCCTCGTGACACGCACCGCGCAGAACGCATCCGCCTCCGGCGGCGACCTCTGCCGCCATCTCTCGAACGAGACGGGTCTTGCCGATGCCGGCTTCGCCGGCGACGAAGATCACGTTGCCTCGTCCGGTCGACGCGGCACGCCACGCCATGCGGAGCGTCGCGAGCTCGGTCTCACGCCCGACGAAGAGATCGAGCGCAGCGGCGGGAACGACGCGATCGCCGTCGTCGGCGGGCATGCCCGCGTATGCTCTCACGAAAGGGGTGAGCGAGAAACGGCGATCGTCCCGTGGACCTTGTGGGCTCTCGCCCCCCCTAGCAATGGGACGGCGTCGACCACATGGAACAATTGTTCCAGCCGGCTTCACGCAGAGGATGTGAATGGTGGTCACCCAGGCACAGGTTTTCAAACGCGAAGGGGACTATTGGACGATCGCGTTCGACGGCCGGATCGTGCGTCTGCGCGACGCGAAAGGCGTCCGCTACCTGTCCGTGCTGCTGCGACACCCCGGCAAGCCGCTTTCGGCGTGGACCGTCCGGGCGCTGGCCGAACGGGACGGCGGCGGAACGGAGGCCGCCGACACGCCGCGCCCCGAGGACACCGCGCGTGCCGCCGAGCGCGCCCGGGTCACCGTGACCAAGGGCATCCGTGCGGTCCTGACCAAGCTCACGGCCGCAGGGCGAGGTTCAGATGGCGGCAGCGTTGCAAGGCGGGGCGAGCCCGAACGCGCGATGGCGAACGCGCGGTCGGGCTCGCAAACCTGCAAGGATCAGGGGTGGAAGCGCATCGTCTCGGTGAGCGTCGCGCGCACCGGACCGGGATTCCCGAGTATGTTGTTGTATGCATCGGGGTCGGCGACGTCGGAGCAGTAGGCGTACGCGAGGGTCGGCTCCGCGACGCCCCCGCTCGGCGGATCCGCCATGCCGACGGCGGTGATGGCGCCACCGATCGCCCCGTTGTCGAGGAAGCACGACCGTGGAACCAGCAGACATTCGCCCGGGGTCACCGGGTCCATGACGCAGCCCGGAGGATCGTCGCAGCAGTCGGCGGCGGTGGTGCACCCCCGCTGCGGGTGCCCCGACGAGGCCGAGCAGGTCTGATCCTTCGGACCGAAGGCGCAGGTCCCGCGATGATCGCCGACCGGAGCCGTGTCGACGCAGACGGCCTGATCGCCCGGCGTCGCCGTGTCGTCGATGCAGAAGCTCGGCCGCGTAGGCTCGCCCGCACGGCCGCAGAGGCCCCCGGGACAGATCGACGCCGTATTGCACGGCGCACCGTCGTTCACGCCGTTGAGGCACCGGCGGCCGCCGCAGATGCCCGGCTGACCACCGCTCATCGGACAATCCGCGTTGGTGTCGCACGGCTCGTGGCTCGCGTTGTTGCAGGTGTCGCACGCGCAGCGCTTGGTCGTGAACCCCGATTGGCTGCAGGCGGGGCTCGCGCTCGAGAGCACGAGGCTGCTGATCCCCGTCGATCCGTCCACGTCGTGGATCAGGCTGGTCTGGAAGTTCGCGGGAAGCGGCGGGCAGTCGAGGCTCGTCGCGCCGGCGTCGGGGAACGCCGGCGTGCTGCCGTTGGCGTCGCACGCGAGGCCGTGGCGTGCGCCTTGGTCACAGGTACCCGAGGCGACCCCATTGTTGGGCACCGTATCACCGAGACAGCGCGGACACGGGCGATCGTTCGAGAACGGCGCGTAGAAGCGGTGCTCGATCGGAAGCGAGCGTCCGAGCGCGCCACTCGCGGGGTCGACGGTGCCGGCCACGGTGCCGGCGATCTGCTCGACCATGCACACCGACACCCCGCCGTCGGAGATGGGTTGCGGCGGGCCCCAGTAGAACTCGCAAGTCCCGAGACCCGTACACGGTCCGCCGGTGCCGCCCGGAGCGTTGGGGCAATGGACCGCCGTGTTCCCCGAGCAGCGTTGGTTTGCGAGGGTGCCGGCGCTCGCGGCGATCGGACCCAGGAAGAAGCAGTCGGTGCCGATCGGGGCCACCACTTGCACCGTGAGGGAGCGGCCGGACGCGAGATCGATTCCGTGCCCGATGCCGGTCCACCCCCAGTCGGCAAGCGCCTGCGAGCCGGGCGCGGCGACGAAGTCGATCGTGCTCGGACACGCGACCGGCGTGGCGGTCGTCGTCGGTGTCGCCGTGGCGGTCGGAGTCGGCGTCGGTGTCGGCACCGTCGCGCAGCCGGCCGCACCGGGCGCGAGGAGACATCCCCCCTGGTCGACGAAGGCATCCGCGCTCGCGGCGAGCATCGTGCTCTGGCTGCCGCCGTTGGTGCAGTCACCGGCGGCAGCCGCCTTGTCGAGGCAGCCCTTCACGCCGTCGGCGAGCTTCGTCGCGGCCTTCGCAGGGCAGTCGGGATCGACCGCGCCGGTCGTCTTGCCGTTCGCCGCCTTGGCGTAGCAGCCGAGGATCGCGGTCGCGTACTTCCCGACGCACTTCTGCTTCGCGGCATCGCACTTCCCGACGGCACTCCCGACGTCGGCGTCCAACTGATCGGTGAAAGCGACCACTCCGTTCAGGCGGTCGGGTCCGTCGCCGTTGGGCGCGAGGCAGCCCCCCGGGTACTTCGCGTCGAGCTTCGCGAATGTGCTCGTGAGCTTCGTCGCCGCCTTGTCGAGGCACACGGCGAGCTTTGCCGGATCCGGCTTGGCGGCATCCTTCGCATTGCAGCTCGCAAAGGCCGCCGTCCCCTTCCCGACAGCCTTCAACTTCCCGACCAAGCATTTGAAGGGGATGGGGAAGCTCGTGAGGTAGGCGTCCGCCACCGAGGCCGTCATGACGGCGACGACGAGCGCCGATGCCGAAACCGCAAACGTGAACCGCTGCATGGCGCTCTCCTTCGTTGGGCTTACTGGCCCTTCTGAGACGTCTTCTTCACGATCGGCAGGCCGGAGATGAGGTTCCCGGCGGTGTCCATGAGCAAGGCGGTGCAGATGACCTTCGAGGAGCTCGCGACGACGCGGGCGGATCCCTGAAATACGGTCGTGACGCCGAGATTGTGCGTCGCCACGAGGTTGGGCAGACCCTGCGTCACGAACGTCGCGCTCTGTCCTGGGTTGAGGCCGGCGCTCACGCCATTGCTCTGCAGTGCGCCGCTCGCATCGAACACCTCGACGGAAACGTTCGCGGCCGCGGTTGCGGTGCAAATGAATGCCGCACCGACGCTGAGATTGTTCATCACCCCCGGGACGCTCCACACGGTCGCGAATCCGGGCGGCGCCGGGTCGGTGATGCCGGCCTCGACGGTCGTGGTGAGAGCGAGCACCGAGAATAGACCCAGAATGGTGCGTATCCGCATGGCGATCTCCTTTCGGGAGGCACGGCGCTCCCGCGAAGACCGTGCGTGAAAGCGGTGGGAACAATTGTTCCACTCGTCTTCACGCAGAGGTTCAGACCCCCAATGGAGCAAGTCTTCCGCCGAGAAGGCGACTACTGGACGATCGCGTTCGACGGCCGCGTCGTGCGCCTGCGCGACGCCAAGGGCGTCCGCTATCTATCGATACTCCTGCGCCGGCCCGGAGAGCCGCTCCCGGCATGGACGGTCCGAGCTCTGGCGGAGAATGAAGCCGGCCCCGGACCGGAGTCGACGCCGGCCGAGCGGGTCGCCGAGCGCGCCCGGGTCACGGTTACGAAGGGCATCCGCGCGGTCCTGACCAAGCTCACCGTCGACCATCCCACCCTGGCCGAGCATCTGGCGGCCACGATCCGGCGCGGCCACCAGTGCGTCTATCGCCCCGATCCGCGCCTCGCCGTCCGCTGGCGCGACTGAACGCCACCCAACCTCGAAAAGGAGACAGTCATGCATTCCGCTCTGATTCCCCTCGTCATCCTCCTCACGGTCGCCGCATCCTCCCCCAGCTACGGCGCCGGGACCCCCGCCCAGCAGTGCCAGGCCGGGAAGAACAAGGCGGCGGGCAAGTACGCCGCGTGTCGCGAGAACGCCGAAGCGAAGCTCGCCACCTCCGGTGACGTCGCGAAGTACGGCGACGCGATCACGAAGTGCAGTGGCAAGTTCGCGTCGGCGTGGCAGAAGCTCGAAGACAAAGCCGCCGCCGCCGGAAGCGCGTGCCCGAGCGTCGGCGACGCGACGGACATCGACGGTAGAGTGAGTGACCTCACGGACACCGTCGCCGCACTGGTCGGCGGCGTGCGCTTCGTCGACAACGGCGACGGGACCGTGACGGACCTCGAGACGCAGCTCCAGTGGGAGAAGAAGACCACGACGCCCGGCAGTGGAACGAACTTCGCCGACCCGCACGACGTGGACAACACCTACCAGTGGAACGACGAAGGTTTCGAGGAACCGACCGGACCGGCGTTCTTCGATTTCCTGAGCAAGCTCAATGGTGGAAGTAGCGGCGGTACGAGCAGCGACGGTGTCACGTTGACCGGCTGCTTCGCAGGGCATTGCGACTGGCGGCTGCCCACGATCGTCGAGCTGCAAACGATCCTGCTGGAACCAGACCCGTGCGGGACGAGCCCGTGCATCGATCCGATCTTCGGTCCGACGGCCCTGACTTCGGGCGGGCGCTATTGGTCGTCGACCACCTCCACCTCGAATCCGATCAATGCGTGGAGGGTTTTCTTCACTTCTCCAGCCGGAGCGGTGGCCCAGCTCGGCAAGGGCGCCGACCACTTCGTCCGGGCGGTGCGCACCGTTCCGTAATCACGCCTCCCATCGGATCGGCCGGCGCGGGTCGGGCACGTAGACGCACACGTACCCGCGCCGGATCGTCGCCGCGAGGTGCTGCGCGAGCGCGGGGTGCACGGCGCGGATGCGGCTGATCGCGGCGGAAAGGCCCTTCGTCACGGTGACGCGCGCCCGCTCGACGTGCGCGACGGCGCGCTTGCTCGGCGCGCCGCGGGTGAGATCCTCCACGAGCGCAGCGCGTGTGTCGCGGGCGCGGCCGAGCCGGCCTGAATCCGCGAGACGCTCGGCTTCGGCGATCTCCTCTGCGATCGCTTCGAGCCGCTCGCGATATGCCACGTGCGCATCCGCGTCGGCGGTTGGAACGGCGGCGTCGGCGTTGCCGGTGACGCGCGCCACGAGCTCGGTCACGTGGTGCTCGCGTAGCGGCGCATAGAGCAGCGGCGCCAAGTATTCGAGGCCGCGGGTGGCCCGCAATTGGACTGTCCGCCCCGCGTAGGTGACGACGAAATCGCCGCCATCACGGCGGAACACTCCCGTCTCTCCCGACGCGGCGGAGGAAGCCGGCACATCGTCCACGGTGGGCGTACGGAAGGCGGCGATTCGCTCGCGCAGCGTCTCGAGCCCGAACGTAACCGCAATCGCTTCCGCGTCGCGCAGGAGCTCGGCCGCACGGATCCCGTCGCCGTCGCGATTGCGCTCGTGCAGCAGCACCGCGTACTCGAGACGGGTCTCGGCCGTCCGCCGCACGTCGCCGACATACAAGTGGCGGGCGAGCGCATCCTCGAAGTGTGCGGCCGCGTCGTCGAGGCGGGCGAGCAGCCGGGCAAGGACACCCAGCCGATGCGCCGCGCACCCCCACCATTGGTGGGAGACGAATGCGAGCGCATTGTGCGCGCGGTACGGTTCGAGCAACGGGTAGAGCTGCGCCGCGCTTGCGGCATCGCCCAATCGGCCGCACGCGTCGGCCGCGAGCGTCAAGCTCATCACCCTCACGGCGTCGACGGCGATGGATCGGAAGCGATCCTTCGCGAGCACCTCAAAGGCAGCACGCGCTTCGGTGATCCGGCCGGCTTCGCACAGCACGACGGCGAGCAACGCATGGACGCCGGGCGTCCCAGGGTGCGCGTCGACATGGGCACGAAATCCGGGGATGACTGCCTCCCACTCGGCCCGTGAACGCGCCCGCGCGAGATAGAGCATCGCTTGTGCCATCTCCGCGAAGAGCGGGAACCATCGCCCGCCGATCTCGCCGACGCGCGCGGCATGGCGTGCGCACTCGTCGGCATCGCCCCGCATCGCGGCGCGGAGCGACAGGAACCCGGCGATCTCCACCCGATGAAAGGGATGCCGCGTCTGCTCGGCGATCCGCCCGCACGCCGCCATCTCTGCGTCGCAGGTCAGGACGTCGTTCGTCTCGAGCGCGTCGGCGGCCCGCAGCAAGTGTCGCTGGAACGTGAGATCCGAGTCGTGATGCGCCTCCGTGAGCGCCGCGACCTCCTCGAGGAGCGCAAGCCGCTCAGCGAGCGTCCCAGGTGCCCACGTGGCGTTGTGTCGGAAAATGAGGGCCTCGACGAGCACGGCGGGACTCCCGAGCCGGCGCGCCATGGCGAGCGCGCGGTCGGTGAGACGAGCGCGCTCGTCCTCGGCGCCGAACTCCCAGTAGCGCGCCAGCGCGAGCCGGCCGAGGATGCGAACCAGCACGGGATCGTCGGCCCCATCGAGGGCGTCGACCGCCTCCGAGAGCAACCCGACCAGCAACGGGTCCACGACCGCGCCCTCGCCGAAGTCGAAGCGCGGGCCGTACGTGAGGGCCGCCTGCGCGAGCTGGGCGGCCGCTCCGCGCTCGCGGGCGCTCTCCGCGGCTCGGAGCACCGTCTGCTTCGACGCGTCGAGGTTGCCGCCGAGACGCTGCACCTCGGCGAGATCGATGAGCAGGTCCGTGTGCAGGCGCGGATCGAACGTGCCGAGCTGCTCCGCGGCCGCGACGGCGAGCGCATACTGCGCCGCGGCCTCCTCGTAGGCGTGGACCTTGCGCGCCTCTTCTCCCGCGGCCCGCGCGTACTCGGTCGCGCGCGCGTCGCCGGCGCGTTTGAAGTGTGCCGCGAGCTCGGCGAGCGGCGGCGCGATCTCTTCCGCGGTGACCGTCGCGAGCGCCTCGGCCGCGCGCCGGTGCCACGCAGCGCGCTCGGGCTCTGGGATGCCGTCGTAGAGCACGTCGCGGGTGAGTACGTGCGTGAAGCGGAGCCGCCGCGGATCGCCGGTCGCGACCGCCATGAGGCCGCGCTGCGCCGCCTCGACGAGGAGCGGCTGCAGCGCGTCGTGGGTCGTGCCGATCATCCGCAGGAGCGCGTCGCTCCGGAGCTCGCGTCCGAACACCGCGGCGGCCGTAAATACGTCGAGGCACGCGGGCGACGCCTCGTGGACGTGGCGCCCGATGGTCGTCCGCATCTCCGCAGAGAGCGCGTCGACGTCGCCGTCGAGCGCGAGACGGCGCGCGATCTCCGTCACGAAGAGCGGATTGCCCTCGGTCCGGCCGTGCACCGAGTCCACGACATGCGCGTCGGGCGTCCGGCCGATGACCGACGCGAGCAGCGCGGCGAGCGCGTCCGGCGCGAGGCCCGTCAGCGGCAAGCGCACGGTCGAGAGCTCGCGACTCAGCTCGCCGAGCGTCGCGGCGATCGGATGGTCGAGGTCGTGTGGGCTATCGCGGAAGGTCGCGAGCACCACGAGCGCCATGTCACGAAGATGCGGGACCAGGAACTCGAGCAACCGGAGCGACGGCGTGTCGGCGCGATGGAGGTCGTCGAGCGCTACGACGAGCGGCCCCGTCGCCGCGGTCCGGCGGAACAGTGTGGCCACCGCGTCGAACAAGAGGAAGCGGGCCACCGCCGGATCCTTCGAGGCCGCGGCCGGGCGGCTCACGCCGAGCTCCGGCACGAGGGTCGCGAGGTCCGCCGCCGCGGGCCCGAGGTCGGCGACGAAGCTCGCGGTTTGCCGCTTCCGCACGAGCGCGCGCAGCACCTGCATCCACGGCCAGAACGCGGGCGCGCCGTCGACCTCGTAGCAACGCCCGACGAACACGTCGAAGCCCTGCTCGGCGGCGTCGCGTCCGAGCTCGTCGACGAGCCGCGTCTTCCCGATCCCTGCCTCGCCGCTGGCGAGCACGATGCGGCCGGCGCCGGAGCGCGCCGCGACGAGCGCGGCCGTGCACGCGTCGAGCTCGGCGCGTCGACCGACGAAGGCCGTCGCTTGCGCCTCGGGAGCGGCTGGACGCGACCCGGACACGAGCGTCACGCCTCCCAACGAATCGGGTGGCGCGGGTCGGGCACGTAGACGCAGACGTATCCGCGCCGGAGCGTCGCGGAGAGGTGCTCCGCGAGAGCCGGATGCACGGCGCGGATCCGGGTGACGGCGGCCGCGAGACCTTTCGTGACCGTCACCCGCGCCCGCTCGACGTGCGAGGCGGCGCGCCGGCCGCGGCCGGCACGACTGAGCTCGTCGACCAGCGCGTCCCGTTCGTCGCGTGCCCGGGCAATGCGGCCGAGATCGGACACGCGCTCGGCGTCGGCCACCTCCTCGGCGAGCGCCGCCAGGCGGGTGCGATACGCCGCATGCGCATCCGCATCGAGCAGCAGCCCGGCGTCGCCGAGGCTGGCCGCACGCCGGAGACTCGGATCGCCCGCACCGGCCGTGCCGCGCCCGCCACTCGCCGGTGCCACGAGCTCGGTGACGTGGAGCTCCCGGAGCGGTGCATGGAGGAGCGGCGCCAGGTACTCGAGCCCGCGCGTCGCGCGGAGCTGCACCGTCCGCCCCGCATACGTGACGACGAAGCTTTCGCCCTCACGCCGGAAGACCGCGCGCTCGGAGGCCATCTCGTCCGGCGCCGGCTCGCGATCCGCGTACGCCGCCTTCTGCGCCGTCACGCGCTCGAGTAGCGTCTCGAGGCCGAGACGCCCGGCGGTGGCTTCCGCCTGACCGAGCAGTGTATTGGCCCGGGCCTCATCGCCGTCGCGACCGCGGGTACCGAGCAACACGGCGTACTCGTACTGGGTCGTTGCGAGCCACGGCAGCGCGCCAGCGCTGCCGTACGCGGCGAGCGCGTCCTCGAAGTGCGTTGCGGCGTCGTCGGCGCGCCCGAGCATGCGCGCGAGCGCGCCCAGGCGATGCGCGATCGAGCCCCGCCACGTGAAAGGCGGCATCACGATGGTGTTCGCAAACCCATGCGGAGCGAGCCGGCAGTAGAGCGGCTCGGCGTTCTGCGCGTCGCCGACAGCGACGCAGACGTCCGCCGCGAGAGAGATGGTGAACAACGCGTTGACGTCGTCCGGGATGACGTCGAAGCCCTTGCTGGCGAGGACGCCGAGCTCGGTCCGCGCCTCGTCGAGGCGATCGAGCTCGACCAGCGCGAATGCGAGCAGCGCGCGCAGGGCAGGCGCGCCGGGATGCATCTGCGTCGCCGCCCGGAGCGGGGCCTCGAACGCCCCCCAGTCGGCGCGGCGACGCGCGTTGCCGACGCGGGTCATGAGGTCCACGGCGCGGGCGAGCTCCGGAAACCAACGATGCGCGAGCTCGGCCGCAGTGGCCGCAAAGCTCGCGGCGGCGGCGAAATCGCCACGGACCGTGGCGCGCAGAGCGCGAAAGCCCGGAACCATGAAGGCGAGATACGGATGTCGCGAACCCTCGGCGATGCCCGCGCACGCCGCGAACTCGAGGTCGGCCGTCACGAAATCGTTGGCCTCGACGTGATCGGCGGCACGCAACGCGTGCGCCTCGAAGACGATGCGCGGATCGGCGGACGGGGGTAGCAGGTCGATCGCTTCGCGGGCGAGCGCCAGTCGCTCGTGGAGACTGTCGGGACGCCAGGTCGCGACGTGCCGCGCCAGCAACGCTTGCGCGAGCGTCAGACGATCGCCGAGCCGGCGCGCCATCGCAACGGCTCGCGCGGTCAGCGCCTCGCGATCGGCGGCCGCGGTCGGGTCGAAGTAGCGCGCGTGCGCCATGCGGCCGAGGAGACGCACGAGCACGGGGTCGTCGCGCTCGCCCCCCGCTTCGATGGCCTCCGCGAGCAGGCCGACCAGGACGGGATCGAGGGCGGCAGCCTCGCCGAAATAGAAGTCGACGCCATAGGCGAGCGCCGCGCGTGCGCGTTGCGCGAAGACGCCGCGATGGCGCGCGCTTTCCATCGCCCGCAGTACCGTGCGCTTCGCAGCCTCGAACGCCCGGGCGCCGCGCTGGGCTTCCCCGAGGGCGAGGAGCAGGTCGCAATGGAGCGCGGCATCGAAGGCCGGCGCGCGCTCGGCGGCGGCGACGGCGAGCGCATACTGGCCGGCGGCCTCCTCGTAAGCGTGGAGGCGAGCCGCGGCGTCGCCCGCGGCGCGTGCGTAATCGACGGCGCGCGCGTCGTTCGCGCGGTGGAACTGGGCGGCGATCTCCGCGAGCGGCGGCTCGGGATCCCCGGCGGTCACCGCTGCCAGCGCTTCGGCGGCGCGACGATGGCGACCCGGGCGCTCGGGGGACGGAATCGCGTCGTAGAGCACGTCGCGCGTGAGCACGTGCGTGAAGCGCACGCGCCGCGAATCGCCGGCGACCGTGGTTACGAGCTGGCGGCGCGACGCTTCGACGAGCAGCGTCTGCATCTCGTCGTGCGTCGTACCGATCACGCGGATGAGCGCGTCGGTGCGGAGCTCGCGCCCGAACACCGCGGCGGCCGTGAGGACGTCGACGCATGCGGGTGACGCCTCGCGCACGTGGCGTCCGATCGTCGTGCGCATTTCCGCCGACATCGCGTCGAGGCCCGCCACCGGCCGCTCGCCCTCGAGGACGAGACACCGAGCGATCTCGGTCACGAAGAGCGGATTTCCCTCCGTCCGAGCGTGGATCGTCCGGATCACGTCGGGCTCGGGCGGACCGCCGGTGACGACGGCGATCAACTCCGCCACCGCGTCGCGCGACAGGCCGCGAAGCGGCAGCCGGACGGTCGACGCTTCGCGGGTCACCTCGCCGAGCGTCGAAGCAATGGGGTGGTCGAGGTCGTGCGGACTGTCGCGAAAGGTCGCGAGCACGACCAGCGCCACGTCGCGCAAGTGCGGCACCAGAAACTCGAGCAAGCGGAGCGACGGGGTGTCCGCGCGGTGCAGATCGTCGAGCGCTATCACCAGCGGCCGGCTCGTCGCGGTGTGGCGCAAGAGCGCCGCCACGCCCTCGAAGAGGAGAAAGCGCGCGACCGCCGGGTCGTTCGGCACCGCCGTCGTGACCGGCGCGCCGAGCTCCGGCACGAGCGCCGCCAGGTCCGACGCGGCGGCGCCGAGCTCGGCGGCGAACGTCGCCGTCTGGCGCTGCCGGACGAGCGCGCGCAGCACTTGGATCCACGGCCAGAATGCCGGCGCCCCTTCGACCTCGTAGCAACGCCCGACGAACACGTCGAAACCACCCGCCGACGCGAGGCGGGCGAGCTCGTCGACGAGCCGCGTCTTCCCGATCCCCGCCTCGCCGCTGGCAAGCACGACGCGTCCGCTCCCGCTCCGCGCGGCGTCGAGCACCCGCGTGAGCGTCTCGACTTCCACCTCCCGGCCCACAAAGGCGCTCGGAGCGAGCGCGGGGATCGACGACGGCAACGTGGCGGTCATGGCGGATGCGGAAAGCTCAGCGGAGGAGTGGAGGCTCAGGGATCATTCGGGCAGGGCGGGGTCGTCATGCGGACGGGCATACGGACGGAGACGGCCGACGGGAGGTTCAGGCTCTGATTGACGAGGCCGCTGTTGCCGGGGGACACGCACGAGAGCGCCACGAGCAGCGCGTCGGTACCGGGGCGGCCGCGCCGGACGAGGGGCGCGCTCGCGCCGGTGATCTCGCGCGCCGCGCCGAGGCAGGCCCGGTTCGTGAGCACGCAGCGATCGCCGGCGCCTCGGCAGTCCTCTTCGCTGCTGCACGCTCGATACGGCTCGCGCTCGCAGAGCCCGTCGGCCGGACCGTCGACGCAGACTCCCTCGCCGTCGGCGTCTTCCTCGCAGTGGCCGCCGAGGCAGGTGTTGAGGATCGGCTGCCCGGAGCAATAGCAGGGCGCGCCGACGAACCCGCCGCCGAGGCAGACGTCGTCGGCGGGCAACGTGACCGTACCGGTCGAGAGCGTCAGCGCGAACGGGAACGTCCCGGCGCTGGCACCCTGGTTCGGCGGGCAGTCGACGCTCGTATCGCCGAGGAGCGCGTCGGTTCCGCCGACGACACACGCCTGGCCGTCGCGCGGCCCGCCGTGACAGACGCCCGGCGCGCCGAGCGCACCGCCGTCGCAAATGGGGCACGGCGCATCGAGGGCGAGCCCCTGGAAGAGCGTCCACGCCATGCCGATCGGCAGGGTTGTTTCGCGAGTCGCCGGCTCCAGGGTTCCCGGGCCGAGCGACGTCACCTCGACCATGAGGCACGTCGGCACGCCGCTCGCCGTGAGCCCGATCGGCGGCCCGAAGAGGGTCACGCAGCGTCCTGCGGCGCACTCGGCGTCCCGCGTGCAGGTGCGGCTCGCATCGTTGAAGCAGCGGCGCTCGGCGTCGGGACGGGCGGCGATCTCGCACGTCCCGCACGATCCACCGTCTTCGGCCCCGCAATTCACCGCGAGGTCGACGCTGATCCCGCGCGGGAACGGCGTGTCGTAGTTGATGCCGGTCGCGCCGAGGTCGACGTCGGTCGCCGGCCCATCGATCGCCAGCGAGACGCCGGTCGGACAGCACTGCCGCGCCGGCGACGGGCTCGGCACCGGCGTCGAGGTCGGTGCCGGATCGGCGGAGTGCGGGTCGTCGTTGCCGCAGCCCGCCATCAGGAACACGAGGACGACGAGCGGTACGAGCCCCCAGGTCGCGCTGCCCGGTCCGAGGGGAAGTCCCCGGCCCTTCCCGACTCTCCAAAAAACCATGAACTCGAGCGCGCTCCTAGAACCGGTCTGACGCCAAAAGCCATACCGCACTCGCATCGTCCATTCTGGAACACAACCGGTAGGTGTCAGGTGATGACCTGACTCCCTGGGACTTTCCGCGTTAGGCGGCCGTCCTCACGCTGCCAATGGAACAATTGTTCCACCGCGCTTCACACAGAGGAGTGAGGCATGGCGCCTCCTCGCGCAAAAGTTCGGAGGCACCGGTCATGGTGAAGCACGCTCGGCTCGTAAAGGTGGTCGCAGCTCTCGTTCTGGGACTCGCGCTCGCTGGTCCGCAGGCGCCGGCCCATGCAGCGCTCTGCAGCGGCTGCACGTACGTCGCGTACGACATCGGAGTGCTGCCGGGGAGCTCGGGAAACTCGAGCGTCGGGACCGCCATCACCGACACGAACGGCGGCGTGGTCGGAGGCTCCGGCTCCGATCCCACCAAGGCCTTTTCGTGGCGCGCAGATTCCGGGCTCGTCGAGCTCGCCCCGCCTACGCCCGGAGCGGCGGCCTTTGCGAGCGCCATCGACGGATACGCCGTCGGGTCCTGTAGCGCTGCCGCCGGGTCCGGCATCGACCGCGCGTGCCGCTTCGAGCTAAACGGCGCCGCCGTGAGTCTCGGGACGCTCGCCGGAACGGCATCGGCGGAAAGCTCCGCCACCGGGATCGACGGTGCCAACGGCATGATCGTCGGGTTCTCGACCGCCGCGAGCGGCCCAGCGGATTTTCACGCGTTCTACTACTACGCGGGCACCATGCACGACGCGCACGGATACGTGGCGCCGCCAGGGTCCGACAGCCAGTTCAACGCCATCAACAGACTGCAGCATGCGATCGGCTACTACTCGCCGGTTTCCGGAAGCGCCCGAGGATTTCTCTGGAAGTTCGGGCCGTCGGCGATCGACCTCGGCACGCTCGGCGGGAGCGGCGCCCCTGGCACGATCCCGTGGGGGATGAATCACGCCGACCAGGTCACGGGCCAGGCGGTGACCGCGAGCGGCGAGACCCGCGCGTTTCGCTGGAGCGAAGCGGGCGGCATGACCAATCTCGGGACGCTCGCGGGCTACGCGGGGAGCGTCGGGTACGGGATCAACGGCACGGGGGAGGTGGTCGGCTTCGCCTACAACCCGTTCCCCAATTTCAGCCTGCGCGGCTTTCTCCATTCGGGCGGCGTCATTCGAGATCTGACGGCTCTCCTGCCGCCCGGAAGCGGCATCACGATCGTGCAGGGGCGGGACATCAACGATCAGGGCCAGATCACCGGGAGCGCGCTCTTTCCCGGGCAGAGCCAGCCGCACGCGATGTTCATGACCATCTGCGGCAACGGCGTCCACGAGGGTGGCGCCGAGGAGTGCGACCAAGGCGTCGGCGTCAACGGCACGGCGGGATCGTGCTGTACGCAGTACTGCCGGCACACGACGGTTGGAACGGAGTGTCGCGCGGCGGACGCGAGCGGCTGCGACGTCGCCGAGACGTGCTCGGGCACGAGCGCGACGTGTCCCGCCAACGGCTTCCGACCGAACGGATCGACCTGCGTCGACGACGGGCTCGCGTGCACCCTCGACCGCTGCAACGCGACCGGCACGTGCACCCACCCGGCGGGCAACGTCGGACTCGTGTGCCGGCCGGCGGCCGGCGACTGCGACGTCGCCGAGACGTGCGCCGGCGCGACGTCGTGTCCGAGCGACGGGTATCGGCCGAGCGGTACCTGCACCGACGACGGCAACCCCTGCACGCAAGACGTCTGCACCGGCAGCGGCACCGCGTGCTCGCATCCGGCCGGCAACGCCGGCGCCGCGTGCAGCGACGAAGGCAATCCCTGCACGCTCGACCAGTGCAACGGCGCGAGCGCGCTCTGCCAGCACCCCGCGGGCAACGCCGGGAGCTCCTGCCCCGACGAGGGCAACCCGTGCACGCTCGACCGCTGTGACGGGACGACGCCGACGTGCCAGCACCCGCCGAACAACGGCGCATCGTGCAACGACGGCAATGCGTGCACCGCTTCCGATACGTGTCAGAGCGGCACGTGTCAGGGCGGCGGCGCCGTCAATTGTCTCGACAGCGGGCCGAACGCTCCTTGTACGACCGACACGTGCCATCCCGGCACCGGCTGCCAGCACACGGGGATTCCGAATTGCGACGCCAGCCGGTCCGCGGAAGCGCAGTGCAGTCCCGCGACGACGTGCACGATCACCAGCCCGACGGCCGACGTCACGATCCCCGCGGGATGTCTGCCGCAGGCGACGACCGTGAACATCGCCGCGCTCAGTGCGGGCACCTGCCCGCAGTATTTCGACCTTCACGGGCTCAACACCAACCAGCTCGTGAGCTGCACCGAGCTCGTGTCTCCGACGCAGAGCTTCAACTGCCCCATCACCGTGGCGTTGAAGTGGACGAACACGGGCAATACCTGCGACGTCGACTCGGCCGGCGGCACGATCCGCGAAGGCCGCATCCGGGTACTGCGGAACGGCGCCGCCATCGCCCCCGCGGCGGCGAGCGGCTGCGGCACCAGCAGTCCGAGCAGCTTGCAGTGTCCGACCGAAGCAGCGCTCGCCTACCCGTGCAGCTACGCGCCCGATCCGACCTTCTGCGCCGCCGGCAGCAGCGCCGTCTGCAACCCGACCGCGAATCGATGGACCTTCCAGGCGCTGCACTTCAGCGAGTACGCGCTCGCCAACGTGTGCAGCGACACCGGGGCCGCGCGCCTGAAGGTCGCGCACCCGTTCGTACCGAACAAGGGCGCACTGTCCTTCCGGGGTCTCCTGCTTCCTCCGGACGGGACCGTGCCCGACATCGATCCCGCGGCGAACGGCGTGGAGCTCACGCTCGTGGTCGGCAAGATCCCGGCGCTCGAGGTGGCGATTCCCGGCGGCCCGGCCTGGAAGGTCGGGCGAACGGGCTCGACGTGGACGTATCGCAACACCGCCGCGAACGCGCCGGGCGGCATCAAGAGCATCGTCGTCAACCTCGCCGCAGCGAAGCCCAAGTTCAAGGTGACGGGGAACAAGGGGACCTACGACGTCGGCACCGACCTCTCGGCGGAGCTCTACTTCCCGGTGAGCGACGTCTGCTTCGCCGCGCGCTTCGGCGTCGAGCGCTGCGTCGCGAAGGCCACGAGCATCCAATGCAAGTGAGCGGACGCATGACGCCGCGGCTCTCGCCCCGCCGACGGACACGGCGGTTCCTCGTCGCGGTGGGCCTGATCGCAGCGAGCATCGCCGGGCCGACGACCGGCCACGGTGACGACGGCCTCGCGACCGACACGGCTCGGAAAGCGGCCGTCGGGTGTCAGAAGGCGATCGCGACCGCGAGCGCCAACGCCGCGAAGCTTCGCACCTCCGCCCTCGAGCTCTGCACCGGCGGCGCGCTCGCGTGCGTGCTCGCCACCGGGCCCGATCCGCAATGCTTGACGCAGGCCGCCGGGAAGTGCGCGGACAAGCTCGCCACGACGGCCGCCGCCGTGACCAAGGTGGGCGTCAAGCTCCGGACCAATTCCAACTGCGGCAAGCTCGGGAAAACGGATCTCTTCGGTTCCGCGGGGCTCGCCATGGGCCCACTGGTGAGTCCCTGCCGGCAGGCGTTCAACCTCAACGTCTGCAGCAGCTTCGCCGATCTCGCGCTGTGCATCGTGCAATCGTCGGATCGCGCCGCCGCCGAATCGTTCGGACGCGGCGCGCCGCGCGCGCTCGAGTTGCTCGGCGTACTGGGAGACGCGGTCGCGCCGCGTCCGCTGCCGACCGTCGGCGGGCTGCCGGTCTACGCGGGATGCGCGAATCCGGGGTGCCCCTTGGCCTTCGGCGATCCGAAGACGGTGACCACCTGCGGGAAGCAGATCCGCAAAGCGTACCTCGGCCTCGACGCGGCCCTGCGGAAGGCGTTGACCACCTGCGTGCAGAGCTCGTTCGCGTGCGAGCAGTCGTTGCGAGATCCCGCGCTCTGCCGGCAGAAGGCCATCGACAAGTGCGCCAAGAGCGTCGCGCCGAAGATCGCCGCGCTCCTCACGAAGTTTCGGAAGTCGCTGTCCAACAAGAAGTGCGCCGCGACGACGCTGGAGTTCGCCCGTCTCCTGGACGGCGATGGGCTCAACTATCGCGGCCTCGGCGACGAATGTGCGGCGCTCGACGTCGCGGGTCTCGCCGGGATCTCCGACCTCTCCCGGTGCCTCGAAAGACGGGCCGCCTGCGGAGCGGCGGAACGCGTCCGGGACGCCCTGCCGCGCGCGAAGAGTCTCGGCGCCGACGGCCGCCTCGGTCCGGAGATCGGCGAACGCATCGACGACGAGTGCCCCGAGGAGGTGCCTGCCTTCGCGCGCGCATCGGAGGCCCGCGCCGGGGTCTTCGGCTCGATCGTGAAGTTCGTGAAGGGGATCCGCCGCGCGAACTTCACCGGCACACGATTCTCGGGCGCCCTGCTGCCGAAGCGCTTCGCCCCCCGCCGGGTGAGAGTCGAGCCACCGTCGACCTTCGGTCCTCTCACCAAGATCCCGCTGATCGTGCACTACAAGCTGCCCGCCACGACAGCGCCACGCGCGGCGGCAGACGCACCCCACCTCATCGTCACCGTCCTCGACGGCGACGGCGATCCCGATCGCTTCGAGGTCGAGCTCGACCCGACGCCCGAGGAGAACAGCATCACCCTCGAGGTCGAGTTTCAGAACTTCGATGCCAGCATCTGCGCCTTCACGCTCGGCTTCGCGACGCGCGCGAACGGAGAGGTCAGCGCGTACACGCCGGTGGTCTTCGTCCCGGACCCGAACGCGACGCCGGGGATCACGCCTACCCCGACGCCCGGGGCGCAGACGCCGACGCCCGTCGTGACGATCACCCCGACCGCTTCGCCGTCGCCGACCCCCACGGCGCCTACGACCGGCACTGTCACGCCGACGCGGACGGCGACCGCCACCCGCACCGCCACCCCGACGAGCACGGCCACGCCGACGCGCACCGTCACACCGACACGCACCACGACACCGACGGCGACCGCCACGGCGACACGCACGGCCACGCCGACCGTTACACGCACCCCGACGCCCACGGTGACGGCGACGCCCAATCCCTGCGGCAACGTCACCGCGGTGCCGGCGGCCGGCGGGCAATTCGCCGGCAGCACGAGCGGAGGCAGCGGCTTGAACGGCTCGGGAGCGTGCAACGTCGGCACCGGCCCCGAGAAGGTCTTCAGCTGGCAAGCCGCAACGACCGGCCCCGCCCTCTTCAAGACGTGCCCGAACAACACCAACTTCAACACCGAGATCTACGTGCGGCAGTCGAGCTGTCTCGCCGGTGCGCAGGTCGGCTGCAACCGTGACAATCCCTGCATTCTCCCGCCCCAGTTCTGCGATCCGTGCAAGATCGCGAGCGCGAGCGTCACCGCGGGCACGACGTATTTCGTCGCCGTCGACGGCGTGAGCGGCGCGCAGGGGAATTTCGTCCTCGACGTCGTCCCACCGGGGACCTGCGCGACCGCCTTGGACGTTCCCAATAGCGGCGGCACCTTCACCGTGAACACCGCGGCGGGTCGCAGCGAGCAGGTCGGGAGCTGCGGCGGGAACGGGCCCGAGATCGTCTTCCTCTGGCAGCCGGTCGGGTCCGGATCCGCCCTGGTCTCGACCTGCAATCCCGGAACGACGGTCAACACCGTCGCGTATGCCCGCGCCGAGGGTGAGTGCGAGTCGGGCCCCGACACGGTCTGCTCACCCTCCTCCGGCTGCGACACGTTCGTCATTCCGATGGACGGCAACGCGTACTACGTCGTCATCGATACGATCGGCGCGCCCGGAGGGAACGTCGAGGTCAGCTTCGATCCCGACGCCATCATCATCAACTGAGCCCTGACCGGACCACCGCTCAGCTCGGGCCCCTTCCCGGCTCCCGGCGCGCGACCAGGTGGTAGGCCTGCGTCCGGTTGGTCGCGAGGAAGTGGTGTGAGCTCCAGAGGTAGAGCAGGAACGCGCGCACGGGGACCTCGCCGTACCGCTCGGCGAGGTCGCCGCGGCAGCGCTCGAGGGCGAGCGCCCAATCGCGCACCGTCCACGCGTCGCTCGGTGTGTCGTCGGCGAGCTCGGTGACGTTGAATCCGGCCGCCGTGAGCGCGCCGACCAAGCGGCCGCGCTCTACGTACCCCGTGATCCCCGGGAAGATGTACTTCCGTAGAAACGCCCCCGCGAGCCGACCTTCACGGGTCGTCACGAAGTCGGCGTAGATGCGCGCGGCGGGGCGAAGATGGCGTTCGAGAAAGCGCGCGACGTAGCGATAGTCGGGGATGTGCTCGAGGCTGCCCATGAAGACGGCGCCGTCGAACGCGCGCGGCGGGTGGTAATCGAAGACGTCGACGAGCGTGACGGTGCACGGGAGGTGCTGCGCTCGGATGAGCTCCGTCACGTATCGGTGCTGCTCTCCGGAGAGCGTGATGCCGTGCACGCGGATCCCTTGCCGGCCGGCGTGCTCGAGGAACGAGCCCCAGCCGCAGCCGACGTCGAGCACGTCCGTGCCGGGAACGAGCCCGAGCGCGTCGATCGCGAACTGCAGCTTCCGGCGCTGCGCGGTCTCGAGGTCGTCGTCGGCGCCGGCGTAGAACCCGTGCGTGTAGGAGCGCGACGGGTCGAGCCATGCGAGGAAGAAGTCCGGCGGCCGGTCGTAGTGCTCGGACACCGACTCGCGGTCGAAGCGGCGGCGGTCGAGCACGTAGCGGAGCCAGGTGAGCGTTTCCCGCCACCACGAGAACCCGCCCATGTCGAGGTGGTCGGTGAGATAGAGCACCTGGCGGAAGTCGCCCTCGACGTCGATCGCACCGTGGAGGTACGCCTCGGCGATCGCGAGCTGCTCGCCGCGCGCGAGCGCCGCCGCGGCGTCGGGGGTTCGCACCCGGACACGGGACCGCCCCGGGTCGGCGCCGACCGCGATCACCTCGCCGTCGGGTGCTTCGACCGTGAGGCTCGCGCCGCTCGCGGCCATCTTTGACGCTAGCTCCGCTATCGACGCCGCGCG
>JANNPN010000005.1:0-23320 GCA_031400185.1 Polyangiaceae bacterium
CGGCGGGCGTTGGCGATGGAGTTCACCGCGATCTACACCAAGGCGCTGCTTGACAAGGTGAGCCTGCCGGAGCGCGCGGCGGCGACGCACCTCCGCAATCACTATCTGCACATCGAGCGCGATCGACTTCCCGAGTTCTACCAACGGCTCGAGAAGATGGCGCGGACGCTGGCGGAGGAGTTCGCCGCCGACGCCGGTGCCGGCACGGAGTTCCTGAACGTGTTGATAGTAGGAACCCCGGTCTGACGGAGCCAGGATGACGAGCGACATGCGACGACTTCGAAACGGACTGATTGCCGCGAGCCTGCTCGCCGTGATCGCGGTCGGCCTCGCCGGCTGCGGCGGCAGCGGGTCGAGCGGCTTCGATGCCGTCGCGAGCGAAGCGCTCGCGGTGCAGCACGTGATCGAGGCCGGCGACTGCACGCGCTTCGGCGCGCAGACGTTCTGCGCGTCCGGCGTCGAGGCCCCGGGTCCGTTCGAAGGGGCGCTCGTGAAGATCCAGCAGCGCTCGCGCCCGCTCGTGTGCGAGGGCCTGCCGATCGCCGAGAAGTGCACCGCGCCGCTCCCGTTCACGACCGAGGGCTTCTCCGAGCCGAGCAGCCTGCTTGCGGCCGTCGCCGAGAGCGAGAACGGCCCGTGGCGGCTCGCCGCCGTGACGACCGTCGACGAGCACGTCGACGGCGAGCAGCAGACCGTCTCGATCGCGGTCCCGGGCCAGACCGACGAGACGGAGCCGACGCCGCTGATCGCCGTCGTCCTGGTATATCGGGGCACCGCGCCGGAAGAGCTGCCGGCGACGGCGTCGCAGCTCGCGGACTTCGGGGTCGATCTCGTCTACGTGAGCCAGCGCTTGGAGATCGTCGTACCGCGCTGACGCGTGTTCTACTTGGGTCGCTCGGCCCACCCGTCGGCGAGCGACGCGAAGAAGCGCAGCGTGAGCTTGCGCGACTGGATGCGCCAACCGACGGCGGTGCGGACGTAGCGGTCGGTGTACCAGCCGGCGCCGATCATGCTCTGGCCGTCGACGACCGCGCGGAGGTCGATGTAGCAGGCGCCGGTTGCGGTATCGCCGTCGAGGTCGACGACGTGCTGCTGCACGTACGGCAGGAACGTCGACCCTGCCGTCAGCATCTCGCGGAAGCCCGCGTCGAGGGCGGCGCGGCCGCGGAGCGGCGCGCGCGTGCCGGGATCCATCTCGCCGTCGTCCGCGAAGAGGTCGGAGAGGCGGTCGTGCTCGTTCTGCCAGACGTGGTGCGCGTAGCGGCGGGCGAGGTCGCGGATCGCCTCGAGGTCGGCGAGCGCGCGGAGCGTCGCGTCGGCGGTCATCCGTCCAGGTGGTCGAGGTACTCCGAGAGGCCGTAGCCGACGCGGTCGCCCCAGCGCCACTCGGTCATGCCCTCGGCGATCCGCGTGACGCGGCCCTCGCGGCGATTGCGGAGCGGGATCATCGCGAGGACCTTGCCGGTGATCTCGATCGTCTCGCCGCTCGCGGTCGTCGCGCGCACCCGGATGCGGTCGTGGAGCTGCTGCTCGCCGACGAACTCGGTCGCGACCTCGGTCTTGACGATCGCCTCGTTGGCGCGGCCGCGCCGGTAGACGTAGCCCGCGTGCAGCTCGCGGCCGTCGCGGTGGACGGTGAGGATCGGCACCGCGCCCAGGTCCTCGCCGAAGCTCATCGTGAGCCAACGGTAGTACTTCGGCGCCTGCCAGTAGCGCGGGCCCCACGAGTGGTCGCGGAGCCCGGGCGCGTCGAGCTCGAAGCGCTCGTCGCCGACCGTCAGCGTGCCCGTCGCCTTCCCGTGCTGCTCGAGATGGCCTTTCGCGAACTCCTGCCCCGGCTTTTCCGAGCGCACGCTCACCCAGCGGTCGCCGTCGCGGCGCCGGAGCTCGCCGCCGTAGCCCGGCGAGAGCCCGAGCCACCGCACGTCGAGTGCGACCGGCGCGAAGGGATTCTTCCCGAACGCCGCCTTGGGATCGGCCATCTCGAGCGGATTCGTCAGCAGGCAGGCGTGACCGCGATAGGTCACGCGATGCTCGACGAACGGCTCTTGCACCTCGAACCGCAGCCCGCCGGCGTCGTGCGCGAGGTTCGACCCGATCTCCGGCCGCTTGAACATGAACGCGACGCGGCCGTCGGGGAGATAGAAGCACGTCGTCATCTCGGCGTAGCCCTCGTTCGGACGGTTGCCGAGGCGCACGAACCCGCCGACGCGTCCGCGCGGATCGTAGAAGTTGTAGTAGGCGCTCTCGTTGAAGTTCTCCTCGCCGCTGTTCTCGTGCATGAGATCGTCGGTCGGGAGGAGGGTGAGCTGCGCGTCGCTCGTGTTGCCGGTGTCGGCCATGGGGGTTCCCTAGTCGAACGGCTCGCAGCGACGCAACCCGTGTGTTAAGCGGGCGAAATGATCTCGACTAGCGATTTCAAACGCAACCTCCGCATCCAGATCGACGGTGAGCCCTTCGTGATCCTCGACGTCCACGTGCAGTCGCCGTCGGCGCGCGGCGCGAGCTCGCTCTCGAAGATCAAGGTGCGAAACCTCAAGACCGGCCAGGTCTTCGATAAGACGTTCCGTGGCGGTGACAAGGTCGAGGAGCCGAACGTCGAGCTCCGGCCGATCCAATTCCTCTACCGCGACGACGACGGCTTCCACTTCATGGACACCCAGTCGTACGAGCAGTTCGCGCTCCGCGACGACGAGCTCGGCGACGTCGGCGGCTATCTGAAGGACGGCATGAGCGGCATTCGCTCGGTGCTCTTCAACGGCGACGTGATCTCCGTCGAGCTCCCGAACACGGTGGTGCTGCAGGTGGTCGACACCGCGCCCGCCGTGAAGGGCGCGACGGCCCAGGCGCAGACCAAGCCCGCGACGCTCGAGACCGGGCTCGTCATCCAGGTCCCGTCGTATCTCGAGAGCGGTGAGCTCGTGCAGGTCGACACGCGCGAGGCGCGCTTCATCGCCCGCGCCAAGTAGGGACCGCGAACCCGCACGCACGCCGCGTCATCGTGCGGCGGCCGGCGTATCGCCCGGTCACCAATTCTCGACCCACGGGCGCACGTCGAGCTCGTGGGTCCAGGCGCTCCGCTGCTGCTGGAAGAGCGTCCAGTAGTTTTCGGCGATCGCCTCCGGGTCGAGGAGGCCGTCGTCGCCTTTCTCCTTCTTCAGGCCCGGAAGGAACGTGTTGATGCGGTCGCCGTCGATGGCGCCGTCGATGACGACGTGGGCGACGTGGATGCCCTGGGGGCCGAACTCGCGCGCCGCCGACTGCACGAGCGCGCGGAGTGCGGCCTTCGCCTGCGCGAAGCCGCCGAACATCGCCTTCCCGCGGAGCGAGCCCGAGGCGCCCGTGAAGAGCATGACCCCGCGCTGACGCGGCAGCATCACGTCGAGCGCGGCCTTCGCGAAGAAGAAGCCTGCGAGCGCGTTCACCCGCCACATGCCTTCGAGGAACTCGGCGTCCATGTCGCGGAAGGGACGCGGCCAGTTGCCGCCGGCGTTGAAGATCGCGGCCTCGAGCGGGGCGTCGGGACGTTCGGCGGCGGCGATCGCACGCTTGACCGTCGCCTCGTCGGTGACGTCGCCGACGATGGCGTCCGCGTCGGCGCCCGACGCTCTCAAGTCGGCGAGCGCGGCCTCGAGCTTCTCGGCCGAGCGGCCCATGATCGTGAGACGGAATCCCTCGCGCGCGAAGCGACGCGCGATCGCCGCGCCGAGCCCGCGGACGGGGCCGACACCGAGCACCACTGCCGAACGATCAGCGGTTGTTGCAGTCATTGGGTCTCCTTTTGCGCCCGGCGCGCGAGCGCCACGCGCAGGCGCCGCACATCGAGCGGCTTCCCGGTGTGCTCGTCCACGACGAGCGGCCGCACCTCGTCACCGGTCTCGTGGTCGACCAGTACGATCTTCGGGCTCTTCTCGTCCCAGAGCCAGTCGCTGCCCCAACGGAACATCGCGGCGAGCACGTCCCAGAACGCCCGTCCCTTGTCGGTCAAGCGGTACTCGTAGCGGACCGGCCGCCCCGCGTACGCGTGCTTCACCATCAAGCCCTCGTCGACGAGGCGCGCGAGCCTTCTCGCCAGGACCGCCCGCGGCACGTCGAGCCCGCGTTGAAAATCCTCGAAGCGCCGCTTCCCGGCGAACGCCTCGCGGAGCACGAGCGGCGTCCACCAGTCGCCGATCAGGTCCGTCGCGCGCGCGATCGGACACGGCCATTTGTCGAAGCGGGTGCGTCGCATGGCGTCCGCGCCGGTCGCTTCAGACCGCCAGCGCTTCTATGCGTGCCGGGACGTACTTGTGCCACGGCGTGCCGGCGATCCAGTCGCGGTCTTCCGTCGACGTGAGCTCGTTCGGTGCGATCCCGTACACGACCGGCGTGCCGTTCAGGTCGGGGTACGAGAGCCCGAGTCCGTTCGGCAGGCTCACGTGGCCCTCCTGCATGCAGTCGTTGATCTCGACCGTCGCCTCGGCGCAGCCGCGCTTGGTCGTTATGCGGACGCGGCCGCCGTCGCCGACCCCGAGCGTGGCCGCGTCGGCGGGGCTCATGCGGAGCGCCCCCGCCGCGTCCTTCTTCCGCCACTCGGGGTTCCGGAAGATGGTGTTGGCGGTCGACGTGCGACGCTCGCCCGCGGTCAGCACGAACGGGAACGCGCGCTCGTGCGCCGGCGTCTCGCTCGCCAACGCCCGGAGCTCGTCCATGAGCTCGCCGATCGTCAGGTTGATCTTGCCGTCGGGGCTCGCAAGGCGCCGCCACGTCTCGTCGTACTCGTCGACGGTGAAGGTGACGCCCGAGCGGCGCGTGAGGATCGCCTCGAAGAGCGCCTCGCCGAGCGCGGGACCGTCGCCGTCGAACCCGGCGCGTCGTACCGACTCGGGATAGCTCATCGCGCAGGTGTGGGCGGCGCCCCACAAGAGCGCCACCGCCTCGTTGCCGGCGCCGAACGTAGGTCCGAGCACCTCGTAGAGGATGACCGGCACGAGCCCCGCCAGGTCCGGCCGTTCCATGGTGAACTGGAGAAACGCCGGCGCGAACGCCGCACGGCCCTCCGCCGCGGCCGCGTGCAGAGGTGCCAGGTCGACTCCGTCGAGCGCGCCGATCGCGCGCGTCAGGCGGCGATGGATCTCGGGCTCCGCGAGCGTTCCCGGAAGCGCCGGAAACAGCGGTGCCCGCAGCTGAAACACATTGTGCGGGAACTCCAGCGTGAAGAACGTCGCCTCCCACTTCTCGAACTGGGACGGCGCCGGCAGCACGTAGTGCGCGTGGCGACCGGTCTCGGTGAGGGCCACGTCGATCACGACCACCAGCTCGAGCGCATCGAGCGCCTCGCGCATGCGCTGACTATCGGCGAGCGAGTGGCAAGGGTTCGTGCTCTCGACGATCATCGCGCGGAAGCGCTTCGGGTGGTCGGTCAGGATCTCGTCGGGGATGACGTTCGCGGGGATCAAGCCGGTGATGATGCGGTGGCCGCCGACCGGGCTCGTCTTGCCGCCCTCCTTGCCGCCGCCGAGCCCCGCCATGCGGGTGTGGATGTTCATGCCGCCCGGCTTCGCGAAGTTGCCGGTCAGCAAGTAGATGAGCTTCTCGAGGTACGAGTTCAGCGTCGAGTGCGGCGCCTGCTGGATGCCGAGGTCCTCGAAGATCGACACGCTTTCGGCGGCGGCGATCCGGCGCGCGGCGGCGCGCACCAGGTCCTCGGGCACGCCGGCGCGGGCGCAGTAGTCGCCGACGGGAATCGCGCGGAGCTCCGCGAAGATCGCGTCGTCGTTGACGGTGCGAGCTTTCAGGAACGCGTGGTCGACGAGATCCTCCTGCACGAGCACGGCCGCGAGCGCGGAGAGGCAGAACGCGTCCGTGCCGGGCTTCACCTGGAGGTGGATGTCGGCGAGCTCGGCCGTCTCGGTGCGGCGCGGGTCGATGACGATCATCGCTCGGCGATCGTCGGCAGCGATCTCACGGAGGATCGCGCGGGCGCGCGGGAAGCCGTGCGATTGCCACGGGTTCTTGCCGACGAAGACCGCGACCTCGGCGCGCTCGAAGTCGCCGGTCGTGTGGCAGCGCGGCCGGCCGTAGAGCTGGCCGTCGACCCAGAACTCACCGGTCTTCTCCTGCGCGAGCGCGTTCGAGGTGTAGATCGAGCCGAGCGCTCTCCGGACGGAGCCGCTGTATGCGCCCCCGAGATGGTTCCCCTGACCGCCGCCGCCGTAATAGAAAATCGTCGACCCGCCGTGGGTGTCGCGGATCGCGACCAACCGCTCGGCGATCTCGGCGATCGCGGTGTCCCAGTCGATCTCCTCGAAGGACCCGTCGGCGCGGCGCCGGAGCGGCGACGACAGCCGATGGCGGCCGTTCTGGTAGTGGTCGAGCCGCTGCGCCTTCTCGCAGGCGTAGCCCTTCGACCCGGGATGCGCGCGATCGCCGCGCACCTTCATGATGTGGCCGTCGTCGATCTTCACCTCGATCCCGCAGTTCACGCTGCAGAGGATGCACGCCGTCTGTTGCCACGCGTCCGTCATGGGAGCCTCCACTTCGCCGAGGTCAGTTCAACGAGAGAATGGACTCAGCGCACGCCTCTGGCAAGGGGATTCGGGCCGCTGCTAAGGACCATCGATGCCACTCACGCCGTCCGAGATCGCCAAGCAGGGAAAGCGCCTCTCCGCTCGCTACCGCGTCGACGCGGGGAAGGGTTTTCGCCTGAAGCGCTTCGACCCCGACGACACCGCCGGCATTGGCGACGACTTCAAGGACGAGGCGAAGGACCTGCTCCAGCTTGGCGTCCGCCGCCTGGCCGAGCTGCAGGAGAAGCTGTACGCCCAGGACCACTGGGGCGTGCTGCTCATCTTCCAGGCGATGGACGCCGCCGGGAAGGACAGCGCGATCGAGCACGTGATGTCGGGCGTGAACCCGCAGGGGTGCCACGTGACGTCGTTCAAGCAGCCGTCGAGCGAGGAGCTCGATCACGACTACCTGTGGCGGACGACGCGCGCGCTCCCGGCGCGCGGCACGATCGGGATCTTCAACCGGTCCTACTACGAGGAGGTGCTGGTGGTGCGGGTGCACCCGGAGTACCTCGAGCGCCAGCACCTGCCGAAGAGCTGCGTCGACAAGCACGTCTTCGAGAACCGCTACGAGGACATCGCCAACTTCGAGCGCTACCTCCACCGGAACGGCATCGTCGTCCGGAAGTTCTTCCTGAACGTCTCGAAGGCGGAGCAGAAACGCCGCTTCCTCGCCCGCATCGACGAGCCCGAGAAGCACTGGAAGTTCTCGGTCGCCGACGCCAAGGAGCGCGAGCATTGGGACGCGTACCAGGACGCGTACGAGCGCATGATCCGCGCGACGGCGTCGCCGCACGCGCCGTGGCACGTCGTGCCGGCCGACAACAAGTGGTTCACGCGGCTCGTCGTCGCGGCGGTGATCGTCGAGACGCTGGAGAGTCTGAAGGTGGATTTTCCCGTGCTCGACCCGGCGCGGAAGAAGGAGCTCGCCACCGCCCGGAGGATGCTCACGGGCGGCGGCAACGCAAAGCGCCCGCGGCGGCGCTGAGCCGGGCGAGCGCGCCGACCATGGCCACCGTGCTCGTCCGCGACGCAACCTCGGCCGACGCCGCGGCCGTACGCGACGTCGTCACGCGCGCGTTCGAGCGGCCTGGCGAGGCGAAGCTCGTCGAGCTGTTGCACGCGGCCGGGAAGTCGCTCGTGGCGCTCGTCGCCGAGCGGGACGGTCACGTCGTCGGCCACGTGCTCTTCAGTCCGGTCGCACTCGCGGGTGCGCCGTTGGGATCGGGGCTCGCACCGCTCGCGGTCGCCCCCGAGCTTCACGATCGCGGGATCGGCGGCGTGCTCGTGCGCGCCGGCCTCGAACGCTGCCGCACGGCCGGCCATGCCTACGTCGTCGTGCTCGGAAGCCCCGTCTACTACGGCCGCTTCGGCTTCGTCCCCGCCGACCGCTTCGGGCTCGGCTGCGAGTACGACGTGCCGCCCGGCGTCTTCCAGGTGATCGAGCTCGTGCCGGGCGCGCTCGCCGGCCGGAGCGGCCTCGTCCGCTACGCGGCCGAGTTCGCGACCGTCTGAACGAGCTCGACGACCCGCGCCGCCCGCGTCTCGAGGTGCCCGCCGAAAAAGTGATCGGCGCCGGGCACCAGCGCGAGCGTGCTCGCGGGCGCGAAGCGCTCGCGCGCCGACTCCAGCGTCGTGAGCGGGCAGAATCGGTCGTGGTCGCCGGTCACGAACGCGAGCGGCACGCCCGCGCCGGCGACGAAATCGAGACCGAGCATGCGGACGGGTGGGGCGATCGCGACGACACCCGCGGTCGCGTCGGGGTCGGCGACGCCGGCGCGCAGCGCCATCACCGACCCGAACGAGTAGCCGACGAGCGTCACGCGCGGGACGTCGAGCCGGCCGCACAGCAATGTCGCCGCCGCGCGCACGTCGTCAACCTCGCCGCGGCCGTCGTCGTAACGCCCGCCGCTCTGGCCGACGCCGCGAAAGTCGAAGCGGAGCGTGGCGAAGCCCGCCGCGCCGAGCGCCTCCGTGAGCGCGAGCACGAGGTCGTTGTCCATGCTGCCGCCGTACTGCGGGTGCGGATGGCAGACGACGACTCCGCGCTCCGCGCCGGCCGGCGCGGCGACGCGCCCATCGAGCGCGAGGTCCCCGACGGCGATCCGAACGGTCTCTTCCATCGCCGCTCGTGGTATGCGCCGAGGAGACGGCTGGCAAGACTACGGGTAGTCGGCCGACGGTGGGAGCGAGCGGCCGCCGCGATCCGCCGACCTCGCCCCGACCCCTTGCCCCGACGAAATGTCCGGGGCAAATTTCCTCGCGTATGGAGCGACCCTGGGAGTCGCTGATCCGCGAGCTTCGCGACAGCGGGCACACGAGCCCGTACCTCGATCGTCTGCGCGCCCGTCACGACGTCACCGCCGCGCAGGAGGAGCTCGAGAAGGAGATCATCCGCGAGATGGCGGCCGCGCTCGGACGCGCCGGTGACAAGGTCGACCTCGCCTTCTTGCGGCTCGAGCTCGCCGGCAAGGCACTCGCCGCCGCCCGCGATTCCGAAGAGCGCGCGCCGTTCGTCGCCGAGTTCAACGCGCTCCGCACCTACGCCATGCAAGTGCGTCACGAGCTTCGCATCCACCGCGAGGCGGTCGGCATTCGCCGAAATGACGTACTCGATCGCGAATATCCCCTGCCTCCACGCGTCCGTTCATAGTCGCTGCACGCGATTTCATATTGACCCTCCGTCAGGGCGGACGGATACCTGCATGACCATGCGCAGATCTGCTCGAACGACCTCTTCGTACATACTTGTTGCGGCCATCCTGATCATCGCGGCGATGCCCCACGCACACGCCGTCGACATTCGCGACAAGGACGGCACGAATATGTACTTCACCAAGCTGACGCGGGCTTACGTGCCGTGTCTCGCGCCGAACGATCAGACGACGGAGGGTATCCCTGCGTGCAGCCCGCCGGTTTCGTCGGCCTGCACGCTCAAGAGCGCGTCCGTCGAGCTTCGCACCCGGAAGGGCGTGGGGATTCGGGTGCGGACGAAAATTCAAAAGCTCGCGGGGCCGCCTCTCTGTCGGACCGGCACGCTGACTTTGCAGCTGGCGCTCCGCGTGAGCGCGGACGATTCCATGTGCACCGGCGGTGCGTGCACGTTCGCGGACGTGACGCTGTCGAAGGCACTCGCGCCCGGCGGTGGCGGCGATTTCGAGCTGGCAGAGATCCTGCCACCCGGTTTCGAGGGCGCGAACCTCGAGGTGCTGCGCGCATCCATCATCGACCCCGACGGCATCCCGCTCGCGACGTCGGGGATCGGGAGCGCGTTCAAGGCCAACAAGAGCTCGAGCAACCTGACCGTCGCCAGGAGTCGATGCGAGTCCCCGAACACCGCGGGCGCGCTCGGTCCCGCGTGCGCGCCGCCCACGGTGAACGATCCGACCTGCGACTTCGATGCGGGGCAGCTCACCTGGGGTGGCAACACCAAGGCGATCGTCTTCATTCCCAAAGTGCCCGAGGTCGTCGGACCGAGCGAGTGTCGCGATGGGATCTTCTTCGTGCGGTCGACCGTCCGAATCACGACTCCGCGCTGCGGCGGCGGCAACGTCCTCTGCACGTGGGTCGACCAGGCGGTCGACGTCCCGGCGCCATCCGTGCGGGGCAAGATCAAGGGGGTGCTCGATCTGACGACGAGCGGCCTCGTCGGGCCCTTCACGAATGTCGAGGTCTGCGAGGTTGGCCTGGTCGAGCCCGACGGCGACCCCATCGCGGCGCCCGGACTCGGATACGCGCGCCGCCTCACCGGAGCGAAGGTGACGATCACGCGGAGGATCATCGCGCTTCCGAACGATGACATCCTGCGGCTGAGCGCCACGTTTCCGAGCGAGTCGGTGGACCCGACCGTCGGCGACGGTGCGACGGTCAGGGTCCGCGACGCCGACGGCGTCTTCTACGATGCGACGCTCCCGGCGTCGGGCTGGCGGGCAGCGAAGACGTTCGGCAGCTGGAAGTATCGCGACACGACGGGAGGAAGCGCCGGCATCGTCAGCGCGAGCATCAAGGGGAAGCGATCCAAGGGCGTGATCTCCAGGTTCAAGGTTGCGCTCATGGCGCGCAATCTCCCGCTCGATTCCGCCGATCGTCCGAGCGTCACGCTCAGCGTGAGCATCGCCCGACCGAGCGGGCAGGATTCCGTGGCCGCCGATACCAACAAGATCTGCCGGCTCAGCAAGCAGCGGCTGAGCTGTCCCTGACGGCTGACGTCGGGTCGTTCGCTGCGGTATGGTCGCCGGCGTCATGCTCGACCGCGACGACCTCCGGAAGATCAGCGACGTCACGATCGCTCACTACGACGGGAGCGCCGAGTCGTTCTGGGAAGGCACCCGCGACCACGACGTCAGCCAGAACATCGAAGCGCTGTTGCGCCACCTCGGCCCCGGTCGCCACCGCATCCTCGATTTCGGCTGCGGACCGGGCCGCGACCTCGTCGCGCTGACGGGACGCGGCCAGGAGGCCGTCGGTCTCGACGGCGCCGCCAACTTCGTCGCGATGGCGAAGGAGCTGAGCGGCTGCGAGGTCCTGCACCAGGATTTTCTCAAGCTCGATCTGCAGCCGTCGTCGTTCGACGGCGTGTTCGCGAACGCCTCGATGTTCCACGTGCCGGCGCAGGAGCTGCCGCGCGTGCTCGGCGAGCTCCGAGCAGCGCTCCGCCCCGGCGGCGTCCTCTTCGCGTCGAACCCCCACGGCGCAAACGAAGAGGGCTGGAACCGCGGCCGCTACGGCGCGTACCTCGACGCGCCCACATGGCGCCGCGTCGTGACCGAGGCAGGCTTCACCGAGATCGAGCACTACTACCGTCCCGCCGGATTGCCGCGTGCGCAGCAGCCGTGGCTCGCGACCGTGTGGCGAAAAGACTAGAGGAGACCGCCATGGTCGAGATCAAAGGACGATACACGGGTGAGCTCCGCTGCGAGGCGATCCACGGCCCGTCGGGAACGAAGCTCGTGACCGACGCGCCCGCCGACAACATGGGACGGGGCGAGATGTTCTCGCCGACCGACCTCGTCGCGACGGCGCTCGGCACCTGCATCGTGACGACGATGGCGATCGTCGCGACCCGGCGCGGCATCGACTTCTCGAGCGCGACCTTCCACGTCGAGAAGCACATGGCGACCGACCCGATCAGGCGGATCGGACGGCTCCCCGTGACGATCCGCATGTCGGCGGCGGTGTCTGCCGAGGATCGCGCGGTGCTCGAGCGGGCGGCGCACACGTGCCCGGTGCACAAGAGCCTGCACCCGGACGTCGAGGCGCCGATCAGCTTCGTCTACGACTGAGCGGCCGTAGCCGCTCCCCGGGCCCCCGCAGGCAGCGCAGGACGAAGCGCCAGAGGCCGACCAGCAACGGCCGCGGATCGTCCCACGCGAAGACCGCCAGGGCGCGGGTACCGCGAAGCGACCGCAGCCACGCGCCGAGCGTCAGTGTCCCGGCCCTCCGGGATTCCCAGAAGGCGAGCGGATCCCATTCCTCGTTGACGTATTGGACGTCGGGTCGAAAGGCCGGCGGCGCTGCGGGCGCGCCGTCGTCGTCGATCAGGTGGCGATACGTGATCCACGGCAGGTCGACGCCGGCCGTGATGCCGAGCTGGTTTCCCGAGACGGTCCGCGGATTGATCTCGATGAGCGCGCACTCGCCGTCGATCGGGTTCCGCTTGAACTCGACCATGACCAGGCCGCGGTAGCGGAACGCCGCGAGTAGACGGCGGCTCTGCTCCAGGACGGCCGGCATCTCGACCGTCCGCTGCAGGCAGCCGTCGCCGAAGCCGCGCGGAAATTGCCGGAGCTTCTGGACGGTGAACCAGGCGCGCTCGCGGCCCTGCTCGTCCCAGAAGCCGCTGTACCAAAAGATCGCGTCGTCCTCGCCGGCGACGATCGTCTGCACCATGAAGCGCGCGCCGGACGCCGTGCAGGTCGCGAACGCGGCGATCAAGTCGTCAGCCCCGTCGACCACGACCACCTTGCGATTCCCGATCCGCGGCCGACCGACGTGGGCGGTGTACGGCTTCAGGATGACCGGATAGCGGAGCGTCGCGGCGAGGCTCCGCAGCTCGTCGACGCTCTCCGGGTAGAACGTGAGGGGCACCGTTATCCCCGCGTCTTCGGCGGCGCCGTACTGTCGGCGCTTGTCCAGGATCGTCTCGACGGTGGCGACGTCCGGCACGACGAAGCGAAAGCCGCCCCGGCGCAACCGTTCCGCATGATGCGCGACGAACGCGCAGTGCTGGTCCGACAGGGCGAACAGGACGGCGGGGGTGTGCAGGGCCGCGGCGACGAGGTCGAGCATCGCGAGCCAGGTCGCCGGCTCCTCCTCCACGGCCGGCATGCGAACGCGCACGCCGTACCCCGAGTACGAGCCGAGCAGTCGATCGGCGACCAGGTGAACCGCCGGTACGCCACGTCGCCCGAGACTGCGGAGGAAGCTGAGATCGTTGGTAGAGCCGGTGCCGAGGAGAATCGCGGGGGGCGTCCGCGTCGGCAGCCGGCGCAGGCGCGCGTGGATTCGAGTGGTATCGCGATGGTTCATGCGCCGAGCATCCCTCATCGCGGCGCCATGGCGGCGCAGCTGTGGAACGAGAAACGCTACTCGCAGCGGAGGCGGAGCGTGTCGGTGTCGACGCGCCCACCGCCGCTCGTCGCGCGTAGCTGGATGTGGACCGTTTTCATGACGGGCACGCCGATCAGCATGCGCCCGCTGCAGACCTCGCCGGGTCCCGTCGGCTGGTACGCGCCGAGCTTGTCGAGCAGCTCGACCCGGGCCGCCGCGGCGACGCCCATGGCGTTCGCTTTGGGCTGCCGGAGCTGGAGCGCGGCGACGTGATCCGCCGCGCAGCCGATGCGCGTGTCGTCCCCCGCGACGCACACCCAGAACGCGAAGGCGCACGCGCCCGCCGCCGGGTCGCGGTCGCAGCTCGGATCGCCGTCGGCGCAGAGCTGCCGCATGGTCGGGAGGCCTTTCGAATCGACGCGCGGCGCGGCCAGGTCGAAGACGGTCTCCACGAGGCAGTCGCTGGTCTTCTTGCCGCCGCCGGGCACGCGGAGCGCCGGGATCACCTCCTCGCAGACCGCGGTGCAGTCGCTGCCCGGGGTGCCGTTCGCGGCGCCCTCGTCGCATTGCTCGGGCGGCTCGACGAGAGAGTCGCCGCAGACGGCGGCGGTGGCAAGTGCAGGGAGGAGGAGCACCAGAAGCACGGCGGCCAACGAACGGGGGGAGCGCATGGGGGTGCGCTCTACTACGTCGTCACGGCGGCTCGCCACAGAATTTTCGTAGTGTGGCAGCTTATTCATGTGCACCGCGGCGAGCTTTTTTGCTCGACCGGCGAACCCGTTCCATGGCACGGTCCCGCCGTCGCCGTTCCAACCCCAAGGAGGAGCCCCCCATGCGCCGTACCCCCTTCATCCCCTTCGTGTCGTCGCTCGCCGCGTCCCTCGTCGTCTTCGCCGGCGCGATCCCGGCCGCCGCCGTGACGGTCGTCCACACGTGCGGCCAGGAAACGACCGGCCCGGCGACGCTGGCCGACGACCTCGATTGCACCGGCTTCGACGGCAACGCCCTCACGATGCACGGCGGTACCCTCACGATGAACGGCCACACCATCACGGGGGGATTCATCGGCGTGAGCTGCGACAAGTCCTGCAAGATCGTCGGACCGGGTACGGTGACCGCGAGCACGTTCGCCGGAGTGAACGCGTTGGAGGCCGGCCTCAAGATGACGCAGGTCGACGTCACCGACTGCGGGGTCTTCGGCGCCCAGGTCTGGGACACCGCGACGATCTCCGGCCCGGCGACCTTCAGCGGCCACGGCACCGCCATCCGCGTCGGCGTCAGGGCGAAGCTCAAAGACCTCACCATCACGGGCAACCACACGGGCGTCGAAGCGGCGAACAATGCCGACGTGGGGAGCATCCTGGTGCAGGGCTCGACGATCAGCGGCAACGAAGCCTACGGTCTCCTGGCCCAGCGTGCCATCAAGATGAAGGACAGCACCGTTGCCGACAACGGGAGGACAGGCGTTCTGTCCGGGCTCGTCTGCGACAAGAAGTCCGGCGCCACGCTCGTGCGCTCCACCGTCACCGGCAACGGCACCGCACCCGAGTGCGGCTCGGGCCCGGTCTGCGCCGACGTCGCGACCTGCAACAAGCGCCCGCGCGTGAAGACGGGCTCGACGTGCGGCACCAGCTACCAGATCGGATCCGGCAACCCCGGCAGCAACTGGGACGTCTGCACGCTCGACTGAGCGCATCCGTTTTCGACATACGCTGCGCCGGCTCAATTCTGCTCGCCTTCGCCGCCGAGGCTGCTAGTATGCGCGCCCAGTTCCGCCGGGCGGGGTAGTGGAGGGGCAGCATGGGTCCAGCCGTAGCTCCAGCAATCGAAGCCGATCTCAAGGAAGCCGCCGAGGAGCGGTACCTCAACTATGCGTTGAGCGTCATCACCTCGCGGGCACTCCCCGACGTGCGCGACGGGCTCAAGCCCGTGCAGCGCCGCATCCTCTACTCGATGTACCAGAACCTGCACCTGACGGCAGGCTCCCGGCCGCGGAAATCCGCGGCGATCGTCGGTGACGTGCTCGGTAAGTATCACCCGCACGGCGACGTCGCGGCGTACGAAGCGATGGTGCGGATGGCGCAGGAGTTCTCGCTCCGCTACCCGCTCGTGCAGGGCGAGGGTAACTTCGGCTCGCTCGACGGCGATAGCGCGGCGGCGATGCGCTACACCGAGGCCAAGCTGACGGCGCTCTGCGAGGAGATGCTCGAGGACCTCGGGCACGACACGGTTCCCTTCCGCGCCAACTACGACTCGACGCTCGACGAGCCGATGGTGCTGCCGAGCGCGATCCCGCAGCTCTTGATGAACGGCTCGACGGGGATCGCGGTCGGCATGGCGACCAACATCCCGCCGCACAATCTGAAGGAAATCATCGCGGCGCTGGTCGCGTTGATCGACGACCCGAAGCTCGCCGTCAAAGATCTCGTCAAGCACATCAAAGGCCCCGACTTTCCGACCGGCGGCGAGATCCTGAGCAGCAAGAAAGAAATCCGCGAGATCTACGAGACCGGGCAGGGCGCGATCCGGCTCCGCGGCGAGTACAAGGTCGAGACCCAGGCGCGCGGCAAGAAGGTGATCGTCGTCACCTCGATCCCGTACACCGTCAACAAGTCGACGATGGTGGAGGAGATCGCGAACGAGATCATCGCGCGGAAGCTGCCGCTGATCGTCGACGTGCGCGACGAGTCGACGACCGACGTGCGTGTCGTGCTGGAGCTGAAGCCCGACGCCTCGCCCGAAGCGGCGATGGCGTATCTCTACAAGCACACCGCGCTGCAGCAGAACTTCAACGTCAATCTGACCTGCCTCACGCCGACGAAGAATCCCGCCGTCGGCCAGCCGGCGCGCGTCACGCTCCGCGACCTCTGCCAGCACTTCCTCGACCACCGCATGATCGTGGTGACGCGGCGGCTCGAGCACGAGCGAAAGAAGCTCCTCGAGCGGCTCCACATCCTCGAAGCGCTCGCCAGGATCTACGACGACCTCGATGCCGCGATCCGGATCATTCGAAAGTCGGAATCGCGGGCCGACGCCGCCACCAAGTTGATGGCGCACTTCAAGCTCGACCAAGTCCAGGCCGACGCCGTCCTCGAGATCCGCCTCTATCAACTGGCGCGGCTCGAGATCGAGAAGATCCGCGCCGAGATGGCGGAGAAGCGGAAGCGTCTGAAGGAGATCGAGGCGCTGCTCGCGAAGCCGAAGGAGCGCTGGAAGCTCATTCGGACGGACCTGCTCCGGATCGATGAGAAGTTCGGCGACAAGCGTCGCACGACCTTCGTCGGGGCGGGCGAGGAGCTCGAGTACAACCCCGAGGCGTACGTCGTGCACGAGGACGCCACGGTCCTGCTCTCGCGCGACGGCTGGATGAAGCGCGTCCGCGAGGTGAAGGACCCGACGTCGACGCGGCTCCGCGAAGGCGACACTTTGGCGGCGTTGCTGCCGGGGTCGACGCGCGATCGGCTCGTGCTGTTCTCGTCGAAGGGCACCGTCTACGTGATGCGGGTCGGGGACGTGCCGGCCACGACTGGCTACGGCGAGCCGGTGCAGTCGCTCTTGAAGTTCGGCGACGGGGAGCGGGTGGTTGTCGCGCGGCTCATTCGTGAGCCCGACAAGACGCCGGTCGCCTCCGGCGACGCCCAGCCGGCACTTCCGGGGATCATCGAGCTCACGGAAGAGGTGCTGACGGTGCTGGTCGCGACCGCCGGCGGCTACGGGTTCCGCGCCACGCCCGACCTCACGGAAACGACCCGCGCCGGGCGGAGGATCGCGCGCGTCGGCGAGGGCGACGAGATCGTGAGTGTCGACGTCGTCAGCGGCCCGGTCGCGATCGTCGCGACGGCGCGCGGCAAGATGGTGCGGTTCGCGGTCGACGAGGTTCCCGAGCTCGCCGGTCCCGGACGCGGCGTCATTCTCATGAAGCCCGACTCGAAGGACGACGACCGCATCGTCGGCGCCCTGGCGCTCGGCAAGAAGGACGACTTCATGGCCGTCACCGGCGAAGGCACCGACCGCAAGATCGGCGTCGGCGAGGTGCCTTTGGGCAAGCGCGCGCAGAAGGGCCAGAAGGTCGTGAAGCGCGGCGGCGTGTCGGCGATCAAGCGCACCGAGGCGGAAGAATAGTCATGGCAACCAGCTACACCGCGAAAGACATCCTCGTCCTCGAAGGCCTCGAGCCCGTTCGACGCCGCCCCGGCATGTACATCGGCGGCGTCGACGAGGTCGGCCTCCACCACCTGATCTGGGAGATCGTCGACAACTCCGTCGACGAGGCGATGAACGGCCACGCCGACCGCATCGCCGTCACGCTCCACAAGGACCGCGCGTCGATCACCGTCAGCGACAACGGCCGCGGCATCCCGGTCGACAAGCATACGCAATACAAGAAGCCCGCGCTCGAGCTGATCCTCACGACGTTGCACGCCGGCGGGAAGTTCGAGGCCAAGAACTATTTCCATTCCGGCGGCCTCCACGGCGTCGGCGCGTCGGTTGTGACCGCGCTCTCGGAGAACCTCACCGCCACCGTCAAGCGCGACGGCGCCGAGTGGGAGCAGAAGTTCGCGCGCGGCGTCGCGACCGGCCCGCTCAAGAAGCTCGGCAACGCGCGCGGCAGCGGCACCACCATCTTCTTCCGCCCCGACGCGAAGATCTTCCCGAAGGTCCAGTTCGACGCCAAGCGCATCACCGAAGCGCTCGAAGCCAAGGCCTATCTCCACTCCGGCCTCACCATCGACTTCACCGACGAGTCCGACCACACCAAGGTCAGCTTCCACTTCGAGGAAGGCCTCAAGACCTACCTCGGCAAGATCATCACCGAGAGCGGCAAGACGCCCCTCGCCGGCGAGGTCTTCGCCATCACCAAGCAGCAGGACGACCTCCACCTCGACTGCGCCATCGCCTGGACCGACGAGCCGTCCGAGAAGGTGCTGTCCTTCGTCAACAGCATTCCCACGAGCTCCGGCGGCGCCCACGAGAACGGCCTGAAGAGCGGCATAGTGAAGGCCGTCCGCAACTATCTGACGGTGCACAATCTCTTGCCGCGCGGCGTGACCATCACCGCCGAGGACGCCCGCGAAGGCATCGTCGCCGTCCTCTCGATCAAGATCCCGCAGCCCCAGTTCCAGGGTCAGACCAAGGAGCGCCTCAACAACACCGAGGTGACGCCCGTCATCGACGGCATCATCCGCACGGCCGTCGAGAACGCGCTGAACGCCAACCGCACCGCCGGCGACGTCATCGCCAACCGCGTCATCCTGGCAAGCCGCGCCCGCAGCGCCTCGCGCGCCGCCGCCGAGCAAGTCACGCGGAAGAGCGCCATCTCCCACCGCTTGAACCTCCCCGGCAAGCTCGCCGATTGCTCGTCCACGGACCCGAGCGAGTGCGAGCTCTTCATCGTCGAGGGTGACTCCGCCGGCGGCTCAGCGAAGCAAGGCCGCGAGCGCAAGTTCCAGGCTATTTTGCCGTTGCGCGGCAAGGTCCTGAACACCGAGCAAGCGTCGACCGTGAAGGTGCTCGGCAACAAGGAGCTCGCCGACATCGTCAGCGCCCTAGGCTGCGGCGCTGGCAAGGACTTCGATGCCAAGAAGCTCCGCTACCACAAGATCTGTCTCTTGATGGATGCCGACTCCGACGGGAATCACATTTGCACCCTCTTGCTGACGTTCTTCTATCGCCACATCCTCGACCTCATTAAGCAGGGCTTCGTCTACATCGCGCAGCCGCCCCTCTATCGCGTCGAGATCGGCAAGCAGGTCCAATGGGCGCGGGACGATGCCGCGCGCGACAAGATCCTCGCGGGGTTGAACGGCAAGAGCACCAAGGTGCACGTCACCCGCTTCAAGGGCCTCGGCGAGATGAATCCCGCCACGCTGAAGGAGACCACGCTGGATCCCGCCCGGCGCGCGATGCTGCGGGTGTCGATCGGCGACGCGGCCGCGACGGAGACGGCGATTCAGACGCTGATGGGCAAGGAAGTGGCGCCGCGGTTCGAGTTCATCATGGAGCGGGCGCCGAAGGTGGATGAGATTGATGTGTAGGTTGCTTCCATTCGGCCGAACATCTCAAGACTCGATAGGCTGCAGACCGCGCTCGCATCGCGATGAAAGGACCGGGCTGCGCGAGAGCAATGGCAGGAGTGGGAAAATCGGAGTACCGACACCAGCCGCACACCGTCATGCGACAGCGGTTGTCTCTGGCGGTGGACCGGAGCCCGGTCTCGCGGATCTTGGGGATCTTCCGCGACCAACGAGTTCTCGGTTTGAAGGGCGGTCGCGATGGACAAGATAGAGGTGAGAGCGATTGTGGCAAACCTTTCGATTGTGCGCCGCGACCGGCGAGACGTGTGCTCCGACACCTTCGCGCCGGTTCGCGACGGAAGCCTACAAGGGTGATCACCAGCTGATTCGCCGCCTTAAGAAGGCGAACGCGGACGTGATGCTACTTCATGCGCTCAAGTCGAAACGTTCGGGCACTTTGAAGGATCTGATGAATGTCAGACCCTGCACGCCGCGCACCGCCTAAGATTCCGTGGGAAGACCCTACCAAAATGAATTGGCCGCCCTCGACCAGACCTACCTAGAGGTTCTTGGGCGAGAGGCTAGCGCCTGCACAGAAATAGCGCGATCAATCGCCGTTGGGCCTGTTCTCGCGATTGCGTCTGGCGGATCCTTGACCGCCGGCGAAGTACTCACGACGTTGCATCAACTGACGACCGGTCAGATTGGGCGAGTCGTTACGCCACTCGAACTTGCTACGACGCCGTTCGATCTGCGGGCGATGTCGACGATTTTGTTCACCGCCGGAGGTCGCAATCCAGACGTTCTCGGCGCATTCGAGCACCTCGTAGCCAGAGAACCTCGGCATTTATTCGTGGTGTGCGGCGCTGAGAGTTCACCGCTCGCGAAGCGCGTGAGAGACGTCACGTTCGCTACGTTTGTCCACATTCCCAGTCCGCAGGGAAAGGACGGCTACCTGGCAACCAATTCGCTCCTTGCGTTCGTCACAGCTCTAGGAGTCGCCTACGCCGAGATGTACCCGCAGCTCGGCCCTATGCCGTCTTCTCTGCCGACTCACTGGAAGGATCCGCGCTCCTTCGGGGCGCTTAAGGGACGCGAGCACATGCTCGTTCTATACGATCCCATCTTGCGGCACGCAGCGATCGATATTGAGTCGCGCTTCTCCGAAGCGGCCCTTGGAACCGTTTCGGTCGCTGACTTTCGGAACTTCGCGCATGGGCGTCACCTATGGTTGGCACTTCGACGCAAGGAAACGGCAGTGCTCGCTTTGTTTCGTGACGAACTGCAGGTCGCCGCGGAAAGGACGCTTGCATTGCTGCCTAAGGGTTCCCCTATTTTGCGATGCCAAGCTGGCGCACCATCGCTGGCGGCGCTTGTCCACAGCCTTACCTTTTCGCTTCGTCTCGCCGGCGCCGTCGGAGCAGCGAAAGATATGGATCCCGGGCGCCCGCGTGTGCCTCAGTTCGGGCGCAAGCTTTACAATGCACGCCTCCTCCCCAAAGCAAACGGAACGAGCCCCGACCGCGCGGTGTATCGCAAACTCGGGGTCGCAGAATCCGGCAATCTGCCCGTCCAACTACAAGCCTTTGTGCACAGACTTCGGCGCGCGGTCCTTTCTGCGATCGTGTTGGACTATGACGGGACCATATGTTCCCACCCGGAGCGCTATGGCAGTGCCCACGAAGCGTCGATTGTCGAGCTAGAGAGGCTCGTGCGCGGCGGACTGCAGATCGGCATCGCAACCGGACGCGGAAAGTCCGTCGCAAAAGCGCTCAGGCAGGCGCTTCCGGAGGACGTCTGGCCTACAATTACTATCGGCTACTACAACTGCGGGCTCATCCTTAAGCTTTCCGAAGATCCACCGGACTGGACTCAAGACCCCGACCTTCAGCTGGGAGAGGTCTTCGAGAAACTGAAGGCCGACGCATCCCTCGCAGCACGAGCGGAGGTCGAGCTTCGCAAAACGCAGATAACTGTGAAGCCGCTACGTCCGGACGTGAGGTGCTCAGACCTAATCGCCATCTGCGCGGCGCACGCGAGCCACGCTAACGGCCTGTCAGTTGTCCGGAGCACCCACTCGATCGATATCCTTCCCCAACGTGTGAACAAGACGTTACTCCTGCGCCACATCGCCGGCGAGGCCAAGGGGGATATTCTCGCGGTCGGCGACCAAGGTCGGTGGCCGGGGAATGACTACGCCCTGCTCCACACGAGCCTCTCGCTCTCTGTCGACGAGACCTCTCCATCGTGGTCGACCTGCTGGAACCTGGCGCCGCTTGGACTCCGCGGGCCTGCTGCGACCGCGCACTACCTTAGGGCCTGCAAGATCGATCCCAAAGGCTGGCGAATTGATGTCGACCAGCTACTCGGTAAGGACCGCCGATGAAGCGGGAGCTTGCGCTTGACATTCTCGACAAGGTGATGCGCTGGGAGGGCGATCAGGCGCAGCGGGAGTTCTCACATCTCTCCCTACTCGCGCGCATGAAGTACGATGGCTATCGCGGCTATGTCGCGGGCGCTCGATTCCTCGAAAGCCTTGCGTATTGGCTGCAACAATTCGATGCTGGTGAGCGCGCCGTGGCTTACGAGTTTCTGAAAAATCATCTCATCTACATTGGGCCCGACGAACTTCAGCACCTTGTCGAACTCACTTATCCACAGTTTATCCAGCGGCCGCTTGCGGCAGAAATCTGTCGTCGGCTTGATGTCCCAAAGCACTTGATCTGGGCACGGGCGGAAGCAAGCAACGCCTACCGGTCCATATTGCGGCGTACGATTTTTCTAGGATTGAGTGATGGCGCGCGGATTGATGCGTTTCGGCGCGCGAATGAGGGAATTATTACGAATGAGCAGGTGGCAACGACGCTCGAAATTGACGAGGCGCGCTGGGAATCTCTACTCAAGAAGCTCCGCAACGACACTCAGGATAACGCGGCGCGCTTCGAGTTCGTGTTCCTAATCGACGATTTTATGGGTAGCGGCAAGACCTTGCTGAGGCAGGAGCCTGATGGTTCGTGGGATGGGAAGCTCGTAAAATTTTGGCAGGTGCAAAAGGGGCATGTCGACGCCCTTGCTCCGAATTATCAACTGATCGTCCATCACCACGTGGCCTCATTCCGTGCTTCTCAAAATGCCCTGCATGTCGAGCAGCGGGCGCGAGCCGATCACGCGCAATGGATGCCAAGCGTCAATTTCAGCTATGGGTTCGTGCTTCCCGAGGAGGCTCATCACGACGCCAGCAGTGCGGGCGACTTCAGCAAGCTGATCGAAAAGTACTACAACCCTGCTATCGAGACGGACAGCCTCAAGGTGGGCGGCGAGCAAGCTGACTATGGGTTCGCCAACACGGGCCTCTGCCTGGTCCTAGAACACAACACACCGAATAACTCGATTGCGCTGTTGTGGGCAGAGGTGGACGCCAATCCACCCGCGCGAGCGATGCGGCCTCTGTTTCGGCGGCGCCAGCGTCACTTTGGAAGGTGACCCATGGAAAATCTCTTTCGCAAACGCGCAACCGAGTACCTTCGCGATGATGAAGCATTCTTGGCTATCGTAAGTCCAGAGTCTGCACAGCACTATCTCGCGTCACGTGCCGACCGCCTTTACGACCGATTAGTCCAAATTTGCGGTTCGCCGGGAAGCGGCAAAACGACCATATCCAGGCTATTTGAGTACACGACGATTCGAACGATGCTGCGCAATCGTGATTTGACGGCGCATGCGGCCATACATGCAACGCTCCGCGATTGCGGAGCGGTCAAGGACGGGACCCCCCGCGTCGTCGCATGTCGCTTAGCGATGGAGACTGACTACCGGGGCATCTGGGAGTTTCCCTACCCCGATGACTTGAAGACAAATCTTACTGTCGCCCTCATTCAGGCACGCGCCGTAATCGCATGGATACGTGCCCTTCAACGAGGTGGCGTGGACCCAGATGCTATTTCCGTTGTTCCGAAAGCCGACGCGAGCGCTGCGCTCGAAGCAATCGGGGGAACGCAGGGGCCCGCCGTTCTTCGGCGTGCGCAGGAAGTCGAGAAAGCCCTGTATGCCGTCGTCGCTGCGTTGCTACCGCCAGCAGTCTCCAAACTCGACCCATCTGCAACCGACGCATATCGCCCGTTCGATGTCATTGAGGGGTTAGGCGTCATTTCCGGAGATAAGAAGCAGCAGCTGTTGCCGCTCGTTATGCTTGACGACGCGCACGCCCTG
>JANNPN010000018.1:0-7484 GCA_031400185.1 Polyangiaceae bacterium
CGGCCCCGGCGGACGGCGGCGCGGCCGCGACGAGCGCCGCGACCCCCGGAAGCAGGCCCCCGCGGCGCCGGTCGTCCCGACCGTCAGCCACCTGACCGCAGCGACACCGACCGGCGAGCCGCTCCGCCCCGAGGAAGTGGAGGAGATGAAGGAGCACCTCGCCTTCCTCCGCGAGCACAAGGACGGTCTGCGGCTTCGTCTGAACGCCGCCGAGGACCTGCTCGTGAACGGCCAGCGCGATCCGAGCGACCGCGGCGTCTGTCTCCACCTGCTGCACAAGGTCGACCGCGCCGTCATCGAGGGCGCGGTCGGCCGCGAGCCGCTCAAGTCGAACGTCGTCGCGCGCTCGCGCATGCTCGCAGGCGCGATCCGTCTGACCGCCGACGTCGGCGTGCTGCTCGCCTACCTCGAGACCCTGGCGCCGCAGCGCTCGCAGGCCGAAGCCGCGCAGGCGTTCGCCGAGGTCGTCCGGCGGATCGACTTCGAGAGCCTGTCCGCGACCCGGCTCGCCCGTCTGCTGCAGGTCCTGACCGAGACGTTCCAGGGCCACGAGCGGGTCCAGGTCCTCTTCAGCATGCTCGACGGCGACGCGTTCCGCCGCGCGTTCGACGCCGCGTCGGCGAGCCTGCCGGCGGACGTCGCGGCGATCTTCGCGCCGCTCCGCGCGGTGCACCGTCGGCTCCGCGACGAGGCGCCGGGCAGCGCCGACGCCGCCGGGCTCGCGGTCGGGCTCGAGCAGGTGATGGCGGCCCCCGACCCGGTGCTGCGCGGGTACGCCGAGCCGCTCCGCCTCCGCGTGCTCGAGCTCGCGCTCGACCCCGGCATCCCCGCCGCGCTCGCCGATCGCGCGGCCGGCGTATTGCTGACGAGCCTCGCCCGCACCGGCAAGACGTTCACGCGGCTCGCGATGCGGCGCGCGGCGCAGCTCCTCGCACGTCACGTCGACGACCGCGCGCGCGCGACGCTCGAGGAAGTGAAGCGTGCCGCCCCCGGCTATCACGCGGCCGAGCGCTGGCTCACGGCACTGTCGGCGCGGCACATGGGACGGGTCGCGCTCACGTCGGCGCCGCCCGAGCGCGGCCGGCTCGCCGCCGCGTTCTGGCTCGATGGACAGCGCCCGGTGTGGATCCGGACGGCGCCGGCCCTCGACACGGAGGCGCTCGCCGCCGAGGCCGAGCTGCAGACGGGGCTCGCCCTCCCGGCGGTGGCTCCGGTCGTCGAGCACGGAGTCGCGAGCGGCATCCCGTACGTCGCGGTCGTCGCCGCAGGCCAGCCGTGGCACCTCGCGGCCGACGGTTCCCCGGACCCCACGACGGCGCTCGCGCTCGCGGCCCAGGCGGCACGCATCCTCCGGGCGCTCGCACTCGCCGGCGTGGCACTTCCCGACGCCGAGCCCGAGCGCTTCTGCATCGACCGCGCGCCGAGCCTCGTCCTCGCCGACCTCGCCGGCGCGCGCGCCACGTCGCGAGACGAAGCCGACGCGGTCGCCCTCACCGCCGCCGCACCCCTCCTCCGCCGCCTCGCTCCGACGAGCGACGCGCTCGGGGCGACGACGCTCGTCGCGCTGATCCAAGCGCTGGATCGCGCGCTGCTCACCACCCGCCGCGACGGCTGACCCCGCTACACGTGGGGGAGAATCTCCTGCACGAAGCGCTGCACCGTGCTCAGGTCGCGGCGTGCGCCCGAGATGATGGTCAGCGTCACCTTCCACTCGCGCTCACGACGGCGGAGCTCCTCGACGATCTCGTCGGGCGTCCCGATCAGCGCGAGCGGTAGGCGCCGCGCGCCGGCGGCGTCGGTGCCGAACATCGGCGCGATGCTGCCCGCCATCGCGGCGCCGGCCTCGCGGGTGTCGGCGATCATCAGCATGAAGACGATGCTCGACATCGCGATGGCGCCCGGGTCGCGTCCGAGCGCCTTCGCCTCGGCCCGGACGAACTCGCCCTTCCCGACGAACGCGTCCTCGTTGAAGCGAGCGACCTCGCCGAAGTCGACGGTGCCCGCACGGCCGACGTCGGCGGTGAGGTTCAGGATGTCGGCATGGCGGGCCGCGATCCGGAGCAGGCCCTTGCCGTTGCCGCCGAGCAGGATCGGCGGATGGGGCTTCTGCACCGGCTGCGGCGTGCAGACCGCGTCCGTCAGGCGATAGTACTCGCCGCTGTAGCTCGCACGGTCGGCGGTCCAGAGCAGACGGATCGCCTGCAGGGCCTCGTCGAGCATGCGCAGGCGCACCTTCACGTCGGGATACGGCAAGCCCATCATGTCGAACTCGGCGCGCGTCCAGCCCGCGCCGATCCCGAGGAAGGCGCGTCCGTTGCTGAGGTGATCGAGCGTACTCACCGCCTGCGCGGTGAGCGCGGGATGGCGGAACATGTTGCAGAGCACCATGCCGCCGATCCGCGCGCGCGTCGTCGCCGCGGCGAGCGCGCCCAGCACCGCGATCGCCTCGAGCGAGGGCTTAGTCAGATCGAGCCCCGATCCCGGCTCCTCCAGCACGAAGTGATCGGGCACCGTGAGATAGCGAAACCCGCCGTCGTCCGCGAGCGCGGCGAGCTCACGCACCGACGCTGCCGACATTCCTCCGACCTGCAGTCCAAATTCCATGGCGTCTCCTTTGTCCGGAATTTTCCGTTGGGACATCTCCGCGTTCAGCCGTCGCGCGTGCGCTCCTGCACCGCACACTCACTGACGCATGTGAGCACCGCCGTTCACGTTTGAACGCGCGTCATCACCGCGACTGCGCGCTCGCGCGCGCGTCGGCTGTAGCGCTCGCATGAGCGGTTGAGCAACCTCCCGTCGCGACTACGCGTCCGTCCCCGGACGCGCAGCGATCACGCAATGCGCCATCGCGGGTATGGCGCTTGCTGCGTGTGTCGCCCGAACGCGACATCGACGCAACGTCGACCGTCGCGCTTCCTGATCGTCCAGAGCCGAAGTCGAATCGTCAACGAATCATTCCGCGCCGACGCTGGGTGGCGTCGCGCGGAGATCACTTAGGGGGGAATCGCATGCAACATCGTTCAATCGTGGTGGGGGTGTCTCGTCTCGCGGCTGTGGCCGCGGTGTTCTTGGCGCTCGGGTACGCGACGCCGGCGTCGGCACAGCCGCCGCCGAAGCTCACGTGTCCAGGCAAGCAAGAGGTCGCACGCATCGAGGAGAAGGGCTGTCCCGTGACCCCGAAGCGTCCGGTCCACGTGCGCAAGCGCGTCTGCTGTCAGCGGCCGTCGGGCCAGATCCACTGCCGGCCGTTCCAGCCCTGTCCGCCGAACTCGCCGAACTGATCGCTCGGCTCGCCTGACATGCAGGAACAGACAGTGGCACGCGTGGGCGCGGCTGCGCTCGGGCTTCTCCTCGTTGTCGGCGGGTGCGGTCCGCACCGCGCCGTGGGTCCAACCCACGGCGCGGTCGGTACCGTCATGAACGACCGTGATCGCGACGCGCTCGCGAAGCTCACGGCCGAACGGGCGGCGGAGAAGCCGACCGACGGGTATCGCATCGGTCCCGACGATCTCCTGGACGTGCGCATCCCCGACCTCACCGACCCGCAGTCGCTGGTCGGGTCGCGCTTCGGACAGGGGCAGAGTGGCGGGCAGGCCGTCGCGGCGGCGCCTGCCTTCCAGCAGGGCCTCCGCGTCAGCGCATCAGGCGACATCAACGTACAAACGCTCGGCTCCGTCCACGCGGCGGGGCTGACACCGACGCAGCTCGAAGCCGAGCTGGCCCGTCGGCTGGTGGCATCCGGCATCCTGCGCGCGCCGCAACCGAGCGTGCAGGTGGCGGAGTATCGGAGCGGGGTGGTGGCGGTGATCGGCAGCGTCGAGCGCCCGGGCTTGTATCCAGTGACTCGCCCGCACGCGACGTTGGCCGACATGGTGTGGGCGGCGGGGGGGCCGGCGAAGGACGCCGGCAGGGTGGTGGAGTTCGTGGCGGCGAACGGCCCGCGTGGCGGGGCGCCGATCCGCGTCGACCTCGAGGTGCTCCTGCACCCCGAGGCACGAGGATCGGCGCCCGGCGCGGACTGCGAAGGCATCCGTTGCACCGATCTGCGTTTCAATCCGGAAGTCCGCCCCGGCGACACGATCAGCATGGATCCGGCGGGCAGCGTCACCGTCGACGGCTGGGTCGACAAGCCGGGCGCCTACCCGGTCACTCGCGGCCTGACGGTCGGCGGCGTGATCGCGGCGGCCGGCGGCCAACTCTTCCCCGCCGATCGTTCGCGCACGACCGTCCGGCGCGTCGACGCCGGCGGCGCGACGCAGTCATTCGACGTCGATCTCGCGGCGGTCGCCGCGGGGACGGCCGACGACATTCCCATCACCGACGGCGACGTCGTGCACGTCCCGGCGGACCCGGCGCGCCTCGTGCCGTGGAGCATGTGGTCGGTCGCCCGCGAGATGGTTCACGTCGGCGGCAGCGTGTTGCTCTTCTGACGGAGGATTCCATGGCCAGCCACGAGTCAAGTGAACGCGCGCCGCTAGGGGCGCCGGCGCTCCTGCCGTCCAACCGTGATGCGTTGCCCGCGACGGCCCTGCCGCTCGGGCCGGCGGGCGGGTACGAGTCCGGACTCGACGAGGCGCCCTCGCGGCGCCTCCGCGACTACATCCGCATCTTCTACAAGTACCGCTGGCTCGCCGCGGCTTCGCTCGGCGTGACGCTCGCGGCAACCGTGCTCGTCACGCTGCTGACGACGCGCATGTACACGGCCGCGACGCGGCTCCAGCTCTCGCGCGAGTCGCCGATCCAGCTCCGCCTCGACGGCAACGTGCTCGACCTCGAGCAGAGCGAGCGCAACGTGAACGGCAGCTCGAGCTTCCTTGCGACGCAGGTTGCCGCCTTGAAGAGCCGCGACCTCGCCGAGCGCGTGATCCGTACGCGCCATCTCGCGGAGAACGACGCCTTCCTCCACCCCGGCTCCGAACGGAGCGGCTTGCTCGCGGTCGGCGGCCAGCTGATCGGTGCGCTCCGCCCGCGCGGGATGACGAGCGCGCCGGCCGAGCCCGACGCCACCGCGGGCGGTGAGGTCGAGTCCGAGCTCCTCGACCGCTACATGCGCTGGCTCGACGTGCGCGACGTCCGCGGCACCGATCTGATCGAGGTGCGCTTCACGACCCCGGACGCGGCGCTCTCGGCGATCCTCGCGGCCGCGCACACGCAGGCCTACATCGAGGCCAACGAGGAGGCCCGGCTCGGCACCGACGCGACCGCGCGACAGTTCCTCGACGGCCAGCTGCGCGCGTCGCGCGGCAAGGTCGACCGCGCCCAGAAGGCGCTGCGCGACTTTTCGACCCAGCACCCGAACGTCGCCGTCAATCAGGAGCAGAAGGTCGTCGGCCAGAAGATCGGCGAGCTCGCGAGCCTGCTCACGCGCTCCGAGGGTGAGCGCGTCACGCTGCAGAGCCGCTACCAGTTCCTGGCGAAGCCGACGGTCGAGCCGCTCGACTATTTCCTCGACAAGCCCGGCGTGCAGAAGCTGCACCTGGCGCTGCTCGACCTCCGCGCCGAGCGCGCGGCGCTCGACGGGCGCCTCGGCCCGAACCACGAGGCCATGAAGGAGCTCGGCCGGCAGGAGGTCGAGATCGGCCGGCAGCTGAAGGCGGAGGTCCTGCACGAGGTCGACGGCGTGCGCGCCCGGTACGACGCCGCGCTCGCCCGCGAGGAGGGTCTGCGCGAGAAGGTCGCGCACCTCGAGGAGTCGGCGATCGCGCTCCGCGACCTCGGCGTCCGCTACGACCTCCTGAAGAGCGACGTCGACACCGCGTCGTCCCTGCACGCGTCGCTCTTGAAGCAGCAGGTGGAGACGGCCGTGAACTCGGGCCTCGCGGCCTCCAACATCCGCGTGATCGAACGTCCGGAGCTGCCCCAGGAGCCGGCGACGCCGCGCATGCCGCTGAACCTGGCGCTCGGCCTCGGTGCCGGGCTCGTGCTGGCGATCGGCGCGATGACGGTCGGCGAGTACTTCGACGACAGCGTGAAGAGCAGCGAGGAGATGGAGAGCGTGCTCCGCCTCCCGGCGCTCGCGACGATCCCGAATTTCACGCTGGCGCGGCGCGCGCCGGTCTCGCGCGCCCTGGGTCACGACGGGGACGCGTCGGGCCTTCCCGCGATCGCGGCGCGCGCCGGGGTCGCGCGCGAGCTCGTCGTCGTGCACGAGCCGTGGTCGCCGGTCGCCGAGGCCTTCCGCGCGCTCCGGACGGCCGTGCTCTTCTCGACCCCGGGCGCGCCGCCGAAGATGCTGCTCGTCACGAGCGCCGGCGCCGGCGAGGGCAAGACCGTGAGCTCGCTGAACCTCGCCGCGACGCTCGCCGAGGCGGGCTCCCGCGTGCTGCTCATCGACGTCGACCTTCGGAAGCCGAGCTGCCACCGCGGCCTCGGCGTCGCCAACGACCGCGGGCTCTCGAGCTTTCTCGCGGGCCAGGCGGACCTCGCGAGCGTCACGCTCGAGCTCGAGGCGCCGCGCATCTCGTTCATCCCGGCCGGGCCGACGCCGCCGAATCCCGCCGAGCTCGTCGGGTCGGCGCGCATGCGGTCGACGCTCGAGGAGCTACGCGATCAGTACGACTTTGTCATCCTCGACTCGCCGCCCGTGCTGCCGGTGACCGACGCGGTCGTGCTCGCGCGCGACGTCGACGGCGTCGTGCAGGTCGTGAAGGGCCACGACACGCCGCGCGAGCTCATCCGGCGCGCCCGCGACCAACTGCTGCAGGCGAACGCGCACCTCCTCGGCGCGGTCATCAACAACGTCGACCTCGGATGGGGCGACCTCTACTTCTACAATCGCTACTACGGCTACTACCGGCAGCCGGCGGCGGTGGAGGCACACGCATGAGCACCGTCGATCGTCGGGTTCTTCTCGGGCTGCAGCTCGTCCTGGTCGCCGTCCCCGTCCTCCTCGGGGGGCGGTCGGCCTGGACGGTCACGCTCGCGTTGCCGCTCGTGCTGGCGCTGCTGGTCGCGACCTTGCGGGCGCGCACGGCGGCGGCCGGCGGGCCCGCGACGCCCGGGCTCGCCGCGCTCGCCGCCTTCGTCGCGGTGGCGCTCGCGACGACGCTGCCGCTGCCGCCCGCGCTGCTCCGTCTCCTCTCGCCCGCGACCGTCGAGCTCTACGCCGCGACGCTTCCCGGCTGGCCGAGCGAGGGCGGCTGGAGCACGTGGCGGACGCTCGCCATCGACCCCTTCGGCGTGTGGCTCGAGCTCGGCCGCTTCGCGCTCGGTTTCGGCATCTTCGCGGTGATCGTCGCCTATCCGTGGCGGAGCGACGTGCCGGGCGAGACCGGCGAAGCGCCGGTGCTCGCGCGTCTCGTGGTGACGCTGGTGATCGCCGGCGCGGTGCTCGGGATGGTCGCGCTCGTCGCGCAGATCGCCGGCAACGGCTCGGTGCTCGGGGTCTCCGGCGTCGCGGCGAGCCGCAGCCGCGCCTCGGGACCGTTCGTCAACCCGAACCATTTCGCCGTGTGGCTCGAGCTGATCCTGCCGGTGGCGCTCGG
>JANNPN010000030.1:0-20751 GCA_031400185.1 Polyangiaceae bacterium
CCGTCGGGAAGCCCGAGGTCGCTGACGAGCACGTCGACGTCGACGTCCGCCGCGATTGGGCGTCGAGCGTCAGGCAGGGACGCGGCCCGAGGTGGAGGCGCTCACCGAGCTCGTCGTCGTCGGCCGCTATCGACGGGTCGAGGTCGGCCGGCTCTACGGCCTCCAGTTGCAGCCCTCGCGACGATCGTACGGTTCGGCGCTCCGCGATCGAGGGCCGTCCCCTTCCGCGCGCCCGACCGCCGACTCGGTGTCCTTGCGGGTCATGCGCGTTGCCATGACGCGGCTCCTACACCTCGGCCGGGTCGACGATGAGCGTGAGCAGGAGCGCGCCGGGCGCTCGGTCTCCGTCGACGCCCTCCACGCGGCGCGCGGTCATCCGCAAGCGGCGGGCCCCGACGCGCGGGAAACGATGCGCGACGGTCGCGTTGTGGTTCTGCGCGCCGTCCGTGTTGGCGGCCGTCAGCAGCCGGCGCAGGTCCGGGATGTCCCAGGCGCCTTTCTCCAGCTCGAAGAGGCTCACGTCGGCGAGCTCTTCGAGGCGGTAGCCGAACGTCGTGCGGAAGGCGTCGTTCCCCTGCACGATGCGAAACCCGGAGTCCAGGAGCACGAGCGGCGTCGGCACGGCGTTGAACGTCTTGTCGGCGAGATGCTGCGCGTCGTGGAGGTCGCTGGCCTGTGTCTTGGCCTTTTGGATGTCGAAGAGTGCCAGCACGGCGCCCTCGATCCGGTTCTCGACCCGGTAAGGACGGATGCGGAGCGCGAACCAGTTGCCGTTGTGGTCCCGGACCTCGCGCTCCTGCGGGGCGGCGGTGTCGATCGCCCGCATGATCAGCTCCTCCAGGTTCGGACAATCGATGTTCGGCCTGATGTGGCCGATCGGCCGGCCGACGTCGCTGGCGATCAAGTTCAGGAATTTCTCGGCCATCGGAGTGAACCGGCGAATGCGGAGATCGCTCGCCACGATCACGATCGCGATCTGGATGCTGTCGAGAAAATTGACGAGGTCGCTGTTGGCGCGGCCGAGCTCCGCATTCCGGCCGTGGAGCTCCTCGTTCAAGGTGTTGAGCTCCTCGTTGGTCGATTGCAGCTCTTCCTTGGCGGTGTCGAGCTCCTCGTTCGTCGACTGGAGCTCCTCGTTGCTCGACAGGATCTCCTCGTTCGCGGTCTGCAGCTCCTCGTTCGTCGCCTCGACCTCCTGGATGATCGACTGCAGGTACTCCCGGCTCGCCGCGAGCTCGGCCTCGAGGCGGCGAATGCGCTCGTCTTCGCGGACCGATCCTTTCGCGCTCTTCGCGGCGGGGGCCGCCGGCACCGGTGCGGCGGCGGGTTCGGGAGGGGCGTGGAACAGGACCAGGAAATGGACGCGGCCACCCGTCGCGAGCGGCACCACCTCGACCCCGACCTCGCGCCAGTGATCGTTCTGCTTCACCTTGAGCCCGTCCTTGCGGACGGCACCGCCCTTGCGCGCGGAGTGGAACGCGGCGCGCACGCCGTGCAGCAGACCTTCGCGCGCCATCTTGAGCAGGCTCATGCTGGGGTCGCCCGGCGCCGGCTCGAGGAAGAGGCCGGTCTGGCCGCGGAACTGGACGATCTGCAGGTCGTGGTCCACGATCACCCCGGGGGGCGCGAAACGCTCGAGCACGATGCGGTCGGCCTCGTGCTGCACGGACGGCCCCGTGCTGCCGCTCTCCCCGCGCCGTTTCGGCGCGCGCACGCCCGAGACGCGGTCGGCGTGGAAGCTGAGGAGCGGCAGGGCGTGGTCGGTGTGCTTCTTCGTGTAGATGCGGTGCCGTTTGTGCTCGACGACGAACAGCTCGGACACGGTTCCGACGGTCTCCGCGTGGCCCAGCATGAGGTAGCCGTTGGGCTTCAGCGCGTAGTGGAAGATGGTCAGCAACCGGTTCTGGAGGAGCGTGGTCATGTAGATGAGCACGTTTCGGCAGACCACGAGGTCGAGCTTCGAGAACGGCGGGTCGCGGGCGAGATCCTGGCGCGCGAAGATGCAGAGGTCGCGGACGGCCTTGGTGACGCGATAGCCGCCGTCCACCTTGACGAAGAAGCGCCGCAAGCGCTCCGCCGAGAGATCGACGGCGATGCTCTCGGGATAGGTGCCGATCCGGGCGTGCTCGATCGCGGTCTCGCTGACGTCGGTTGCGAAGATCTGGATCGGGATCGCGTTGGCGCGATCGCCGAGACACTCGAGCAGGGTGATCGCGACGGAGTACGCTTCCTCGCCGGTCGAGCAGCCCGCGATCCACACGCGGATCGGATTGTCGCCGGTCTGCCGCTCGATGATGGCGGGACAGATGGCGTCGCGGAGGGCGCGGAACGACTCGGGCTCGCGGAAGAACCGGGTCACGTGGATGAGCAGATCCTTGTGGAGCGCATGCACCTCGGCGGGGTGCTCCTCGAGGAACCGGACGTACAGCTCGATGCCGACGAGCTTGTGCAAGGCCATGCGGCGCTGCAGGCGCCGCTCGATCGTCGGCAGCTTGTAGTGCCGGAAGTCGACGCCGGTCGCCTCGCGCAGCAAGGTGAAGACCCGCTGGAGATGGTCCTCGGCGAGCGCAGGCGGTTCGTCGTCGCTTGCGTGCCGAGCGCCGACCGCGCCGTCGCTCCGGCGGAGATACGGGTGGCGCGCGATCTCGACGAGCTCGGCCGCGATGCGCTTCGGCGGGAGCACGAGGTCGACCATGCCCGTCGCGATGGCTGCCCGGGGCATGCCGTCGTACTTGGCGGTCGTCGGATCCTGCGCGATCGTGATGCCGCCGACCGCCTTGATCTCGCGGATGCCGGCCGCGCCGTCCGAGCCGGTGCCGGACAAGACGACACCGATCGCGCGCTCGCCGGCCGCGTCCGCGAGCGCGCGAAAGAGGAAATCGATCGGGACGTACTTCGAGCTGTCGGTCGGGCGCGGCAGCAGATGCAGCGCGCCGTCGGCGACGCCCATCACCACGTTCGGTGGAATGATGTAGGCGTGGTTCGGCTCGATGCGCATTCCTTCGACGGCCTGAACGACCGGAAGCTCGGTCCTGGCTGCGAGCAGCGCCGGCAGCGCGCTCTCGTGCTGCGGCGCGAGGTGTTGCACCAGCAGGAGCGCGAGCCCCGGCGTGTCGGGTAGTCCGCTCAGGAGCTCGGAGAAGGCCTCGAGCCCGCCGGCGGACGCGCCGACGCCGACGATCACGACCGGCACGCTCGTCGCGGCGGCGGCACTCGCGTCGTCACCGACCGCCGCCTGTGCGGAGCGCTCGCCGCCGGAGTGCGAGGCCGGATGGCGACGCCGCCGCGACGGCGCGGGCGGGTTCTTCGCTGGTGCCGTCGCCGATCTCTTCGGTGAGTCGCGGCGCTTCACAGCTGCGTGGCTCTACTCAGGGGCCGCCGCGGCGTCAACGATCGACGGCTCATCGGGTGCTCTCGGCGGGGGGAACGGTGCGGCAGCGATGGGTTTGTCGTGTCGACGTGATCCACTTCGACGCTATTGATGGTGCTCAGCGGGAAGAAGGGGCTTCGACGCGTCGTCGATGCGCGATCGCGAGGCCGTCGGCGCCTTGCACGCGCCCGAGCCCGCGCGTCTCGTGTCGAGCCCCCCGTACGGTCGGGCGCGAAGAGCAGGTGGTAACCGGGCGGCGTCGGCAACGTAGCCACGACCGTAGACATGACCAGGATAGAGCCGCCGTCCCCGGCGTACGGCGACCTGCAGATTCCCGTGCCGCGGGAGGATGAGTGTTGGACGCCGAGTGTTGCGGTAGATACCGAGCCTCCGATCCCGCGACGGTCTGTCAGGCTGCAAGTGCGCGTCGTCGAGTGTCGACTACGTGTTGTCACGTAGTCGTTCCGGCAGTCGGTACAGATGCGGAATTGCCCGTGCGTCGATCTTGCGCATGGTCGGCGGGTGTTCCGCCAGGCCAGAGCGGCACCCCGAGGCCCCGCCAAACGGGGCGTACGGAGGCTTTGCAGCTCGAAGGCGAGCGCAACGCGCGCGCGCCCGAGCTCGCACGGGCGACGGGGCCGGCAGCGCGAGAACGCCGATGCGCCGCCAACGCCACCGGAGCGCGACGATGCCGCCACTTGCTTTCGACCAGTGCCCGCAGCCATGCTCCGGCCGATGCCTCACGCGACGGAAATGCCGGCGTCTCCCGAACGCGCCGCGCATGGAATCGACGGTGACGTGGCACGCCTCACGACGACGGGCTCGAGCCGCGTCCTCGAAGCCGACAGTGCGTCGGCCCGGCTCCTCGGCCGCAGCATCGCGGCGCTCGTGCAAAAGCCGCTCGCCGCGCTGGTCGACATGGAAGACCGCCGGCTCTTTCGCTCGCGCATCGCGTCGGTGCTGCGCGAGGGCGACGTTACGGACTGGCACCTCCGGCTGTCCGGACCCGACGGGTGCCCGATTCCGGTCGTCGCCACGGTCCGGACGTCGAACGGCACCAACGGCGGCGTCGAGCCGAAGCTCGTGTGGACCTTGCTTCCCGACGCGCGCTCGATGACGCCGCACCCGTCCTCCACCCCCCCCCGCGATGAGCTCGCGCAGGAGCTCGCGCAGCTCGTCCACGAGCTCAATCAACCGCTGGCGGCGATCACGACGTTCGTCCGCGGCACGATCCTCCGTCTCAAGCAGGGAAATCTAACCAACGCGGACCTCGAAGCAGCGCTCGAGGCTCTCGCCGATCAAGCTCGCCGCGCGGGCGCCATCGTGCGCGCCGCCGGCCAGCGCTGGGAGCCTCCATCATGATCAGTGGTACCGTTCACGTCGTCGACGACGACGCCGCCGTGGTGCGCGGCCTCAAGTGGTTCTTCGAGGCCGCCGAGTGTGCCGTCGTGTCGTACGCCAGCGCCGAGGAGTTCCTCGAGCGCTACGTCCGCGCTCCGGGCCGCGAGTGCGCAGTGCTCGACATCTGCATGCCGGGCCTGTCGGGCCTCGACTTGCACGCGACGTTCGCGGAGCGCCGCTGGACGCTGCCGGTCATTTTCCTCACCGGACACGGCAAGGTGCCGGACGCCGTCACGGCGCTGAAGCACGGCGCGTTCGACTTCCTCGAGAAGCCGTTCGCCGACGACGTGCTGCTCGCGCGCGTGCAAGCGGCCTTCGACGAGGACGGCCGGCGGCGCACGTCGGCGCAAGAGGCCGCCGCGCTCACCGCGCGGATCGCAAGCCTCACGCAGCGTGAGCATCAGGTCGCGATGCGGGTGGCGGCGGGGTTGGCGAACAAGGTGATCGCGGCCGAGCTCGGGATCAGTCCGCGGACGGTCGAGGTGTATCGCGCGAAGGCGATGAGTAAGACGGGGTCGCGGTCTACGGCGGAGCTGGTCCAGCTCGTCATGCGCGAGCGCTCCCCCACGGCAGCGCGCTGAAAACCGGCCATCTGCGTCGTTGCTCCCTCGCTCACTTGTGCGGCGTAGCTCCGCTACGCCTCCGCGTTCGCTCGGTCGCGCCTAGCAGCTGACCGGTTTTGAGCGCGCTGCCTCCTTGGTGGTCGCGCGTGGTGGCTCGCTTCGCGAGCTTCATTCAATCTTGCTTCGCTTCGCTCGCGCCTCCACCTTCGCTCGCGCTTCCACCTTCGCTCGCGCTTCCACCTTTGCTTGCGCTTCCGCCTCGCTCTTGCTTGCGGCTCGCTCGTGATTTCGCCGTGATCCTTTCCCCCAGCACGCGAGCAGGACCCTGCGTACTTGCAGGGAATCGGGGGGCTTTTCGAACCGCCGCCATAGGATGCTCGCGGCTCCGGGGTGGGGGGTCCGAGCGCCTAGGGATAGCTCCGGTCCGGGTGTCCGTTGACACGGACGGAGGACGTGACTACCGCGGTGGCGATGACGAGACCGCACGTGCATCGCGTGTTGATCGTCGACGACGATGCCGACAACCGGGCTGCGCTGCGCTACTACCTGGAGTCGATCGACGGCTTCGAGTGCGACGAGGCCGCCGACGGGCGGGATGCCTTGCGGAAGCTCCAGAGTGGGCCGTGCCCCTGCGGCGCCATCGTCGACGTCGGCTTGCCGGAGATGGACGGCTGGACACTGATCGAGCGTCTCCGTGCGGACCCGGTCCTGGGCGGGATCGGGGTCGTCGTCGTCTCGGGAGCTCGGCTCGACCAGACGCGCCTCCGCCGCGCCGCCGTGCGCGCTCACTTCATGAAGCCGGCGAACCCGAGCGACGTCGAGCGCGCGCTCACCCGGCAGTGCGCGTACGTCTGAGCCGCGCCTGACGCCGCGGCACGCGATCTCGCTCCATTCCGCGTCCGTCTCTTTCAACACTGCCGCGATGCCACCCATCTCGTGCCGCGCAGTGTGGCGTACGCGCCGACCGAGGTCGCTCCCGCAAAGGCGTGACGGCATGAGCGCGTCAGGAGGTTGCGTACGACCGCTGCATTTCGAGAATGGGGCGTGCGTTCGCATCGTCATACGGTCCTCATCATCGACGACGATGCGGACATCCTCGATGCGTTCGCGGTGACGCTCACGCTCGCCGACGTGATCGCGCATGCCGTGAGCTCGGGCCGCGAGGCCCTGACGCTCCTCGAGCGCGGCCTCCGGCCGTGCGCGGTGCTGCTCGACATCCGCATGCCCGGGCTCGACGGGTGGCAGGTGTGGGAGGCGATGCACGACAGCGCGGCGGATCTCGCCTCGATCCCGGTCGTCTTCGTCTCGGCGGAGCCGCCGGACCCGCCGCGCGCCAAGCGCGCCGGCATTGCGGCGTGGATGCAAAAGCCCGTCGGCGTCCGCCAGCTGCATGAAGCCATCGCGCGCGTGTGCGTCACCGGGTGACGCCGTTCGTAGTCGCCTGCGCTGCGCGTCGCCCGTCGCCCGTCGCCTCCGTATAGTTCGCCGGATGGCCCACGTCATGATCGCACGCGAGCCCTTCGCCGGGTGGACGGACACGCACCGGATCTTCAACGGCCTCGTCGAGGCGCGCGTCCTCGCCGACGTCGGCCCGCGCGTCGTCGCGCTCGGCTACGTCGGCGGGCCGAACCTCTTCTACCTCCGCGGGCGATCGTCGCGGGAACTTCCTGGCAACGCACGGTCGCGGATATGACGACCCTGATCGACGATGCGACGCATCGCAAAGGAGCCTCTCCATGGCAGCACACGACACGATCGTCATCGGAGCTGGACCAACCGGCCTGAGTGCTGCCTACCATCTCGGCCGGAACGCCCTGCTGCTCGAACAGCACGACCGCGTCGGCGGCTGGTGCCGCTCGATCGAGGAGGGCGGATTCACGTTCGACTTCGCCGGCCACATCATGTTCTCGAACGATCCCTACGTGCACCAGCTCTACGAGATGTTGGTCGGCGACAACGTGCATTGGCAGACGCGGGAGGCGTGGATCTACAGCAAGGACACGTACACGCGGTATCCGTTCCAGGGCTCGCTGTACGGCCTGCCACCCGAGGTGATCACCGAGTGCGTCGTCGGTGCGATCGAGGCGCGTTTCGGGTCGATCGCGGCGCAGCGCGAGCCGGCGCGTGTGGGGGCGAGCGGCACCGGCCGTCACGCCAACGCGAACGGAAAGGATCCCAACGCGAACGGCACCGCGCAACGCTGCGCCTGCGACGCGGCGGTCGTCGACGACTGCTGCGCCGACGGCGTGCTGGAGGCGACGGCGCCGCTCGGCATTCCGATCCGCACGGCGGACGGGCCGAGGCCGGAGCCCCGGAACTTCGAGGAGTTCATCTACAACGTGTGGGGTGCCGGCATCGCGAAGCATTTCGCCGTGCCGTACAACGAGAAGCTCTGGACGGTGCCGCTCGCCGAGATGGAGACGTCGTGGCTCGGCGGGCGCGTGCCGCTCCCCGACCTCTCCGACATGATCGCAGGTGCGGTGCACCAGACGCCGAAGCCAATGGGGCCGAACGCGCGGTTCGGGTACGTCTTGAAGGGCGGATTCCAGGCGCTGATGGACGGCTTCCTGCCCCACCTTCGTGGCGGGCTCGAGCTGAGCACGCGCGTGAGCCGCATCTCGCTCGACGAGCGGCGGGTGTGGCTCGCCGACGGCACGAGCCGGCCGTATCGCTATCTCGTGAGCACGATGCCGCTCCCCGTGCTCGTGCGCGCGCTCGGCGAGGAGGCGCCGACGGAGGTGGCGGACGCCGCAGCGGGGCTCCGGCACGTATCGGTCCGCTGCGTGAACCTCGGGATCGGCCGTACCGACGTCACGGACAAGCACTGGATCTACTATCCCGAGGACAGCGTCTTCCACCGCATCTTCGTGCAGGGCAACGCGAGCCCACACTGCAACCCGCCCGGCGGGTTCGGGCTCACCTGCGAGATCAGTTACTCGCCGCAGAAGCCGCTGCCGTGCGACGGCGACGCGCTCATCCGGCGCTGCATCGAAGACTGCCGCCGCGTCGGCATCATCCGCGAGGACGATCCGGTCTGGGTCGCGAACCAGTGCGATCTGCCGTACGCGTACGTGGTCTACGACCACGCGCGCGCCGCGAACGTCGCGACGATCCGCGAATGGCTGGCCGAGCATGACGTCGTCCTCGCGGGTCGCTACAGCGAGTGGGCCTATTACAACTCCGACCATGCGTTCCTGGCGGGACGGACGGCCGCGGAAACGGTGCAGGCGCTGCGCGAGCGCGATCGCGCCCGGCTTCCAATGGTCCGCTCCGCGCGGAGCGCGATGGAGGAGCAAAGAGTGTGAGCACCGGGCACGGCTATCCGCGCCCGCAACTGGTCCGGAAGGCCTGGAGCAGCCTCAACGGCCCGTGGGAGCTCGCCCGCGATTCCTACGGCCGCTGGCGGACGCCCTCGGAAGGCGAGTGGGAAGGGATGATACCGTGATCAGGGCTACTGGCCGGAGAGCGGGATGACGGCGCCGAACGACGGGGCCCTCCGTCGCGACGTCGAGCTCGCGAAGGCGATGGGCTTCAACGGAGTCGGCAAGCATCAGAAGGTGGAAGACCCGCGCTATCTGTACTGGGCCGACCGGACGGCGGTGCTCGGGACGCGCGCAGAGGTCGCGTACGTGATGCCGTTCGAGAACCGCGGCGTCGAGGTCGGCGTCACGCTCCAGCATCCGCACGGGCAGATCTACGCGTACGGGTTCGTGCCGCCGATCCCCGCGCGCGAGCTCGCGGCGGCGTGCCGCCACCACGAGGCGCACGGCCGGGCGCTCCTCGCGGCCCACATCGTCGCCGAGCTCGCCGAAGGTCGGCGCGTGCTCTACCGGGGCGCGGCGGCGGTCGCGTACGTGCCGGCGCACGCCCGCTATCCCTACGAGATGTGGGTCGCGCCGCGCCGGCCGGCGGCACTCCTCGGCGAGCTCACCGACGACGAGCGCGTGGACCTCGCGCGCGCGCTCAAGACGGCCCTGCTCAAGCTCGACGGTCTGTGGAACCGTCCCGTTCCGTACGTGCTCGTGGTGCATCAGGGGCCGACCGACGGCGCGCCCCATCCCGAAGCGCACCTGCATGTCGAGATCTACCCCGCGTACCGGAGCCCGGGTCGCCTCACGTACCTCGCCGGCACCGAGGTCGGTGCGGGAACGTTCGCGAACGACGTGCTTCCCGAAACGAGCGCGGCCGAGCTCCAGGCAGTCGCGGTGGAGATCGCATGAACGTCGCGGAGGTATTCGAGGAACGGTTCGGGCACGCGCCGGAGGTCGTCGCCGAGGCGCCCGGGCGCGTGAACCTGATCGGCGAGCACACCGACTACAACGACGGCCTGGTGCTGCCGATGGCGATCCCACAGCGGGTCGTGGTCGCCATCGCGCCGCGGAGCGACCAGCGCGTGCGGCTCGCGACGACCGCGGCCGTCGCCGGCGCCGACCACGTGAGCGAGTATCGGCTCGGCACCGAGCGGCGCGCCGGCAGCTGGAGCGACTACGTCGAGGGCTGCACGGTCGCGCTCCGCGAGCACGGCCACGAGCTGCACGGGTTCGACGCGGCCGTCGTCTCCGCGGTGCCGGTCGGCGCGGGGCTCTCCTCGAGCGCGGCGCTCGAGGTCGCCGTGCTTCGCGCACTCCGCGCGGCGTTCGAGCTGGTGCTCGACGACGTGACCCTGGCGCTCCTCGCGCACGGGGCCGAGTGCGACTTCGTCGGCGCGCGAGTCGGCGTGATGGATCAGATGGCCGCGAGCCTTGCCGACGAGGGGTCGGCGCTTTTTCTGGACGCGCGCTCGCTCGCGTGGGAGCGCGTGCCGCTGCCGGCGACCGCGGAGGTGGTGGTGATCGACTCCGGCGTCGCCCACAGCCACGCGAGCGGCGGGTACAACGCGCGTCGCGCCGAGTGCGAGCGCGCCGCCAAGACGCTCGGCGTCGCGTCGCTCCGCGACCTCGGCGCCGACGCGCTGGAACGCGCGGCCGCGCTGCCGGCGCCGCTCGACCGCCGGGTCCGGCACGTGGTGACCGAGAACGCGCGCGTCCGCGCGGCCGTCGCGGCACTCGGCGCCGACGCCATGGAACGCGTCGGCGCGATCCTCGCCGCAGGCCACGCCTCGCTCCGGGACGACTACGCGGTGTCGACGCCGGAGGTCGACGCGCTCGTCGCGCTGGCGAACGCCGACCCGGACGTGCTCGGCGCGCGCATGACGGGCGGCGGCTTCGGCGGCGCGATCGTCGCGCTCGCGCGGCGGGGGAAGGGTGCCGCGGCGGCGGCGCGCGTCGCCGCGGCGTACGCGCGGCGGCATCCGGGCGGGCGGGTGCTCGTGCCGGTGCCGCCCGCCGCGGACGGGGACGGGGACGGCGCATGAGGCGGCGGCGGTCGGAGCGGTCGCGCGGCGCGATCTCGCGCGCCTCCGTGCGCCCGCGAGCTTCGCCTGGGCGACCGGCATCGAGGACACGTTCATCGTCGACCCGTGGCCCGCGATCACGCTGAGAATCGCCGAGCGAGTGGCGGCGCTGCCCTCCGCTCGATGCCGAGCCGGCACTTACGAAGCGTATCGGATGGTCGCGAGGTCGATGGCGCTACGCGGATTGTGGGTGAACAGGATCTGCACGTGCGCTCCTATCCCGGCGACGTTGTGGATCCATACCGAGAGCGGCTCGGGAATGGCGTCGCCGTCGAGGAGCAGCTCGATGTGAACGTCGTGCTCGGTGGGTTCACCGCCGGCGCCGCGGACGTGCTCCCAGAGCATCTCCAGGTCGTAGGGGTGCGTGTCGCCCGCGTAGTAGAGCGAGCCGCGCGAAGAGACGATGTGCGCTTCCAGCATGCGAGACCTCCGAATGTCGCGGAATGCCCGGTCGCGGCGGCGCGAGGGCAGGTAGCCGGAGTAGCGAGGGCGATTCAGGGTCACAAGCTAGGGGATGTCCGTCGTGTCTTTGGGTGATGCTGCGTCACTGAATCGGGTGAGCGGCGCGCGACCACCAACGCGATTCTACACGTCCCACGTGCAAGAGTTGCCGCGACGGGGACCTCCCCATTCAACGGTACGGCGAAACCGGTGGCACGATCGGTGCGACTGAGCGCCAGCTCTAGGAGGTGCGCTCATGAACGGACACGAACGACCGACGAACGGTGGGCACGACCGTCTCGCGACTGCGCTCGGCGTATTCAGTCTCGGGCTCGGGCTTGCCGAGATCGCGGCGCCCGGGGCGGTGGGACGCATGCTCGGCATGTCGACGGCCGACCGCGTGCGTTCGCGCGCCATACTCCGCGGGTTCGGCATGCGCGAGCTCGCCAACGGGCTCGGCCTTGTGCGCGGCGGCAACCCGAGTGCCTGGCTCTGGTCGAGGGTTGCGGGCGACGTAATGGACCTCGCGTTCCTCGGCAGGAGCTTCCGCGCGCGCGGGTCGGAGCCCGCTCGCCTCTCCGTAGCCACGGCGGCGGTCGCGGCGGTGACGGCGCTCGACGTCGTGGCTGCGCGGCGGCGGCCGCGCCTACCCGAGGGCATGCCGCACGCCCCCGCGGTCCGTCAGGCCGTGATCACGATCAACAAGTCGCCGGCCGAGGTCTACGAGCTCTGGCGGCGGCTCACGAACCTGCCGCGCTTCATGCCCCACCTCGCCGCGGTCGAGGAGACCGGGGAGTGCTCGTCACACTGGGTCATCGAGGCGTTCGGGACGACCGTCGAGTGGGATGCCGAAATCGTCGACGACACGCCGAACGAGCGGATCGCGTGGCGGGCGGTCGAAAACGCCGACGTGCCGAACGAGGGCCAGGTCGCGTTCACGGCGGCTCCGGGCGGACGCGGCACCGAGGTGCGCGTCACGATGTGCTACGAGCCGCCCGCGGGGAAGATCGGGTCGCTCTTCGCGAAGCTCCTCGGCAAGGACCCGGCGCAGATGCTGCACGCGGATCTCCGGCGTCTCAAGCAGCTCCTCGAGACGGGCGAGATTGCGACCACCGCGGGACAATCGAAGGGCACACGAAGCGTGATCGGGCGCGCGCTCGAGCCGATCGAGAACGCGTGGCGCCAGCGTCCGCCGCTCTCTAAGTCGCGTCACTTCGTTCGGCTCGGCGCCGAGGGGCACCTCGCACAATCTCGACGTCGTTATCGAGCTCGATCCCACGATCTCACACCCGGTTGGCCAGTCGCCGGTCCACGCGGTTGACCACGCCTACGGCAAGAAGCCGGAGATTCACGCGCCCTTGGGTCGCGCCCTAAACGAAGCTGGTGCGACTTCGCGAAGCTGCACAAGACAGTCGACATACCCGGGCGATGGCGGCGACCGTCACGGATTGCCGTGGGACGCGGCCAATCGTGGCACGAGTGGATCCGTGAGGTTTCACTGCTCGGAAGAACGCGGGGTGGAAGCCGAAGGCGGTCGCGGGATTGCCGGATGGACACCCGGCGGATTCGTATGAGGCGTCGCCGTGTCCATTCCAAGCAGGATTCATCCAATGCCAATGTCGCGACTCGCTCGCCTCCTCGGTGCGCTGCGTTCATCTTGCTTCTCGCGCCGGTCATGCCCAGCGCGCAGGCCTGAAGCAGGTGCTCACGGTGCCAGGAGCAGCGAGTACCCAATAGACTCGGGGCCTAATGGTGAGTCTCCCCGGTGTCTCCAAGTTCAAACAGCAGTGACGAAGCAACTTTCGGGTGCCGCCACCCCGGATCGAGGCAGGCGGCAACGCCGGAGTCGAACTGAGGCACTACCACGGGTCGCGTCACCTCGATGGGCGGGTACGCGACGTTCTCGAGGACGCTCTCTTGAGCTGGGGTGGGGAGAGTCGATGTCCCCTGCCTACGGCCGCGTGTGCGGCGTCCGTCGCCCCTCGAGCGTCGCGGCAGTGTGAGCCGGTCGCATCATTCGTAGCGTTTCGGTCCGAGTCGGTAGACTAATTTCTTGATCGGAATCGTTAACTATTGTATATAGCCAAATCAAGATGGCACGCCGTTCGCGTCAGCTCGAGCTCGCGTTGCGAGCGCCCCGGCGTTGGGGCGGGCGTCGGCCAGGGGCCGGGCGCAAACCCGGACCGAGTCCCGGATTGCCGCATGCGGCGCGGCAAGAGTTCTCGACGCCGCTGCCCGCGCACGTCACGTTGCGAGTACGTGTCGGTATCCCGTCTCTTCGCATCGTCCCGATCGTGCGCGCGATCGAACGGAGCTTTACCGCGGCGTGTGCGCGTCCCGGGTTTCGGCTCGTACAATACTCGCTGCAGAGCAACCACGTGCACCTCATCGTCGAGGCCCGCAACCGGGACGCCTTGGGACGCGGCATGAAGGCGATCGGCGGCCGGATCGCGCGCGCCGTGAATCGTGTCACGTGCCGGTCCGGCAAAGTCCTCGCCGATCGCTACCATCTGCGCCTGCTTCCGACGCCGCGTGAGGTGCACCAGGCACTCCGCTACGTGCTGCTGAACGCTCGCCATCATGCTGCGGCCGCGGGTGCTGCGTTGAACGCCGCCGCGCGACGCCTCGATCCGGCGTCGTCGGCGCGTTGGTTCGACGGCTGGAAATGGACGCCGTCAGCGGAGGATGCGCAGCCGTCGGTGCGTCGCCCCGTCGCTCGCGCAAGGACGTGGCTGCTCTCTGTCGGGTGGCGTCGGCACGGACTGCTCGATCCCGCCGACGTGCCCGGGTGAGGCGAGTGGAGGCCGCCGTCGCGCCCGGGGGCAGGGTAGATTCAAAATGGCCACGGCCCCGTCCGCAGTCGTTGTGGCCATGCCGGGGTCACATGCGGCGCCAAGACTTCCGCACGAGGGCGCGTTCCTGTCGGCGCGCCCGCCACCGCGGAGTGGACGCTACGACCAGCGCGCGATGAGAACGACGCTGGCCGCAACCGAAGTGCCGGGTTCGGTGGAGGGGTGGGCTTTCGCCGCAGCGCTGTCGATCGAGCAGCTTGCATTCGAGCGTGCAAGAAGCTCTCGCACATCGCGTTGTCGTACGCGTCGCCGACCGAATTGATGGACGCTCGCACGGGACGACCGCACGCGAGCGCGTCGCAGCGGCGGCCCAGCCGAGGGACGTGTAGATGATGGATGACGTTCGTCGGCCGCCGCCGCGTCACGGCCATCGTCGGCCGCAGGCCAGCTCGTGCGGAGATGCATCGCCATCGCCCACTCGACGACGTGATGACTCCAGACGTCCTGCACAAACGGCGAGGTAGGGAAGGGCCGCCGCGGTCGGAACGCACCGGATGCCGGCGACCCAGAGCTGATTCGGCCCGTCGGTCGTGAAGCGTCCCTCGACGGCGCCCGGCCGGACGCGCGACAGCATCATGAGGGGTGCACTGTCCTGGGGGTCCTAACCTCGGGCGTCACGGCGCCTCGGGTGTCGCTAGTTCCGACAGCACCGGGCCCGAAAATCCCCTGACACGCGCCGTGATGCTGTGCTACACCTCGCCGACCTCGAAACCGCGAAACCGCCCCGTCCAAGGAGCCCCACGTGCCGTTCCTCCGTCGACCGACGCTTTTCCTCTCGATTCTCGCCCTGACCATCGCGCTGGCGCCCGCTGCGGCGTCCGCGGCGGTGCAGCAGTCTCTCGATGCCTACTCGCTGTTCGCGATCCAGACGATGCGCGTCCGGAACCTGCGTGCCGGCGACGGCGACCTCGGGGTGAGCCAGGGGTCGTTCAAGGCGCGCGGTACACTCGACGCGCCGACGGCGCAGATCGCCGCCGACGAGGCGGACGTGGACGACGACGCGACCTGCAGCGCGCTCTACGGCAACACCGTCGGCGGCTCGGCGCCGGGATGCGCGCCGAGCGGCGCCGTGCCCGAGCCGATCATCGCCGACGTGGCGACCGCGTGCGGGTACCCTTCGAGCTTCCCGGCGTGCAACCCGGCGGCGAGCGTGGTCGTCAAAGCCGGACGCACGGTGCTGCCACCCGGCGTCTACGGCGACGTGCTCGTGAAGAGCCCGGGTGCGCTTGCCTCGCTGGAGCTGACCGGTGGAAGCTACGTCTTCTGCAGCTTCCGGGTCGGCCGCCACGCCGAGGTGCGCTTCCGCGGCGCGACCCAGATCAACGTCGGCGGCGTCATGAAGCTCGGGGTCGGGGCGGCGCTCGCGCCGGCCGATGGGATGGGGGCCGCGCTCGACGCGACCGTGTACGTCGCGGGCAAGAGCATCACCTTCGATCGCGACGCGCGCGTGCTGGCCTCGGTCTGCGCGCCGGCCGCGAAGCTCAAGATGAACCGCAGCCGGGTCGAGGGTGCTGCGGTCGCGAAGGAGATCCGCGCGTCGGGGTCCACGGTGTTGCGCCCGTATGAGGAGCCGCGCGACGCCTGCGCCGACGCGAGCCCGCTTCGCAACCTCTACTTCGGCGACCTGCACGTCCACACCGCGCTGTCGTTCGACGCGCAGGCCTTCGATGTCCGCACGACGCCTGCCGAGGCGTACGCCTTCGCGCAGGGCGCGCCGGTCGCGCTGCCGCCGCTCGACATCAACGGCCTCGGGACGCGCACCGTGCAGCTCGAGCGTCCGCTCGACTTCGCCGCCGTGACCGACCACTCCGAGTACCTCGGCGAGGTCGAGGAGTGCACGACGCCGGGCTCGCCGAACTACGACGCGCCGAGCTGCCAGACCTATCGCGGCGAGGTCTACAACGCCGTCCGCTTCTTCGGGACGCCGCTCGTCGTGCCGAACGCGAGCCATTTCAACGACATCTGCGCGCCGAACGGGCAGCAGTGCGTCGCGCAGGGTACGCAGGTGTGGCAGGAGGTGCAGGACGCCGCCGAGCAGGCCTACGACCGGACGTCGGCGTGCAGCTTCACGAGCCTCGTCGCCTACGAGTACACGAGCGCGCGCAGCACGAGCACGCGCCATCGGAACGTCATCTTCGCGAACGACCGCGTGCCGTACCCGACGACGTACTTCGAGGAGCACACGCCGCAGGGTCTCTGGAGCCAGCTCGAGGCGACGTGCCGCGACGCCGCGAGCGGCTGCGACGTGCTCGCGATCCCGCACAACCCGAACGAGAGCAACGGCAACATGTTCGCGGTCGAATACCCGGGCGCGCAGTCGCTGTCGGCCGAGCGTACGCAGGCGGCCGCGCGCGGCGCCATGGAGCCGCTGGTCGAGATCTACCAGCACAAAGGCGACTCGGAGTGCATGAACGGCCTCTCGGGCGTGATCGGAGCGTCGGACGAGCAGTGCGATTTCGAGAAGGACCCGCGCCCGTTCATGGACTGCGGTGACGGGACCGGCGGCACCGGCGTGACGCGCCTCGGCTGCTTCTCGCGCTTCGACTTCGTGCGGAACGTGCTGCTCGCCGGTCTGCAGGAGGACGCGCGTCTCGGCGTGAACCCGTACCGCCTCGGGATCATCGCGTCGACCGACACCCACAACGGGACGCCCGGCTACGTCGAGGAGTCGACGTTCGTCGGCCATCGCGGCACCGACGACGACACGCCTGCGAAGCAGCTCGGGAACGGCGTCCTCACGCCGGGCGGCATCCAGTTCAGCCCGGGCGGCATCGTCGGCGTCTGGGCCGAGGAGAACTCGCGGCCGCGCATCTTCGACGCGCTCCGGCGCCGCGAGGTGTTCGGCACGAGCGGCCCGCGGATCGCCGTCCGCTTCTTCGGGGGCTGGAACCTGCCGGTCGGGCTCTGCACCGATCCCGACATGGTCGAGAACGCCTACGCGGCCGCCGTGCCGATGGGGAGCCTGCTCGACACCCCGACCGCGGCGGCGCCGTCGTTCCTGATCTCGGCCGCGCGGGATCCCGGCACGCTCGCCCACCCCGGGACGCAGCTCCAACGCGTGCAGGTGGTGAAGGGCTGGGTCGACGCGGCCGGCCGCCATCAGCAAGTCTTCGACGTCGCCGGCGATCCCGACAACGGGGCCAGCGTCGACACCGACACGTGCGTGGCGAGCGGGCCCGGCGAGGACGCGCTCTGCACGGTCTGGAGCGATCCGTCGTTCGACCCGACGCAGCACGCGTTCTACTACGTGCGCGTCCTCGAGAACCCGACCTGCCGTTGGAGCACGGTCAACTGCAACGCGCTCGCACCCGTCGACCGTCCGCCGTCCTGCACCGACCCGGACGTCGAGAAGACGGTGCAGGAGCGCGCCTGGACGTCGCCGATCTGGTACCGCCCGAACGCGTGAGCGGCACGGGCGGCCGCGTGCTGCGCGAGCCGCTCGTGCACTTCGTGGTCCTCGGCGCGGCGGTCTTCGCCCTCTGGCGCGTGGTGGCGCCCCCGGCGCCGACGCGCGCGATCGTCGTCACGACCGCGATGCAGCGCGGGTTCCAGCAGGAGCACCTCCGCCGCCACGGGCGCCTGCCGACCGCGGACGAGGCGCGGGCGCTCGTCGATCGCTACGTCGAGACCGAAATCATGCTGCGCGAGGCGCTGGCACTGGGGCTCGACCGCGGCGACATCATCGTACGCCGGCGGCTCGTCCAGAAGATGGAGTTCCTGAACCAGGGCGTCGAGCCACCGACGCCGCCGACCGACGCCGAGCTCGCGGCGCTGCTCGCACGCCACGCCGAGCGCTATCAGCTCGCGAGCCGGGTCTCGCTGACGCACGTGTTCGTGAGCACGAGCCTCCACCCGCACGACGCACCCGCGGTTGCCGCCGAGCTCCGCGAGCGGATCGCCGCCGGCGAGGATCCGGCGCGGCTCGGCGATCCGTTCCTCCGCGGCCGCGAGGTGCGGAACGCGACCGAGGGCGAGCTCGGCGGCATGTTCGGTCCCGAGTTCGCACGCGCGGTGCAGACGCTGCGGCTCGACGAGTGGTCGGCGCCGCTCGCGTCGAGCTTCGGCCTGCACCTGGTGCGCGTGTCGGAACGGAGCGGCGGGCGGCCTGCGACCGTCGCCGAGGCGCGGCGCGAGCTCGTGCGCGACTTCGAGGAGGAGCAGCGCGCGGAGAGGGCGCGGCGGGCGCTGGTGGAGCTCCGCGGGCGCTACGACGTGGTTATGGAACCGGCGCCGTGACCGGCGCCTGGGGGAACCGGCGCCGTGACCGGCGCCTTGGGGGAACCGACGCCGTGACCGGCGCCTGGGAACCGGCGCCGTGAGCGGCGCTTGGGTGAGCCGACGCCGCGACCGGCGGTCAGCTGACGCCGTGACCGACGCGTGCCCGAGCCCGCGCCGTGAGCGGCGCCGCGTCCGAGCCGGCGCCGTGAGCGTTCGCGGCCTGGTGGTGCCGATCGTGGCGCTCGTGCTGCGGACGGGCGCGGCGTGGGCGCACACGTTCGAGCCGGCGCTGCTCGACCTGCGCGAGCGCGAGCCGGGCGTCTTCGACGTCGTGTGGCGGCCGCCCGGGGAGGAGTCGGGGGCGCTGCTGCCGGGGGCGCCGCCGCTCGTGCCGCGGCTCCCGGCGGCGTGTCGCACCGTCGCTGAGCTCGGCGCGAGCGACGAGCACACGGCGACCCGGGTCGACTGCGGCCCCGCGCGCCTCCGCGGCGCGGCGATCGCGGTGCCGGGAATCGCGGGGAGCCGCGTCGACGCGATCGTGCGCGTCACGTGGAACGACGGTCTTGCGGCGAGCGGCGTGCTCCGGAGCGACGGGGAGGACTTCGTCGTCCCGGCGAGCCCCGCCGGCGGCGCCGCGGCGCTCGGGACGCCGGCGACCGTCGTGGCGTGGCGCTATGGCACGCTCGGCGTCGCGCACATCCTGCACGGCTACGACCACGTGCTCTTCGTGATCGGACTCTTTCTCCTGGTCGGGACGACGCGGGCGCTCGTCGCGACGATCACCGCCTTCACGCTCGCGCACAGCCTGACGCTCGCCGCTGCCGTGCTCGGGCTCGCGGCGCTGCCGTCGGCGCCGGTCGAGGCGATGATCGCGATCAGCATCGTGCTGCTCGCGCGCGAGCTTCTCCGCGACGACGCCGAGCCTTCGACAGGTCAGGGTCGTCCGCCGACGCTCACGCGTCGGTTCCCGTGGGCCATGGCGTTCACCTTCGGCCTCCTGCACGGTCTTGGATTCGCGGGTGCGCTCGCGGAGGTGGGCGTCCCCGCCGACCAGATCCCGCTCGCACTGGTCGCGTTCAACGTCGGCGTGGAGGTCGGCCAGCTGCTGATCGTCGGTGCGCTCGTGGTGGTCGCCGCGCTCGTGCGCGGCGCGCGTGGGCCGTTCGAGGTGCTCCGCCGCGTCCCGCCGTACGTGATGGGCAGCGTGGCGGTCGCGTGGACGATCGAGCGGATCATTGCATTCTGGTGATTCTGGCGATTTCCGAGTTGACGCGTTGAAGGTGTCACTGGTCTCCGGCTAAAGTGCGCCGGATGTCGCCAGGATCCACCGACCGCAGGCTCATTCTCATCCTCAGCTCGGAGCGCTCCGGGTCGACGCTCACGCGCGTCGTGCTGGGCGCCCACAGGCGGATCGTCGCGCCGCAGGAGATGTTCCTGATGCGCTATCCCGACTACCGCACCTTCCTCGAGCAGAAGGGTGTCGCGCGCGAGAGCCTGGTCGAGCTCTTCGATCTCATCGGTCAGCCGAAGGACGCGGCCGCGATCGACGCCGCGTGCCGCGACAAGGACATCCTCGACGTCTATCGCTGGCTCTTCGGGTTCCTCGAGCCGGATCAGTTCCTCCTCGACAAGACGCCGGCCTACGCGAACGACGGCGATACGCTCCGGCGCTCGCGCCCGCTCGCGCCGTTCTACATCTGGCTGATCCGCCACCCGCTCGGCGTCATCGAGTCGCACGTGCGGCTCAAGTTCCGCGAGCGCCATACCAAGGACCTGAAGGGCATCGGCCGGACCGTGCAGGACTTCGTCGTCGACAAGATGGTCCGGACGCAAAACGGCATGTTGCCGGTCGCGCGCGGCCGCGAGGTCAAGTGGGTCCTGCAGCAGACCATCATCCGCGAATTCTTTGCGACCGTGCCCGAGGAGCAGAAGATCATCATCAAGTTCGAGAACCTGGTCCGCGATCCGGAGCCGATCGTCACCCAGCTCTGCACCGCGCTCGGGATCGCCGTCGAGCCGAAGATGGTCGAGGCGACCGGTGCCCGCAAAATGATGAACACGAGCCTCGGCGACCCGAACTTCCACACCCACGACCGCATCGAGGCGAAGACCGCCGACACCTGGAAAGAATTCTTCGACGAGAAGCAGCTGACCCTCGAAACCCGCCGCCTGATGGATGCGATCGGCGTCGTGCGGCCGAGCTAGCTGCGTTCTGCTCGCGCGGTTTGCGGTCGCGCGTGGGGTCGGTGCGGGGAGGCGTGGGAGTCGGCTCGCCGGCCAACGTCGCGCACGCCCATCCCGCTCGCGACGCAAGTGTTCGCAGGGCCAGAGGCTCAGCCCTATCGTAGTCACCCTTCAGCAGCAAGATCCATGCCAAGAGGCCCACCGCTCCCATCGTTTCCGTATGCTCGGGGCCACGCGCCTTCTCGTAGATGGAGATTGCTCTCGAGACCAACGGCTCGGCCTTCTCGTACTCGCCGCGCTCGCGATAGTGCCAGGCGAGCGCCGCGAGAG
>JANNPN010000037.1:0-5088 GCA_031400185.1 Polyangiaceae bacterium
GTACGACGCCGAGAAGAGCACGACGGCCGCAATCAGCATCGTGACGCCCTCGAGCGCCTCGCGCGCCTGTCCCTCGACCGGCATCACGTAGCGCGCGATCATTGCGAGCGCGACGCTGGCGAGCACCGCGGCCCCGGCGCCCGCGTAGATGAGCCAGCGCTTGTCGCCCTGCTTCACCTTGACGAGGTACGCGGCGAGCGCGGTCAGCACGAGGATCGCCTCGAAGCCCTCGCGGAGGATGATGAGGAGTGCGTCGACGAACAGGCTCGAGCGGCTGGTGCCGCCTCCCCCTTCGCCGGCGATCGCGTCGAGCATGGCCGCGAGCTCTCCCGCCTGCGCGCGCACCTCGGCCGCGGGCTTCCCGGCCTTCATCGCCGCGACGAGCCCGAGCCAGCGCACCTCGAGATCGGTGTAGCGCGACGGGTCGCGGCTCTTGAGCTCGGCGTCGGTGGAGGACGTCTCGAAGCGAAGGAACGCGTCGCCGACCGGCACGTGTGCGTCAGGGGCCGGGTAGTGTTCGGCGGCGCCCCGGATGGCGGCTGCGAGCTCCGTCAGACCCGACGACGCGGCACACGCCGCCGTCGGAGCGACCGCGGCCGCGGCCGCGACAACGAGCGCGACGACGAGCACGACCGAGAATCTTCGCAGCGTCATTCCCGAGTCCTCCGCGACGGTAACGGCAGCTCGATGTCGGCCGGGTCGGCGAGGCGCGGGCGCGCGAGGGCGCCGAGCGCCGGCGGGTGGACGTGGATGCGAACCGATGTGGTGCCTTCGGGAAGCTTGAGCGTCCGCCCGTAGTGCGAGAAGACCGACAGCAACGGCACGAGCGACGCGCGCCCCACCTCGTTGCCGGTCGCGAGGAACACGAGGTCCATGCTGGCGCGCGGCACGAGCTGGCCCGTCTCCCGGTCGACCAGCACGACCTCGACGTGGTTGGTCGCGTCGGACGCGACCGCCTCGAGCGCGGGCTTCCCGTCCTTCCAGAGCCAGATCGGCTCGGGTCCCTCGACGATCAACCCGACCTTGTAGGAACCGACGTTGTGCAGCTCGCCCGCCTCGGCGGTCGCCTGCAAGAGGTCATCGCCGACACTGTAGTCGGGGTCGGTCCCGGTGACCGGCTGCGCGTCGAACGCGAGCGCCCGGTCGCGCACGTGGCCGGTCACCGTCGCGGTGACCGGTGCCACGAAGGCGTTCAGCATGTCGCCGTGCCGCGCGTAGGCCGGCGGCGACGCCTGCACGGTGACCGTGACCGGACCGTCGGGGGGCAGCTCGACGTTGGCGCCGTACTGATGGATGTCGCCCCAGAGCTCGGCGAGGTGCGTCTCGACGCGACGGCCCTGCCCCTCCACCGCGACGTGGACGTCGGCCGCCGAGAGCGGACGTTTGGTCCGGCGCTCGCGGAGCGCGACCGCGAGGTAGACGGCGCCCGCGGGCGCGGCAGGTGCGGGCGCCAGCGCCTCGCCGCTCCGGGTGAAGATCGCCTGCGCCTGGGCGGAAAAAACCCCGACGCGGTAGTCGCCGACGACCGCTTCCGCCTGAATCCGCTGGTCAGTGGTGGTCGTCGCGAGCACCGCGCCGCGAATCGACTCGGGCAGCGTCCCGGCCATCGCCTCCTGCACGATCGCGATCGCCGCGTTCGCGTCGTCGGTGACGCCGGCCGGCGGCTGTTTGGCGGCGACCGCGGCGCGGATCTTCGCGATGTGCCCTGCGAGCCGCTCGGCGCGGGCGGCGTCGTCGAGCCCGCCGGCGGCGCGCCACGCGCCGAGCTTCCGCTCGGCCTGCTCGGCGAAGAGCTCGGTCTCCGCGTACTCGGTCGCGTCGATGATCGTCGTGCCGCCGGCCGCGACGGCATTGGCGTATTCCTGGCGCACGAGCTTCAGGGCGCCGAGGAGATCACCGGCAAGCGCCGCGCCTGCATCCGGCGTCGCGGCCGGTTTCGCCGCCTCGGACCCCGAGTGCTTGCAGCCCGCGCCGACCGTGAGCGCGAGCAGCATCCATCCGACGGCGAGTGACTGACTGAAAGTGATAATCATTCTCGGCTATACGGGGTCCGGAAGGCTGTCAATTCAGGTCGGACGCGGCATTTCGTTCTTGCAACCCCGCGTGCGCGCCGTTAGTACGGCGCAAAGATCCGACGCGGCGGAGGTGCGGTGATGCGGGTGGAACAGCAGCTCTCGGTCTTCCTCGACAACACGCCTGGTTCGCTCGCGGCGCTCTGCGAGGATCTGACCTCGCACGACATCAACATCGAGGCGATCACGATCGCGAACCTCGTCGATCACGCGGCCGTGCGCCTGATCGTCTCCGACCCGCATGCAGCGGAGGTATTGCTCGGCGCCGCGGGCACGCTCGTGATCACGCACGACGTGCTCGCGGTCGAGCTTCCCGATACGCCCGGGTCGATCGAGAAGCTCGCGCGCACGCTCGGCCGCGCGAAGGTCAACATCGACTACATGTACGGCTCGAGCCGGGCTGCGGGGCATGGGCCCGCGACGGTGTTCCTACGCGTGTCGGATCTCGCGAAGGCGAAGCGGACGCTGCGGAGCCGCTCCCGGTCGCTCGCCGGTCGACGCGGGCGCTAGCGCGTCGCCCTACGACAGCCCCGGCCACTCGCCGCTGCCCATGAGCTTCCGGAACGCGGCGAGGCTCTCGGGTGCATCCCAGTGGCGCGGGCCGATCTCGTGGTGGACGACCTTGCCGTTGCGATCGATGACGAAGGTCTCGGGGTAGCCGGTCACGCGGTAGCGGCCGGCGACCTGCAGGTCGGGGTCGGGCAGGACCGGGAAGCTCAGCCGATACATCTGGACGAATTGCTCGACGACCTTCCGCTCGGACTGATCGGAGCTGACGGCGAGCATCTCGAAGTCGGGGCCGGCGAGCGCCGTGTAGAGCGCCTGCATCGACGGCATCTCCTGCCGACACGGCTCGCACCACGTCGCCCAGACGTTCACGAACACGACCCGGCCCTTCAGGTTGGCGAGCCGGACGGCGTTGCCCTTGAGATCCGCGAGCGAGAACTCCGGTGCGGGCTGGCCGACGAGCGAGGCTCCGCCCGCCTTGCAGCCGACGCCTGCCAGAACGAGACTGCCGGCGAGCACGCGCAGCACGTCGCGGCGCGACACCTGCGGCACGCTCACGAGGCGCGCCGCCCCGCCTCGGGCGCCGACACCGGCGCCTTCACCACCTCGGGTCCGGAGCTTCGCCAGATCTGCACCGCGCCGATCGCCATGATCGCGAGGCTGATGAACTGCGCTTCGGAAAGTCCGAGCGCGAAGCGCGGGTTGATGCGTACGATCTCGACGAGGAAGCGCGCCGCGCCGCTCAGCAGAAGATACAGCCAGAGGATGTAGCCGTCCGGGTGCGGCGTGAGCCGCCGGCGCCAGAGCACGAAGAACACGAGCCCGTAGAGGAGCGTCTCGTAGACGGGCGCCGGATGGACCCGCACGTCGATCGGCAGGCCGGACTCGCGCGTCCACTCTTCCCAACCGATGATGGCGTTCGGGAAGCTCATCCCCCAGGGCAGCGTCGTCGGCTTTCCCCAGTCGCCGTCGCCAGCGAGCTGACAGCCGATGCGGCCGATCGCCTGCCCGATCGCGAGTGCCGGCGCGATGCAGTCGGTGATCTTCCAGTATGGGAGCCCGCGCTGCCAGATCACGAACGAGACCGTGATGAAGCCGCCGATCAAGCCGCCGTAGAAGACGAAGCCGGCCCCGGTGAACACGAACGCGAGCGGGTCGGCGAGGAACCCGTTCCAATCGTCGATGAACGACAGCACGCGCGAGCCGACCAGCCCCCCGACCGCCGCCCACACGACGAACGTCGACGCCAGCTCGGGGTCGAGTCCCTTGCGCTCGAGCTCGCGCTGCACCACGTTGCCGGCGACCAGAAACGCGATCGCGAGCATGACCCCGAAGCTGTAGACCGTGAGCGGTCCGATGGAGAAAATTATCGGATGCACGGCGCGTGACCATACCGGAAGGGGTGTGGGAGCGCGAGCCAGGCAGCCGGCGCGACGTGCGTATTGCGTCCTCCACCCGACGCGCCTACATAGCGCCCCATGGCTCAGGCCGGCTTCTGGGCGGTCTCGTCCGGCACAATCAGCTTCCGCGGCGACGGTCGCTGGTACTCCGACGACGAGCCGATCAACAACGGACGGATCGCGAAGCTCTTCAGCCGCTGCCTCCGCCAGGTCGAGGACGGCCGCTGGCAGATCGCGATGGCCGACGAGCGCGCGTTCGTCGAGATCCACGACACGCCGTGGGTCGTTACCAGCGTCGGCGGCGACCCGGCGACGGGCTTCACGATTCGTCTGAACGACGACACGGAAGAGCCGCTCGCAGCCGACGCGCTCACGGTCGGCGACAGAAACGTGCTCTACACGAAGGTGAAAGGCGGCACGTACCCCGCGCGCTTCCTCCGGCCCGCGTACTACCAGTTGGCGCCCGCCATCACCGAGCGCGACGGGCGCTTCCTGCTCGAAGCGGCCGGCATCCGCCACGAGATCCGCCGCGCCGGCTGACCCTCCGATGCACGTGGCCCTCGTCGAGCCCGAGATCCCGCCGAACACGGGGTCGATCGCCCGCCTCTGCGCCGCGACCGCGACGCCGCTCCACCTGATCGGGAAGCTCGGCTTCTCGATCGACGACAAGCACGTGAAGCGGGCCGGCCTCGACTACTGGCCGTGGGTCGACGTCCGCCAGCACCCCGACTGGGCGACGTTCGCGGCCGCGGTGTCGGGCCGGCGCATCGGGTTCTCCGCGCGCGCGACACGGCCGTACACCGCCATCGCGTTCGCGCCCAACGACGTGCTCGTGTTCGGCTGCGAGACCCGCGGCCTCCCGCCCGCGATCAAGGCCGAGCTCGCCGCCGACCTGTACGCCATCCCGATCGACACGCCCCACGTACGAAGCCTGAACCTGGCGAACGCGGTCGCGATCGTCCTCTACGAAGCCCGCCGCCAGCTCAGCGCAGGTTGCTGAAAAAGGGCCATCTGCGTCGTTGCTCGGTCGTTCGCTTGTGCGGCGTAGCTTCCGCTACGCCTCCGCGCTCTCTTCCTCGCGCCTAGCATCTGACCCTTTTTGAGCAACC
>JANNPN010000039.1:0-6928 GCA_031400185.1 Polyangiaceae bacterium
GGCGCGGCGGCGGGCGTCGCCGCTGCGGCCGCGCAGACGGGGCACGGCGGCAAGGCGCCCGCGCGGCCGCCCGCGATCCAGTGCGTGCTGGGAACGCGTCTGCGCCATGCGGTCGCGAGTGCGGACGCGGCGGCGACGCTCGCGGCCGTGAGCACCACGGCATCGAGCAGGCCCCGTTCGGCCTCTTCGACGGGCGCGATCGTGAGGTCAGGCTGCGCGCGGTCGACCGCGGCGTGCAGCTCCGGGTCGGCGGCGATCCACCCGACACCCGCCGCCGCGAGATACGCGACGACGCGCTCGGCCGCCGTCCCCGTTCCGACCACCGCCACGCGCGCCGCGCCGAGACGCTCCTGGCCCCGCGGTCCGACCTCCTGGAGGATCAACTGCCGGCTGTAACGCTCGATCTGCTCGTCGTCGAGCCGCGTGGGGACCTCTAGTGGTCCCAGAGGTTGGTGCTGAGGTAGCGCACGCCGAAGTCGCAGAAGATCGTCACCACGACGCCGCGCTCCAGCCGGCGCGCGACCTGCAGCGCGCCGACCAGGTTCGCGCCCGACGACTGGCCGACCACCATCCCCTCGTCGGTCCCGAGCTTGTAGACCATCTCGTACGCGTCGTCGGTCGTGATGCCGATTTTCTCGTCGAGCTCGTTCTCGTGGTAGATGCCGGGAACGATCGACGACGCCATGTGCTTCAAGCCTTCGAGGCCGTGGAACGCGTCGTCGGGCTCGATCCCGATCACCTGGACCGCGGGGTTGAGCGCCTTCAGCGCACGGCCCGTACCCATGATGGTGCCGCCGGTACCGAGCCCGGTCACGAAGTGCGTCACCTGACCGGCGGTCTGGCGCCAGATCTCGGGGCCGGTCGTGAGGAAGTGCGCCTCTGGATTCGCCTCGTTGAAGTACTGATCGGGCTTGAAGTACTTCTCCGGGTCCTGCTTCAGGACCTCGCGGCAGAGCCGGATCGCGCCGTCCGAGCCCTCGAGGCCGCTCGAGAAGATGATCTTGGCGCCGTACGCGCCGATGATCTTCTTGCGCTCGATGCTCACGTTGTCGGGCATGACGAGCTCGACCGGATAGCCGAGCGCGGCGCCGATCATCGCGAGCGCGATGCCGGTGTTCCCGGACGTCGAGTCGAGGATGGTCTTGCCGGGACGGAGGAGGCCTTTCGCGATCCCGTCGCGGACCATGTTGAGCGCCGGGCGATCCTTGACGGAGCCGCCGGGATTGAAGCCCTCGAGCTTCGCGTACACCCGGACCGCCGGCGGCAGGTCGCGGGCGAGCGCCTGGATGCGCACGATCGGCGTGTTGCCGACGAGGTCGAGGACGCTCGGCGTCCGCACGGGCGTCGAGGTGTGCTCGGTGCCGCCGGTCGCGCCGGCGCGGGACGACATGGATCGTCCGCTCAGGCGCGCCCGCAGCCGCCCGCGATCGCGGGGACGATGGAGATCTCGTCGCCCTCCTTCACGGGCGTGTCGAGACTGGAGAGGAAGCGGATGTCCTCGCCGTTCACGTAGAGGTTGACGAATCGGCGTACCTTTCCGCTGTCGTCGCAGATGCGCTCTTTCAGCCCCGGGTGACGGCCCTCGATGTCCTCGATGACGGCGGCGACGGTGGCGCTGCTCGAGCTGTCGGCGGTGACGCTCTCGGCGCCGGCCGTGAACTTGCGGAGCGGCGTAGGGATTCGAACTTGAATGGGCATGGTGGTGGTGTCTCCTTCCTTCGAGGGAAGGGTTCTAGCCGTTGCCCGTGGCCACCGCCAAGGGGGCGACGACGTCTCGGCACGCGCTGCAGGCGGGATTCCGCCGCAGGCGGACGTGACGCCAGCGCCCGTCACGGGCGTCGTAGGTGAGGAGCCGGTCGGCGAGCGGGGTCCCGCGCCCCGTGACGATCGTGATCGCCTCGGCGGCTTGCAGCGTGCCGATCGTCCCCGCGAGCGACCCGAGCACCCCGGCCTCCTGGCACGACGGCACGCTGCCCTCCTCGGGCGGCGCGCCGAAGAGGCAGCGGTAGCACGCCGACACCCCGGGGAGGATCGTCATCAGCTGCCCCTGGAAGCGCACGACACCGGCGTGGACGAGCGGCATCCCGAGCGCCACGACGGCGTCGTTGATCGCGAACTTGGTCGCGATGCCGTCGGTCGCGTCGATCACGCAGGCGTGGCCGCGGGCGAGGCTCGCGGCGGTATCGGCGTCGAAGCGCGTCGCCGCGGTGTCGATCGCGAGCGTCGGATGGAGCGCGCGGAGCGTCTCCGCCGCCGAGTCGACCTTCAGACGTCCGAGGTCGGCCGTGCGGTGGAGGAGCTGGCGGTGCAGGTTGGAGCGCTCGACGCGATCCGGATCGACGAGCCCGAGCCGTCCGATTCCGGCGGCGGCGAGGCTTGCGGCGGCGGCGCAGCCGAGCGCGCCGACACCGACGACGACGACCGACGCGTCCGCGAGGCGGGACGCGCTCGGGGCGTCCTCAGTAGCGTCCCATCCCACCGCCGCGCCCGATCGGATTCATGTTCGGGTCGCCGGTGCCGGTCGGGACCTTCGGCCCGCCGACGGGGTCGATGAGGGCGGGTGTGGCGACGACGGTGCCGGCGGCCTCGCTCGGACCGTAGCTCGCGACGAGCTCGGCGAGGAGCGCGTCCGTCAGCGGCGTCCGCGCGGTCGGGACGTGTCCCTCGGCGCGCGACCCCGGCCCGGTCTCCGGCATGCTCGCGAAGGCCGCCGCGCGCTCCTCGGCCGCGGCCCGCACCTTCGCGGCAGCGGGCTCGTCGCCGCGCCTCGCGTACGTGTGCGCGAGGTCCTCGAGCGCGCCCGTCGCGGACACGGTGTCGGGAAACTTCTCGAGGATGCTCTTCACGCGGTTTTCGCCCGCGCGCATGTTGTCCTTCTTGAAATAGAAGTTCGCGATGTAGCGGTCGTGCGCGGCCATCGACTCGCGGCAGCGCGCCATGCGGCGGCGCGCTTTCGGCGCGTACTCGCTCTGCGGATAGCGGTCGAGGACGACGCGAAACCACTGCTGCGCATTGTCGGCGGCGCCCTGATCGCGGTCGACCGTGGTCATCTGCTTGTCGAAGCTCTTGCCGAGCAAGTAGTAGACCTTCGCGAGCTCGGGACTCATCGGATGCATGCGCTGAAAGTCGTTGAACGCGGCGATCGCCTCCGCGTACTGCCCCTTCTTGTAGTGCGACTCGGCGATCGTGAGCTCGGCTTCCTCCGCGTGCGGGTCGAACGGATACTGGTCGAGAAGCTCTTTGTAGTTGCGGATCGCCTCCTCGTAGTTCTCGTCGCTGAACGAGCTCTTGCCGACCTTGTAGTAGTCGTCGGCGGAGAGTCGTGGGGGCGTGCTACAGCCGGTGCTGAAGGCTCCGAGCGCGATCAGCGCGACCGTCGGAGCGACGCGACGGAAGAACATCCGCGGTTCCTAACCGATGCCATGCGGGGACGCAATCGTGGCGGCGACGCCGGGCGGCTCGGCCGTCGCGGCGGAGCGCCGCAGGAGGAGAAGCGCACCGAGGTTGTACGTGGCGTGGGCGACCATCGGCGTGATCAGCGAGTCGGTGGCGAGCGTGAGAGCACCCATGCCGGCGCCGACCAGCGTCGCCCACCCGAAGTAGACGAAGCAGAGCGCGTGCAGCGCGCCGAAGCAGAGGCTCGACGCGATGAGCCCGAGCTCGGGCATGAGGATGCCGCGGAAGAACAGCTCCTCGGTGACGCCCGAGAGGAGCGCGATCGTGACGACGTCGCGCGTGCCGAGCCCTGCGCTGAACGGCCGCAGGACCTCGTGCCAGACTCGCCGCATGCTCGGCGTCCGCAGCAGGAGCGGGATCGTTCCCCACAGCGCCGCGCCCGTGAGCGCGCCGCCGGCGGCCGCGCCCGCGCTCGGCGCGAGCATCGCCGCGAGCGGCAGGCCGCGGAGCGCCGCCCACGTGAGCGAGACGACCACCAGGGCGACGGAGAGGATCCACTCGAGGCGGAGAAACGCGGTGCGCGACATTCGTATCTCTTGACCGCGCGCCGCGCGGCAGGTCTTTAGCATAGCCGGCGCGCTTCGCGGCCGGCAACGAGAAAACCCGTGACCGAGCTCACCCTCATGTGGCGGAACACGCGCATGGTCGTTCTGACGGCCATGTGTGCCTCGTTCTACGCCGCGGTGCTGATCCCGTTCATGGTGGTGCCGCTGATTCCGGGCGTGACGCACTTCCGACCGGCGAACGCGTTGCCGGTCGTGTGCTCGTTCCTCTTTGGACCGGCGGCCGCGTGGGGGGCGGCGATCGGCAACGTGATCGGCGACTTCTTCGCCGGCCTCGGCCCGGGGGACGTCTTCGGCTTCATCGGCAATTTCCTCTATGCGTTGGCGCCGTATCGCTTGTGGCGCGCCATCAGCACCGCCGAGCCGGTCCCGCGCACGCTCAGCTCGTGGGTGCTCTTCGTCGTGGTGTCGGCCACGGGCGCGGCGCTCTGCGCCACGACGGTCGGGTACGGCCTGCAGATCCTCGGGTTCGTGCCGTTCGCGGTGCTCGCGAACGTCATCATCGTGAACAATCTCGTGACGGCGCTCGTGCTGGCGCCGCTGCTGCTCGCGGTGCTGTACCCGCGCGTGCGGCGCGTCCGGCTGCTGCACAGCGACGTCCTCGGCGCGCGGCCCCCGCTCTCCGTGGGACGGCGGGCGCTCGGTGTCGGCCTCACGCTCGCGGGTGCGCTCGTCGCGTACGCCGGCGGCAACCTCGTCGCCGCCGGCGTGCTGCCGCCGGTACTCGCCGCGTTCTCGCCCAACGTGGCCCTGACGATCGTCGTCGTGCCCGCGCTCGCGATCGCCATGCTCGGACTCGCGCTCTTGTGAGCGCGCCCGCGCGCCGCGCGAGCGGCGACGAGACGACGCTCGTCGTCCGCGACCTCGCCTGCCGCTATGCCGACCCGCCGGCCGACGCGCTCGTCGGTGTGTCGCTGACGGCGGCGCCGGGCGAGCTCGTCGCGATCATGGGCGCGAGCGGCGCGGGGAAGTCGACGCTGCTTCTCTGCATCAACGCGCTCGTCCCGTCGCTCGTGCCGGCGACATGCAGCGGCGACGTGCGGCTCGGGACGCGATCGCTGCTCGGCGCCGAGGTCGGCAGCCTCGGCGGGCAGGTCGCGATGGTGTTTCAGGACTTCGAGGCCCAGCTCTTCTCGACCAACGTGCGCCTCGAGGTCGCGTTCGGGCCGGGCCAGCTCGGCGTCCCGCCCGACGAGATCGCGGCGCGCGTCGAGCGGACGCTCGCGCTCGTCGGCCTCGGCGCGCTCACCGCGCGCGATCCCTCGACGCTCTCCGGCGGGCAGAAGCAGCGACTCGCGATCGCGAGCATCCTCGCGATGGAGCCCGCGGTGCTCCTCCTCGACGAGCCGGCGACCGACCTCGACCCGATCGGCCGGCGTGAGCTCTACGCGGCGCTCGAGGGCGTACGCGGCGAGCACCTGATCCTGCTCGCGGTCGAGCACGAGGTCGACCCGGTGGTGCGCGCGGATCGGCTGATCCTGATGAAGGATGGACGCGTCGTCGCGGACGGGCCGGCGGCGACGCTGGTGCGCGACGTCGACCGCTTTCTCGAGTGTGGCGTGCGGCCGCACGATCTCGCAGTGCTCGGTCGGCGGCTCGGGTGCGAGTTGCCGCTCGACGTGGAGGGTGCGGTCACGGCACTCCGCGCACGCGGTGTGCCGCCCGTGGCCGCGGCGGTCGCCTCGGGGTCGGCGCCGATCGCGGGCGATCGCGCGACGCCGATCATCGAGGTGGCGGACCTCTCGCATACCTACGAGGCCGGCACGCACGCGCTCGACGGCGTGAGCCTCACGATCGGCGCCGGCGAGTTCATCGCGCTGATCGGGCAGAACGGTTCGGGGAAGACGACGCTCGCAAAGCACTGGAATGGGCTGCTGCAACCCGACGCCGGCACGGTGCGCCTCGACGGGACCGACGTCCGGACGCTGGCGTTGGAGCAGGTCGCGCGCGAGGTCGGCTACGTATTCCAGAACCCCGACCACCAGCTCTTCGCGGCGACGGTCGCCGACGAGGTCGCGTTCGGCCCGCGGAACTTCGGCCTGGCGGGCGATGCCCTCGCGGCCCGCGTCGACGCGACGCTCGGCGCCGTCGGCCTCGTCGGGGAGCGCGACGAGGATCCGTTCCTGCTCCGCAAGGGCGAGCGCCAGCGGCTCGCGGTCGCGACCGTGCTCGCGATGACCCCGCGGGTGCTGATCCTCGACGAGCCGACGACGGGGCTCGACTATCCGCAGCAGCGGGCGATGCTCGAGCTGCTCGCGCGGCTCCGCGCCGAGGGCACGACGATCATCGTCATCACCCACAGCCCGTGGGTGGTCGTCGAGTATGCCGAGCGCGCGCTCCTCATGCGGGGCGGGCGGCTCGTCTTCGACGGCGCGCTCGAGACGCTGCTCGGCGACGAGGAGCTGCTGCGGTCGGCGGCCTTCGAGGCGCCGCCGGCGGCACGCGTCGCCCGGGCGCTCGGCATCCGCGCCCGGACCGTCGACCAGCTCGCGCGCGCGCTCGGCGCGGAGCCCTGACGGCATGGCGCTCTCGCTCTATCTCGACCACCCGAGCTGGCTGCACCGGCGTCATCCGGTCGCGAAGGTGCTGGCCCTCGTCATGCTGTTCGTCGCGGCGTTCCTGTTGAGCGATCCCGTGTACCTCGCGCCGCTGCTGGCACTCGTCGTGATCGTGACCGCGAGCGCGCGCTCGCTGCCGGTGCTCCATCGCATGCGCTGGCTGCTCCTCCCGGTCTTCTTCTTCACGACGATCATCTGGACGGTGTTCTTCCCGAAGATCTCGTCGCTGATCCTGGTGCTCGATGGCGACGAGATCTACCGCGAAGGTCAGCTGCTACCACGGGCGCGCGCTCGCTTCTCGTGAGCTCAGCGCGGCCGGATCGTAATCTTCGTGTCCCCGTAACGCTGGGC
>JANNPN010000064.1:0-17984 GCA_031400185.1 Polyangiaceae bacterium
CCGCGCCGGCGGCCGCGGCGACGCCCTTCACCGACACCATCCAGGCGTCGGGCGCGACGCGCGGCGCATTCGATCCGCTCCAGAGCTGCACGGGGGTCGCGCCGGGCCAGAACGAGGACAGCGTCTGGTACCGCTACGTACCGCCCGCGGACGGCGTCGTGAGCGCCGACACGCTCGGCAGCACCTATGACACGATCTTGAGCGCGCACGGCGGCAGTTGCGGCGGTTTCAGCGAGCTCGCGTGCAACGACAACGCGGTCAGCAGCGCGCAATCGGCGATCAGCGTCGTGGTCAGCGCCGGGGTCCCCATCTACTTGGAGGTGACCGCGCGCTCGAGCGGCGCGACCCTGCAGTTCGCCCTCGACTTCGTGCCCAGTGCCGCCTGCGCCGCGTCGCCGGTGGGCGGATGTCGCACGTCGGTCGCGCTCGGACAATCCCCGATCAAGATCCGCGACGCCGGGGATCCTGCCTCGCGCCAGTTGCTCTGGAAGTGGGGGAAGGGTGTCTCGACGACGCTCGCGGAATTCGGTGCGCCGCTCACGAGCATCGGGACGAGCTATGCATTCTGCCTCTACGACGGCGGCGGGACGCTCGTCGCGGCGGCGACGATCCCGGCGGGCGGACAATGCGGGTCGAGCGGGAAGGACTGCTGGCGCGGGTCGACGAAGACCTTCAAGTACCGCGATAGTGACCGCACGCCGGACGGGATCAAGAGCCTCGATCTCGGCGCCGGCGGTGATGGGAAGGCGCGAATCGGCCTCAAGGGCGCGGGATCATTGCTGCCGGCGGTGCCGCTGCCCCTCACGCCGCCGCTCACCGCACAGCTGTCGCGGAGCGGAGGAACCTGCTGGGAAGCCCGGTACAGCCCGGCCGCCATCCAGCGGAACGACGGCGTCCAGCTGAAGGCCAAGGACGACTGAGCCGGCGGCGTCGAGTTGCCGGCCTCGGTACCCGGTGGTATGGTCCGCCCCCTTATGAAGGAAGGCATTCATCCGAACTATCAGGTGGCCAAGATCGTCTGCGCGTGCGGCAACATCATCGCGACGCGCTCCACGCGGCCCGAGATCCACGTCGAGCTCTGCTCCAGCTGCCACCCCTTCTACACCGGCAAGCAGAAGCTCGTGGACACCGCCGGTCGCGTCGAGCGCTTCCGGAAGAAGTTCGGCAGCATCACCAAAGCGCCGGCGCAACAGTAGCTTCGTAGCGAGCGCCCGTCGCGGTGAGGGACACCGCGACTTCGGGGCAGGGGATGCGTCCCCCGCCCCTTTTTTGTGTCCGGGTGGGTGAGGCTCATCGATGTTCGACAAGCTGGCCGCAGTGGAAGCGCGTTACGTCGAGCTCGAGAACCTGCTCGTCGAGCCCGATATCATCGGGAACCGGAAGGAATTCACCAAGCTCAGCAAGGAGCGCTCGGGCATCGAGCAGATCGTCCACACCTACCGGGCGTGGAAGGAGCTGCAGGAGCAGATCGAGGGCAACAAGTCGCTCGTCCACGACGCCGACGAGGACGTCCGCGCGCTCGCGCTGGAAGAGCTGCCAGGCCTGAAGGCCGAGAACGACGTGCTTCAGGAGCAGCTGAAGATCCTGCTGCTGCCCCGCGACCCGAACGACGACCGCAACGTCCTACTGGAAATTCGTGCCGGCACCGGCGGGGAGGAGGCGAGCCTCTTCGCAGCGGAGCTCTTCCGCATGTACACCCGCTACGCCGAGATCCGACGCTGGCGGGTCGAGATCCTGAGCTCGAGCGAGACCGGGCTCGGCGGCGTCAAAGAGATCATCGCGTCGATCGAAGGGCAGGGCGCGTTCAGCCGCCTCAAGTTCGAAGGCGGCGTCCACCGCGTGCAGCGCGTTCCGGAAACCGAAGGGTCGGGCCGCATCCACACCTCCGCCGTGACCGTCGCCGTCCTGCCGGAGGCCGACGAGGTCGACGTCCACATCGACGACAAGGAACTGAAGATCGACGTGTTCCGCTCCTCGGGCCCGGGCGGCCAGAGCGTCAACACGACCGACTCGGCGGTGCGCATGACCCACCTTCCGAGCGGCCTCGTCGTTTCCTGCCAGGACGAGAAGTCGCAGCTCAAGAACAAGGCGAAGGCGCTGAAGATCCTGCGCGCGCGTCTTCTCGAACGTGCCCAGGCCGAGCAGCAGGCCGAGATCGCCGCGTCGCGGAAGAGCATGGTCGGGACCGGCGACCGCTCGGAGCGCATCCGGACGTACAACTTCCCGCAGAGCCGCGTCTCGGACCATCGCATCAACCTGACGCTCCACTCGCTCGACAAGATCCTCGAGGGCGATCTCGACCCGCTCGTTGACGCGCTCATCACCCATTACCAGGCCGAGATATTGAAGACGGCCCATTGATGAGCGCACCCGAGACCGCGCTCGCCTATCTCGAGCTCGCGACGAAGTTCTTTGCGGCGCGCGGCGTCGCGAGCGCGCGCCTCGACGCCGAGCTGCTGCTGGCGGAGGTGCTCGCGACCGACCGGGTTGGGGTGTATCTCCGCTTCGACCGTGCGCTCACCCGCACCGAGGTCGATGCGTATCGCGTGCTCGTAAAGCGTCGCGGTGAGGGCGAGCCGGTGGCGCATCTGACCGGCCGGCGCGAGTTCTGGTCGCGGAGTTTCGTCGTGACTCGCGACGTGCTGGTGCCGCGTCCGGAGACCGAGCTCGTGGTCGAGCGAGCCCTCGCCGTCGTCGGCGCGCGGGACGCGGCGATTCGCGTCCTCGACCTCGGCACCGGAAGCGGCGCAATCGCGGTGTCGCTCGCGAAGGATCTGCCGAACGCGGTGGTCATGGCGGTCGACGTGTCGCCGGCCGCGGCGGCGATCGCCGAGCGGAATGCGGTCGCGCACGGGGTCGCCGAGCGCGTGCGCGTGGTCGTGAGCGACTGGACCGCGGCGCTCGATCGCCACGAACGCTTCGACATCATCGTCAGCAACCCGCCGTACGTCCGGACGGCGGACCTTCCGACGCTGCCTGCCGAGGTCCGGCGCGAGCCGATGATCGCGCTCGATGGCGGCACCGACGGCCTCGACGCGTACCGGCGGATCGTCGTCGAGGCCGCCCGCGTCCTCGCGCCGGGGGGCGTGCTCGTCTGCGAGGTGGGCGCGAGCCAAGCTCCGGCCGTCGCCGCGCTATTCACCGGCGCCACTTTCGAGGGAGTCGGGCGCTTCGCCGATCTCGCCGGCATCGAACGCGTAGTTGCCGGCACGTCGGCTGCGACGACGGAAGCGCGCGCGGCGTCGTCATGACCAAGATCGTCGTCCACGGCGGGCGAAAGCTTTCCGGTCGCGTCCCAGCGAGCGGGTCGAAGAACGCCGGCCTGCCGCTGCTCTTCGCGTCGCTGCTGACGCGCGAGCGCTGCACCATCCGCGGGCTCCCGCGGGTCGCCGACATCACGACCACGCTCCGCCTGCTCGAGAAGGTCGGGTGTCTCGTCGGCGACGACGCGTTCGAGGCGATCCTCGTCGAGGCACGCGATCTCACGTCGAGCGAGGCGCCCTACGAGCTCGTGAGGACGATGCGCGCGTCGTTCCTGACGCTCGGGCCCTTGGTCGCGCGGACCGGCTACGCGCGCGTCTCGACGCCGGGCGGCTGCGCGATCGGCAGCCGTCCCGTCGACATCCACCTGGCCGGGCTCGAGCGCATGGGCGCGACGATCCGCCAGTCGCACGGCTACGTCGAGGCGGAGGCGAAGCGTCTCCGGGGCGCGCGGCTCGCGCTCGACTTCCCGTCGGTCGGCGCCACCGAAAACTTGATGATGGCGGCCACGCTCGCCGACGGCGTCACCGAGATCGAGAACGCTGCGCGCGAGCCGGAGATCGAGGACCTCGCCGCCGCGCTCGCGCGGATGGGGGCGCGCATCACGGGTGCCGGCTCGTCGCTCGTCACGATCGAAGGCGTGCGCGAGCTCGGCGGCTTCGATCACACGGTGATCGCGGACCGCATCGAGGCCGGCACCCTGCTGATCGCCGGAGCGATCACCGGCGGCGCGGTCACCGTCGACGGCGCGCGCGCCGAGCACCTCGATGCGTTGCTCGTGAAGCTCGAGGAGGCGGGTGTCGCGGTCGAGCGCGGCGCGAACGCCGTGACCGTCCGCCCGGCGTCCTGCTGCCGCGCAACCGACGTGCGGACGGCGCCGCACCCCGGCTTCCCCACCGACTTGCAGGCGCAGTTCATGGCGCTCATGACCATGGCCGAGGGGCGAAGCATGATCACGGAGACCATCTTCGAGAACCGCTTCATGCACGTGCAGGAGCTGGCGCGCATGGGCGCCGACATTCGCGTCGACGGCAAGACGGCGCTCGTGCGCGGCATACCGCGGCTCTCCGGCGCGCCGGTCATGGCAACCGATCTCCGCGCCAGCGTTTGCCTCGTGCTCGCCGCGCTCGCGGCACAGAACACCAGCGAGGTGTCGCGCGTCTACCACCTCGACCGCGGCTACGAGCGGCTCGAAGCGAAGCTCTCCGGGCTCGGCGCTGCCATCGAGCGGGTGCGTGGATGAATGCCGGGCGCGACGTGCTGTTGATCGTGCCAACTCGCGGGCGCGCGTTCGAGCGCCGTCTGGCGTTGCTCGAGTCGCGCGGCGAGCAGGCGTCGGCCAAGGTCGAGCAGTCGGTGCGCGCGATCGTCGCGGACGTTCGACGGCGCGGCGACGCCGCGCTCTTCGCGTACACGAAGCGCTTCGACGGGGTCGAGCTCACGGCGCGCACCGTTGAGGTGCCGCGTGCCGCGCTCGCCGAAGCGGAGGCGTCGTTGCCCCCGGCCGTGCGGAGCGCGCTCCGCCTCGCGGCGCGGCGGGTGACCGCTTTCCACCGCCGGCAGCGCCAGCGCTCGTGGATGTTCCGCGACGCGACCGGCGCGCGACTCGGGCAGCAGGTGCGCGCGCTCGATCGCGTCGGTGTCTACGTCCCGGGGGGGACGGCGGCGTACCCGTCGTCGGTCCTGATGAACGTCATCCCGGCCAAGGTCGCGGGGGTGGGCGAGGTGATCGGCGTGACGCCGCCGGGCCGGGCCAGTACGGAGGTGCTCGCCGCGGCCCACATCGCCGGCATCGACCGGCTCTTCCGCGTCGGTGGCGCGCAGGCCGTCGCCGCGCTCGCGTACGGCACGCGCTCCATCCCGCGCGTCGACAAGATCTGCGGCCCCGGCAACATCTTCGTCGCGACGGCGAAACGACTCGTCTTCGGGACGGTCGCCATCGACATGATCGCGGGCCCGAGCGAGGTGCTGATCGTGGCCGACGGTCGCGCGCGTCCCGACTTCGTCGCGGCCGACCTGCTCTCGCAAGCCGAGCACGACCCGCTCGCCGCGGCGATCCTGGTGACGCCGTCGGCGGCACTCGCGGCGCGGGTCGCGCGCGCGCTCGCGACCCAGCTCGGCGAGATCTCGCGCCAGGCGATCGCACGGCGGGCGCTCGCGCGCTACGGTACCGCGTTCGTGACGACGTCGCTCGCCGAAGCCGTCGAGCTCTCAAACCGCATTGCGCCAGAGCACCTGGAGCTCGCCGTGCAACAGCCGGAGCGCTGGCTGCCGAAGGTCCGCCACGCCGGCGCGATCTTCCTCGGGGAGCACGCACCCGAGCCCTTCGGCGACTACCTCGCCGGCCCGAACCACGTCTTGCCGACCGGCGGCAGCGCGCGCTTCTCGTCGCCGCTCGGCGTCTACGACTTCATCAAGCGCTCGAGCGTGATCCACGCCGGCCCGCGGACGCTCGCGACGCTCGGGCCTGCGGTCGCGCGGCTCGCGCGTCTCGAAGGGCTCGACGCGCACGCGCTGGCGGTCGAGCGCCGGCTCGCTAGCAAGCGCCGAGCACGGTGACGCTGACCCGGCGGTCGTCGCGCGGACCGTCGAACTCGCAGAAGAACACGCCCTGCCAGGTCGAGAGGCCGAGGGTACCATCGATCACCGGGATCGTTTCCGACGGACCGACGAGGCCGGCTTTGAGATGCGCGTCGCCGTTCCCGTCCTGCTGGTCGTGGAGCCAGATGCCGAGGGGAATGAGAGCGCGCAGGAAGTTGACGACGTCGGTCGGCACGCTCGCGTCCCAATTCTCCTGGATCATGATCGCCGCGGTCGCGCCGTGTGCATAGACCGTGCAGAGCCCGTCGCGAATGCCGCTCGCCGCGACTGCGGCCCGCACGCGGGCGGTGATGTCGACGAGCACCTCGCGTGCGTCGGTCGCGAGCGCGATGTCGGTGCGCACGGTCATCGCGTGCGGATGCTCATGCGAAGGGCGTGGTGGGCCTGGTGCAGCCAGAACACGAGCGCCGCCTCGAGGCTGTAGGTCGGTCTCGTCACAACTGTCGTTGCGACAACAGTGCACCGATGTTACCCGCGTCGTCGATCCGTCGCGCGAAGGGAGCCGTCATGAGCACGCTGGTCACGTACCGCAACGAGGATGGCATCGCCACCATCGGCATGGACGACGGCAAGCGCAATGCGCTGTCGGCGCAGATGTTCGCCGAGCTGAGCGCCGCGTTCGACCGTGCGCTCGCGGAGCAGGTGCCCGTGATCCTGACGGGCCGGTCCGAGACGCTGTCGGCAGGCTTCGATTTGAACGTCATGATGGCGGGCGGCGCCGACGCTGCGAACATGGTGCTCACCGGATTCGAGCTCGGCCACCGTCTGCTCGGCTTCCCGACGCCGGTGGTCGTCGCCTGCAACGGCAACGCGATCGCGATGGGGGCGTTCCTGCTGCTGTCGACGGACTATCGCATCGGCACCGCGGGACCGTATCGCATCGTCGCGAACGAGGTCGCGATCGGCATCACGATGCCGCACTTCGCCATCGAGATCTGCCGTCAGCGTCTGGCGCCAGCGCACTTCCACCGCGCCGTCATCCAGTCGGAGAGCTACGACCCCGACCAAGGCGTCGTCGCCGGATGGCTCGATCGCGTGGTCTTGGCGGCGGATTTGATGACGACGGCGCGCGCGAAGGTCGGCGAGCTGCAGAAGCTGAACGCCGCGGCGCATGCTGCGACCAAGCTCCGCGCCCGCGCCGGCGCGCTGGCCGCGGTCCATGCCGCCATCGAGAAGGACCGGACGGAGCTCAAGACGATCTTCGGCTTCTGAGCCGCTAGGTCGCGTCCCCGGCCAGCTCCTGGACGCGAGCGAGGGTGTCGATCTCCTCGACCGGCTTGTCGTCACGGACCCGCACGATGCGCGGGAAGCGGAGCGCATAGCCCGCAGGGTGGCGCGTCGACGGCTGGACGACGTCGAACGTCACCTCCAGCACCACCTCCGGGCGGACGCGATGCCAGCCGCCGTGGCGCTCGATCGTGAGCTGCTCGAAGCGCGGCGTGAGGGCGGCGATCTCGGCGTCGGTCAAGCCATTGTAGGCCTTGCCGACGTCGAGCAAGGTCGGGTCGTCGTCGCCGGCACGCACGGCGAACGTGTAGTCGGACAGGACCGCGTGGCGGCGGCCGTGGCCGCGCTCGACGGCCGTCACGACCACGTCGAGGGTCGCGAGCGGGCGCTTCAGCTTGATCCAGGTCTTGCCGCGGCGGCCCGGTGTATAGGGCGAGCTCGGGTCCTTGGCGACGATGCCTTCGTTGCCGGCGGCGCGCGCGGCGGCGAACGCGGTCTCGACGCCGTCGGCGTCGGAGGTGAGGGTGGTCGGCGCGAGTCGAATCGTCGGCGCGGCGAAGTCGTACCGCGCGAGCCGCTTGCGGCGATCGGCATAGTCCTCGTCGATCACGAGCGCGCCGTCCGCCGCGAGCAGGTCGAAGATCATGTACGCGACCGGCACGCGCGCGATGAGATCCGCGCTCGGGCGCTTCCGACCGAGCCGCTGCTGCAACGTCCTGAACGACGCGATTCGCTTGGCCGGCTCCGTCTCGAGCGCGACGATCTCGCCGTCGAGCACGAGCCCCGGTGGCAGCGCGCGGAGCGCCGCCGCCACCTCCGGATACGACACGGTCACGTCGTCGAGCGTGCGTGAAACGAGCACGACCTTGTCCGTGCCGACGTGCGCCTGGGCACGGATGCCGTCGTACTTGTCCTCGACGGCGAACGGCGTGGGGAGCGTCGCCGCGAGCGCTGCGGGGGTCGGGAGCGGTTGCGCGAGCATGAAGCCGATCGGATGAAAGAGCGAGAGCGAGGCGCTCGCGAGCGCGTCGCTCTTTGCCAGGATTGCGACCTCGCCGACGTCGCCGCGGAGGAGGCCCGCCCGGCGCACGTCGGCGAGCGGCCGGCCGAACGCGCCGGCGATGGCGTCCTCGACCTGCGCCTCCTTGAGTCCGATGCGCAGCTCGCTGCCGAGGAGCTTCACGAGGTAGCGCGCCTCGAGCGCGCCGGCGCGTTCGAGGATGGCGTGGACCAGGCTGCGGCGCTCGGTGGGCCCTGTGGCCGCGGCGAGCGCGGCGAAGAACGCCTGGGCGTCGACGAGTGTGAGCTCGCTCGCCGGACGGTCGGTCAGGAGCGTGCCCGTCAGATCGCCGAGGTCGCCGTGCGCGACGTACGCCTCGCCGAGCGCGGCCGCGTCGAGGCCCGTCAAGGCGAGGAGCGCGTCCCGCACGATCGCCCAGCCGACGCCGGTCGTGCGGGCGTCGTGGCGCGGGAACACGATGCCGGAGAAGAACCGGGCGGCGATCGCCAGATCGTCGTCGGCGAGCGTCCGGAGGTACGCGGTCAGCGCAGCGTTTTTCTCCAGCCGCGATCGGGTCGCACGGATGGACTCGGCGGCCGTCACCCAGTCGTGGAAACGGCCCGTCTGGTCGTTCGCCATCGGCGCGATGCTAGCAAATGACCGTTCGCGGCGCCGCGAGGCCTAAGCTAGGATATCGCCCCATGGCGCGCGCACGCACGATCAAGCGAGTCGGGGTCATCCGCAGCACGGGACGCTCCGCCACCGTCACCCGCAGCACCAAGGAGACCTCGATCGAGCTCTCCCTGAACGTCGACGGTAGCGGCCGCTACGACGTCCAGACCGGCGTCCCGTTCCTGAACCACATGCTCGAGCTCTTCACCCGTCACGGCTTTTTCGACCTCACCATTCGCGCGACCGGCGATATCGAGGTCGACGACCACCACACGGTCGAGGACGTCGGTCTGACGCTCGGACAGGCATTCAAGCAGGCGCTCGGCGGCAAGGAGGGGATCCGCCGCTTCGGCGAGGCGACGATCCCGCTCGACGAGGCGTTGATCAACGTCGTCGTCGATCTTTCCGGCCGACCGTTCCTCGCGTACGACGTGAAGACCAAGCAGGGCCGCGTCGGCTCCTTCGACATCGAGCTCGTCCACGACTTCCTGCTCGCATTCGCGAACGAGAACGGGATGAACCTGCACGTCCGGATGCTGGCGGGGCGCAACCCGCACCACATCGTGGAGGCGACCTTCAAGGGCATGGCGCGCGCGCTCGACCTCGCAACCCAGCGGGACCCGCGCGTCCAAGGCGTGCTCTCGACCAAGGGAACGCTCTCCGGATGAACGGGTGGCCCATCGTCGGGTGGGCGACGCTCGCGGTCCTGGCGATCGTCGCGACGATCTTTGCCGTCGAAGGTACGGGGGCCGACGGGCTCGGTATGGCGATCCGCGCGACCGCGCGAACGTCGGTGGTGTTCTTCACGCTTGCGTTCGCCGCGTCGGCGCTCCGCCGTCGCTGGGCCAATGGGGCGACCGCCTGGCTGCTTCGCAACCGCCGCCAGCTCGGGGTGTCCTACGCGTCGTCGCACTTCATTCACTTGCTGCTGATCCTGACGGTCGCTGGGTGGACGGTGCACGGCTTCGTCACGGTCCGGCCGATGATCACGATCGTCGGCGGCGGGATCGCGTACGTGCTCCTCGCGCTGATGACGCTCACGTCCTTCGATACGACCGCGGCGTGGCTCGGTCGGCGGCGTTGGCGGCAGCTGCACGTCACCGGCGCGTACTACAACTGGTTCATCTTCGCGCAGAGCTTCTTCCGGATGGTCTCGCAGTCGGTCGTCTACTGGCCGTTCGCGGCGCTGGTCGCGGGCTCGATGGTGGTCCGGTGGCTGCCTGCGCCGCATGCGACCCGCGTCGACCTCGGCCGCAGCAAGGCCGCGTGACGTCATGACCATCGCCGTCATCGACTACGAGATGGGAAACCTCCGGAGCGTCCAGAAGGCGCTCGAGCGGGTCGGCGCCGACGCAGTCGTGACGCGCGATCCCGACGTCATCATGGGCGCGTCGGCAGCGGTGCTCCCCGGCGTCGGCGCGTTCGGCGCGTGCATGCAGAACCTCCGGAAGCACGGCTTGGCCGAGCCCGTGAGGATCTTCGCCGCGAGCGGCCGGCCCTTTCTCGGCGTCTGCGTAGGCATGCAGATCCTCTTCGAGGAGAGCGAGGAGTTCGGACGTGTCGAAGGCCTCGGCATCCTGCCCGGGAAGATCGTGCGCTTCGCACCCGACCCCGAGGGCAAACGCAAGGTCCCGCAGATGGGGTGGAATGGCGTCACGATCGAGAAGCGAGCGCCGCACCTGGCGGGCGTGCAGGACGGCGCGCAGGTGTACTTCGTGCACTCCTACTATCCTGTGCCGGCCGACCGTGAGCTCGTCGCCACCACGACCGACTACGGCGGTCCGTTCGCGTCGTCGATCTGGCAGGACAACATCTTCGCGACCCAGTTCCACCCCGAGAAGAGCCAGGCCGTGGGCCTCCGCATCCTCGCGAACTTCGCCGAGCTCGCAGGGGAGACCGCGCCTGCCGCCGCGGCCCGCTGAGACTCCCCCATGCTCGTGATTCCGGCGATCGATTTGAAGGGCGGGCGCTGTGTGCGTCTCGTGCAGGGCGACATGCAGCGCGAGACCGTGTACGCCGACGACCCCGTGCCGGTGGCGCGCCGCTTCGAGGACGCGGGCGCCGAGTGGATTCACGTCGTGGACCTCGACGGCGCGATCAGCGGGAAGCCCGTGAACGAAGAGGCGATTGCGCGCATCTGCGCGGCGGTCGGCGCCAAGGTCGAGGTCGGCGGCGGCATCCGTGACCTCGCGACGCTCGAACGGGTGCTCGCGGTGGGCGCCGGGCGCGTCGTGCTCGGCACCGCCGCGCTCGAGGATCCCGAGTTCTTCGCGACCGCTTGCCGCCGTCACCCTGGCCAGATTTTGGCCGGCATCGACGCTCGCAAGGGCAAGGTGTCGGTCGCGGGATGGACCAAGGACAGCACGACCGAGGCGGCCGGGCTCGCGCTCGAGGTGCAACGCGCGGGCGCCGCGGCGATCGTGTTCACCGACATCGCCCGTGACGGGACCGGCGACGGTGTGAACGCGGCTGCGGTCGATGCGCTCGCGGACGCCGTCGACGTGCCGGTGATCGCGTCGGGCGGAGTCGCGTCGCTCGACGACGTGCGGAAGCTCCGCGCGCTCGAGCGCCGGAACCTCGACGCGGTGATCGTCGGCCGTGCGATCTACACCGGCGCGCTCGACCTCGCGACGGCGCTTCGGGTCGGCCGCGGCGAGGAGCCGTAACAGGACATGCCGCTCGCCAAGCGCATCATCCCGTGCCTCGACGTCAAGGATGGGCGCGTCGTGAAAGGTGTCAATTTCGTCGGTCTCCGCGACGCCGGCGATCCGGTCGAGGTCGCGACCCGCTACGACCGCGACGAGGCCGACGAGCTCACCTTCCTCGACATCACCGCGTCGCACGAGGCCCGGCCGATCCTCCTCGACGTCGTGTCGCGGACCGCGGAGCGCGTGTTCATGCCGCTCACCGTCGGTGGTGGCGTTCGTGAGATCGCCGACATCCGCGCGCTCTTGAACGCCGGTGCCGACAAGGTGTCGATCAACACCGCCGCCGTCGCGCGTCCCGAGTTCGTCGCGGAGGCCGCCGAGCGCTTCGGCAGCCAGTGCATCGTGGTCGCGATCGACGCCAAGCGAGTGCCCGCCCCGTCGACCGAGACGCCGCGCTTCGAGGTCTTCACCCACGGCGGCCGGCGCGCAGCCGGGATCGACGTCGTCGAATGGGCCGAGCGCATGGAGCGGTTCGGGGCCGGCGAGATCCTGCTGACCAGCATGGACCGCGACGGCACCCAGGCCGGGTACGACGTGCCGCTCACGCGCGCGGTGAGCCGTGCCGTACAGATCCCGGTGATTGCGTCGGGTGGCGTCGGGACCGTCGAGCACCTCTACGACGGGCTCACGGCCGGCGAGGCCGACGCCGTGCTCGCGGCGTCGATCTTCCACTACGGCACGTACACGATCCGCCAGTGCAAGGAGTACCTGCACGCGCGCGGCGTCGCCGTCCGGCTCTGACCAGTGGCGCTCCCACGCGCCCGCCCGCGAGCGGCGGATCGTCGCCGCGTAAGGGTCTTCGGGCTGGCGGGCTGACGCCCGGCATCCGCCCGAGCGCCCCGAGGGCAAACTTTTCGCTCGTGTCGGACGGCGCCAGTGTGCTATCGCACTTGTACGGGCAGCCAACAGCGCCCGAACGTCCCAGATTCGTAAGGAGTCCCCCTATGCTGCAGATCGTCCGTGCGGTCGCCGTGGTCATCGCCGTCCTCGTCGCGACGGGTCGCGTCTTCGCCGCGACCCCGTTCACCCTGTTCGAGAGCGGTCAGGTCCGTCCGCTCGCGCAATCGCCCGACGGGACACGCCTTTTCGCGGTGAACACGCCCGATAACCGGCTCGAGATCTTCGACGTCGGGATCGGGACGTTGACCCACGTCGCGTCCGTTCCGGTCGGCCTCGAGCCGGTGGCGGTCGCCGCCCGGACCAACGCCGAGGTCTGGGTCGTGAACCACCTGTCGGACAGCGTGAGCGTCGTCGACGTCACCACGCCAGCGACGGCGCGCGTCGTCCGGACGCTGCTCGTCGGGGACGAGCCGCGCGACATCGTGTTCGCGGGGTCGGGCGGCGACCGTGCGTTCATCACGACCGCGCACCGCGGGCAGAACACGCCGCTGCACGCAACGATCGAGACCGTGCTCACGGCCGAGGGTGAGGGACGCGCCGACGTCTGGGTGTTCGACGCGAACGCGCTCGGCACGTCGCTCGCGGGCACCCCGCTCACGCGGGTGACGGTGTTCGGCGACACGCCGCGCGCGCTCGCGGTGTCGCCCGACGGCAGCACCGTCTACGCCGCCATCTTCCATTCCGGCAACCGCACGACGGCGATCAACGAGGGCCTGATCCCGGACGGCGGCGAGGGCTCCGGCGGACTCCCCGATCCGACCACCAACCATGGGCTCGTTCCCGCGCCGGAGGTCGGCCTGATCGTCAAGTTCGACGGCGCCAACTGGGTCGACGAGCTCGGCCGCAGCTGGAACGCGCAGGTGAACTTCTCGCTGCCCGACCGGGACGTCTTCAAGATCGACGCCAACGCGACCCCGCCGATCCAGGTCGCAGGACCGACCGGTTTCTTCACCGGCGTCGGCACGATCCTGTTCAACATGATCTCCAACCCGGTGAGCGGCAAGGTCTACGTCGCGAACCTCGAGTCGCTGAACGAGGTGCGCTTCGAGGGCCCCGGCACGTTCGCCGCGCCGTTCAAGCCGATCGGCGAGCCCGCGACCGTCCGCGGCCACCTCGCCGAGTCGCGTATCACCGTGCTCGACGGGGCGTCGGTGTTGCCGCGCCACTTGAACAAGCACGTGGACTACGTGACCTGCTGCGCGTCCATCCCGAACGCCGAGAACGACGACAGCCTCGGCTTCCCGCTCGGCATGGCCGTCTCGAGCGACGGCGCCACCCTCTACGTGGCGGGCTTCGGTTCGAGCGAGGTCGGCGTCTACAACACGGCCCAGCTCGAGGCGAACACGTTCGTGCCGAGCGCCGCCAATCAGATTCCGGTGAGCGGTGGTGGTCCGACCGGCCTCGTTCTCGACGAAGCGCGCTCGCAGCTCTACGTGCTGACCCGCTTCGACGACTCGATCTCGGTCGTCAGCACGGGTACCGGCGACGAGCTCGCCCACGTGGCGCTTCACAATCCCGAGCCGGCCAACGTGCAGAACGGGCGCCCCTTCCTGTACGACACGACGGTCAGCTCGAGCCACGGCGACTCGTCGTGCGCGAGCTGCCACATCTTCGGCGACTTCGACAGCCTCGCCTGGGACCTCGGCAACCCCGACGAGGAGGTGCTGAACAATCCCGGCCCGTTCACGCTAGAGCTCGGCAACTCCGACTTCCATCCGATGAAGGGTCCCATGACGACGCAGAGTCTGCGCGGCATGGCGAACCACGGGCCGATGCACTGGCGCGGCGACCGTACGGCCGGGAACGACTCCATCAGCAATCAGCCGAACCAAGGCGCGTTCAACGAGGACGCGGCGTTCAAGAAGTTCAATCCGGCTTTCGAGGGCTTGATCGGACGAAGCGCCCAGCTGACCGCGCCCGAGATGCAGGCGTTCACCGACTTCATCCTGCAGGTCACCTATCCGCCGAATCCGATTCGCAACCTCGACAACTCGCTCACGACGAACCAGAACGCGGGCTCCGTGCGGTTCTTCGGACCGATCTCGGACACGATCGGCAACTGCGACTTCTGTCACACCACCGACCGCACCGGGAACCAGGGAACCGCCAACCCGGCGCCGGGCTTCTTCGGCGGCGACGGTCGCTCGAGCTTCGAGGCCGAGACCCAGCATTTCAAGGTCCCGCACCTTCGGAACCTCTACCAGAAGATCGGCATGTTCGGATTGCCGGCGTCGCCCGGCATCAACCCCGGCAACAACGGATTCCTCGGCGAGCAGGTGCGCGGCTTCGGGTTCCTCCATGACGGCGCCATCGACACGCTCTTCCGTTTCCACGAAGGCATCGTCTTCAACTTCAGCCCGATGGGGAACCCAGGCGGGTTCACGCCCGATGCCGCCGGCGACTTGGCGCGTTTCCAGATGGAGCAGTTCATGCTTGCGTTCGACAGCAACCTGCTGCCGATCGTCGGCCAGCAGGCGACGCTGCGGAGCACCAGCGACAGCGACGTGACGGACCGCATCGACCTGATGCTCGACCAGGTCGATGCGGGCGCGTGCGACGTCGTCGTGAAGGGCATCGCGGGCGGTGACCCGCGAGGGTACCTCTACGCTGGCGGGAGCTCGTTCGAGGTCGACCGCGACGGTGATCCCACCATCAGCAAGACGAATCTCCTGGCGCTCGCGAGCACGGCGGGACAGGAGCTGACGTTCACGGCGGTGCCCCCCGGGTCGGGCGAGCGTATCGGTCTCGACCAGGACGGCGACGGCTTCCGCGACTTGACCGAGCGTGAGGCGGGCAGCGACCCCGCGGACCCGAACAGCGCGCCGAATGGCTGCGGCAACGATCCCGCATGTGCGAAGTGCGAGCGCGCAGTCGTGAAGGAAAGCTCGAAGTACGCGCAGGCACGCTCCAAAACCCTTGCCGGCTGCGAGCTAGCGAAGGTGAAGGGCAGCTTGCCGCCCGCGACCGATTGCGCCGTCGAGACCGCGAGCAAGCTCTCGAAGGCGGCGGGCAAGCTCGGCAGCGGGATTGCGAAGGCGTGCGGCGGCAGCGACAAGACCTGCGGCGGCGACATGACCGGCGAGGTGACGGCGACGGCGCTCGGCTGGCCGGCGACGTGTCCCGACCTCGAGGGCACGGGGTGCACCGCTGCCGTCACGAATTGCGCGGGCGTCGCGAGCTGTCTCCAGTGCATCAGCGACGTGGCGGTCGACCAGGCGACGGCCCTCTACTTCGACGACCTCGCTGCGAGCACGCCGGGCACCACCGAAAACCAATGCCAGCAGGCGATCGGCAAGGAGAGCCAGAGGTTCCTCGCGACCAAGTCGAAGGAGATCGCGAAGTGCTGGGACGCCCGCATCAAAGGGAAGCATGGCTCGGTGTGTCCGGATGCGTCGGCCGCGGCCGGCTCTCCCGCCCGGAAGGCCTTCGACAAGATCGCGAGCGTCGAGAGCAAGGCGCGCGCGAAGATCTGCAAGGCGTGCGGCGGCGCGGACGGGCTCTGTGACGGCAACGGCGACTTGAGCCTCGCTGCGATCGGCGCGCCCGCGACGTGTGCCAACGTCACGATCCCCGAGGGGGGTGCCAGCTGCGGCGGGGCGATCGGGACGCTCGCCGACCTCGTCGACTGCTCGTTCTGCGTGACCGAGTTCAAGGTCGACTGCGTCGACCGCGCACAGGTGCCGGGACTGCGGCCTTACCCGGCCGAGTGCAACCCCTGAGCTGACGAGGAGCGCGGACCGCGGATCGACTCCGCGGTCCGCGAGCCATCGGACGCTTCTGGCGCGCGGACGCCTCTGGCGCGGCCCACGCCCGACGCACGGGGGCCGAAACCTCCTAGTGCGTGCCCTGCGCCTCGAGGAAGCGCTCGGCGTCGATCGCGGCCATGCAGCCCGTGCCGGCGGCCGTGATCGCCTGACGGTAGACGCGATCCTGAACGTCGCCGCAGGCGAACACCCCGGGGATGTTGGTCTCTGTCGAGCTCTTCTTGGTGATGAGGTAGCCGAGCTCGTCCATCTCGAGCTTGCCGCTGAACAGCTGGGTGTTCGGAGTGTGGCCGATCGCCATGAATACGCCGTCGGTCTCGACCTTCGTGATGGCGCCGGTGCGCGTGTCCTTCAACGTGGCACCGGTCACGCCGTGACCTTGCGGCTCGCCGTGGATCTCTTCGATCGCGGCGTTCATGATCCACTGGACCTTCGGGTTGTTCCGCGCCCGGTCCTGCATGATCTTCGACGCGCGGAGCTCGTCCCGGCGGTGCACGACCGTCACCGTGCTCGCGAACTTGGTGAGGAAGTTGGCCTCTTCCATGGCGGTGTCGCCGCCGCCGACCACGAGAACGTCCTTGTCCTTGAAGAAGAATCCGTCGCACGTGGCGCACGCCGAGACGCCGTAGCCCATGAGCTTCGTCTCCGACTCGATGCCGAGGAGCTTCGCCTGGGCGCCGGTCGCGATGACGAGCGTGTCGCAGGTGAGCGTGCCTTCGGCGAGCGTCAAGGCGAACGGCCGTTTCGAGAGATCCACCCCGACCACGTCGCCCGAGAGGTACTTCGTCCCGAAGCGCTCGGCCTGCGCCCGAAAGAGCTCCATGAGCTCCGGACCCTGGATGCCAGGCGGGAAGCCCGGGTAGTTCTCCACCTCGGTCGTGATCGTGAGCTGGCCGCCGGGTTGCGTGCCCTCGACCACGAGCGGCTGCAGATTGGCGCGAGCCGCATAGAGTGCCGCCGTCAAACCAGCCGGTCCAGACCCGAGAATCAGCACTTTGGCGTGCGTTGGATTGGTCATCGCGCGAAGGTAATGACTGCCGGACGACGATGCAAGCTGCGGTCGTGTTGTCATGCGCGCCGGCGCTTCATACATTCGGCGACCCCATGGCAGGACGCGCACGACTTTCGCATCTCGATGTCGCCGGTCGCGCGCGCATGGTCGACATCGGCGACAAAGCGGTGACGACCCGCGTTGCGGTCGCCGGTGCGCGCGTGGTCATGCGGCCGGCGACGTTGCGGCAGATCGCGAAAGGCGGGCTTCCGAAGGGCGACGTGCTCGCGGTGGCGCGTCTCGCGGGCATCATGGCCGCGAAGCGCACCGCCGAGCTGATCCCGCTCTGTCACCCGCTGCAGCTCTCCCACGTCGACGTACGGTGCACGCCGCGCGGCCGCGACCGGATCGAGGTGGAGGCGTCGGTTCGGCTCGAGGGTCGAACGGGCGTCGAGATGGAGGCGCTCACCGCCGCGAGCGTCGCTGCGCTCACGATCTACGACATGTGCAAGGCCGTCGACCGTGACATCGAGATCACCGCGGTGCGCCTGCTCCGTAAGGAAGGTGGCAAGAGCGGACGATACGTCCGCGGCAGGCGCGGATCGGCGGCATGAGGCCGTGCGCGTTCGTTTGAAACCCGGACGGGACTTCTCCGTCCGCGCCGGTCACCCCTGGATCTTCTCGGGCGCGATCGCCGCCACCGAGGAGGCCGGCTCTCCAGGAAGCCCGGCGGAGGTGCGTGCCGCCGACGGTCGGGTGCTCGGCTTCGGCACGTGGAACCCGGCGACCAGCATCGCGGTCCGGATGATGACGCGCGGACCGCGGGCGATCGACGCCGCGCTCGTACGCGAGCAGATCGC
>JANNPN010000043.1:0-7964 GCA_031400185.1 Polyangiaceae bacterium
CGGACCGGCTGCGCAACTGGCTGCGGTGGGGTCACCGGTAGGGGCGGCGGCACGACGGGCGCCGCCTTGGCCGCCCCCTCTTCCCTGCCGCGCGGCGGCGCCGCCGCCGGCGCCGGGTCCACGTAGACGAGCTTCACCCGCGACACGACGAGTGGCGCCTGCTGGGCCGCCCGCGAGAACGACAGGACCACGAGCGCGAACAGCAGCGCGTGGATCCCGAGCGAGACTCCGAAGGAGACCCCCACCGTCCTGATGCGATCGCCGTGGAATCCGTCGATGGCCAATGCGCTCACGCCGTGCTCATTCGAAGGTGTAGGTCACGCCGCCGAGGAAGGCCTGGCGTGCCGCGAAGAGCTGGCGCTGGGCGACGACGGCGGCGGCGTCGACCTCCTCGTCGAAGACGTTCAGTCCCTGCACGAACACGCCGAGCCCCGCGGCCCATTTCGGCACGTGCAGCCCCGCGGCCTCGAGCCCCGGTGCCATGTCCTGGTCCCACTTGAAGTTCCAGAGCCACGCCGGGTCGACTTCCTGATCCGGCGAGTTGATGAGATCGGCGAAGATCCCGGTCTCGTAGGTCCCCCAGATCTTCACCTGCGACCGCGACGGCTCGTAGCGATACGTGACCGAGGGGATCACGCGATGCTCGGGACGAAACGGCAAGCGCTTGCCGTCCTCGCCGGCAATCCCGCTCTGGTTCTCGCTGTCGAGGTAGCCGTACCCGACGCTGACCTCGAGCCGATGATCGAGCGTGGCATCGGGCGCGAGCGCGGCGAGCGGCGCGACCTCGACGCCGAGCTCGACACCCTGGGTTCGTGCCTTGGCCACGTTGTCGAAGGTGAAGATTGGCCCCTGCAGCTCCGGAAACGGGTTCGCGAAACCGTCGTCGCACTGCCCGGGCGCGGCGCACGCGATCGTGTTGGCGATGAGGTCCTTGAACTGGTGATGGAAGAAGCTGACGTTGCCGCGCACGATGTCGCGCCAATTGGCGTCGAGGTTCAGGTTGAAAGCGGTATCGTGCTCGGCGTCGAGGTCGGGGTTGCCGACGATCGCGTAGCCCGTCACGCGGTCGCCGATGACCGCGACGTTGTTGATGTCGACGTCGTAGAGCTGCAGCAGGTCCGGGGCCCGGAAGCCGCGACCGACCGTGAAGCTGGCGCTCGCCCAGTCGAAGGGCCGGTACGTGAGGGTCGCGCGCGGGTTGACGGCGAGCCCGAACTCGCTGTGCTTGTCGAAGCTCGAGCCGACGACGAGGGTCAGCACGTCCCAGATCGCGATCTCGTCCTGCAAGAACGGGCTCAGCTGATACGTCGTCACGTCGACGTCGGGGGCGGTGAAGCTCGCGCCATCCCCCCCGATGGTGCGGGACGGCGACTGGAGGTTCTCGTTCCGACCGCGCATGCCGAGCACGAAGACGTGATTGGTGGGCCCCACGTCGCCCGCCACCCACGTGGTGCGGCCTTCGCCGAGCCAGCTCACGTAGTCGATGTCCTCGACGAAGCCTTCGAGGTCGTTCGTGCGGTCGAAACCGTAGCGGCTGCCGGCGAGGTCGATCGTCCAGCGCGGCGCGACGTTCCACGTCCACGCGAGGCCGGTCGCGAGGTCCTCGTTGTCGGAGAGCGGGTTGTCCTCCTGGACGTAGTTCGCCTCGAGCCGCAGGCTCTGCCACGAGGTCGGATAGTCGAGACGGAGGAACGCCGCGTCGCGCTTCTGCAGCTCGTCGCTGTCCTCGAACTGGGCGCTGATCGGCCCCAGCAGCTCGGCGATCTTCACCTCGTCGTGCTGGCCGCTCACGAAGAGCTTCACCGGCCCTACGTCGGCGCCGATCGCGCCATTGTAGAGCTGACGCGCGAACGAGCCGCCCGCCGCCGTACCCGCGAGGTACAACGGGTCGCCGCCCGAACGCGTGCGGATGTTGATGACGCCGGCCATCGCGTCGCTGCCGTAGAGGCTCGACGCCGGGCCGCGGATGATCTCGATCTGCTCGATGTCGATCGCCGGGATGTCGCGGAGGTCGACGACGCCGTCGACGCCGCCGAGGAAGCGTTGCCCGTCGAGCAGGATGAGCACCTTGTTGGGATCGGCGCCCTGCATGCGGATCGTGCTGGCACCGAGCCCGAACTGCTCGTTCTGGTGGACGTAGATGTCGGGAATCAGGCTCAGCACCGCGTCGATGCCGCCGGCCTGCACGGCCTCGATCTCCTCCCGCGTGATGACCTGCGTCGGCACCGGAGCCTCGTCGGCCGCGTGCGGCGTCTTGGTGCCCGTCACGACGGTCTCGCGCATGCGGTGTCGCGTCGGCGGGGCGGCCGTATCCGTCGGCGCCTCGACCGGACCCGGAGACGGATCGTCGGCGGCCGGTGCGGCCCGCGCCGGGGAAAGACACGCGAGCAGCACGGCCACCACCACCGTTCGGTGCCATCCACGAGCATGGCGCCCGTGTGCGTGCGAGGTCACCGGACGGAGGGCAACCAACCGATCGATCACGGGGCTCCTGCGCACGCGAGCTCGGCCGGCATGGCGCCGCGGTTCGCGAGCGAGGCGCTCCCGGCGGCGCCGAGCTCGCCGTAGGCCCGCGTCACGGGACAGGCGGCGGCGCGGAACACGCAATCGGCGAGATCACTCAGCGTCGTCGTGGGGAGATCGTCGGCGTTGCACGCGGCGACCTGCGACTGGAGCTCCAGCGCCAGGACGAGCTCGGCGGGGGGCCGGCCCACGCAGACGGTGGGGAACGCGTCGCGGAAGCTCGTCCGCGCGGCGGTGAGCTCGCCCGCGGCCGCCGTGCACTGGCTGTCGGCGCTGGCACGACAGCTCGCCGGATCGCCGTCGGCGAGCACACATTCGGTCTCGTCGTGCATGCACGCGGCCGTCGCGTCGCCGGCCTCGGCACGCGCCCGCTCCGCGGCGCTCAGCAGCGCGTTCTGGCAGGCGATGAACTGCGCGGCCGCGTCGACGGTGATCGTCTGACACGTCCCGGAGCAGCTCTGACCCGGTGGGTCGCATTGCTCGCCCGTGTCGACGGCGCCGTCGCCGCAGGTCGCAGCGCGGCAGTCGGTCCGGCACGCGTCGGCCGCCGTGTCCGAGTTGGCCGTCCCGTCGTCACAGGTCTCGCTGCTGTCGATCACGTCGTCGCCGCAGCGCGCCCGGCGGCAGTCGGTGCGGCATGCATCGGCGGCCGTGTCCGAGTTGGCGCTGCCGTTGTCGCACTCCTCGCCGCTGTCCTGTGTGCCGTTGCCGCACGACGCCGGCGGCGGCTCCTCCCGGCACCTCGCGTCGCAGCCGTCGCCCGGCGTGGTGTTGCCGTCGTCGCACTCCTCGCCGGGGTCGACGTTGTCGTCGCCGCACCTCGGCGCCGGCGCCTCCTCGTTGCACTCCGCGTCACAGCCGTCGCCCGGCGTGGGGTTGCCGTCGTCGCACTCCTCGCCCGGATCGGGCCGGCCGTTGCCGCACGTCGGCTCACCGCTGCCGTTGATCGTGACGAACGGCAGCTTCGCGCCGCCGACGCCGGGCGGGCCGGCGCTGTTCGGGCCGAGGTCGTCGATCGACGTGCCGCTGTTCGCGTCGTCGGTCGCGAACACGATGCCGAGGTGCGTCGCCCCGGCCTGCACCAGCGCCTTCACCTGTGCCGTCAGGTCGACCTCGAACACGACCGGGCCGCTGCCGGCGAGGGTCGCGTCGGTGATGGTCCCTTGCGCGCCGGTCGTGACGACCGCCGCCGGCGTCCCGTCGCCTTCCGCGAAATCGGCGAGCACCACGGTCCCGTCGCCGCTGTAGACGTGGATCTGGATGCGCTCGGACGCGGTGCCGTCGAAATCGGCGCCAGGGCCGAAGGTCGAGAGCACGTCGTCGACGTTGAAGGTGAGCACGGCGCTCGTGATGCCGTCGGCCGTGAGACCACCGAGGAGCGCCGCGAGCGGGAACTCCGCGATGCCGCGCTCTTCGGTCGCGCCCGACTTCAAGCCGACGCCGAGCTGGTTGCCCGCGATGTCCGGCGTCCCGTCGAGCGGCGCGATCCCCGGAAAGCCGTCGACGATGCCGTCGAAAACCGCCCCGCCGTCGCCGGTGACGACCGTGCCGACGTGGATGGAGATCGAGGCCTGGCCGCAGGTCGCGTCGGTGAAGAGCACGCCGCGCCCCGACAGAATCCCCGGCGCGCGCGGCGCGCTCGCGGCGAGCGCGGCGGCGGCGGCGCACTCGACGCTCGCGCCGAGGCACGTCGCGACCCCTCCCTTGCTGCCGACGTCCCCGCCGACCGTCGCGCAGCGTGGCGCGAGCGCGTGCACGCCGAGCGGGGCACCGAGATCGGCGATCGTGAGGCCGGCGCACTGGCCCTCGTCGAGTGCGGCGCCGATCACGGACGCGGGATCGGTCGCGGATCCGAGGGCGGACTGACAGCTCGACGTCGCGGCGGCGAGACACGCCTCGGGATCGGTGCCGTCGACGTCCGCACGGAGCGCGCAGCCGACCACGGCGCCGCACGTATCGACGGCGGCGAGCCAGCTCGCGAGGGCGGCGCCCCCGGCCGCCTGGACGGCCGTCTGACAGGCGAGCAACTGCGCGTCGGTCAGACCGCCACCACCACCACCGCCGTCCCCATCGTCGTCGCCGCCGCCACCGCCGCCACACCCGACCACAGCCCCGCCGAGCAGCATCGTCACCAGGAACAGCCCCGCTGCACGGCCCTGCGGCCGTCGGCGGCGTCGCGATCGCGTCGTCATCGTCGTCTCCGGTTCTCGGTCGGGTGAGTGCAAACGCGGGCCGCACACCGGCGGGACCGCGGTGCCGAGCCCCATCGCCTCGAGCGCTCCGCACCCGGACGCGTACGCGGAACGGAGCGACGATTCCGCCGCGTCGCGGCGCGCGTCGAGGTGCACGTCGCAACCGGAGTGATGCCGGCGGGGCCTGCGGCGAAGCATGAGAATCTCCTTTCGTGACGGGTCGACATCGAGATGAGCCCGCACGCGGTGCGTGGTCGAGGTGAATCGGGCTCGGGGTGCTCGGGACCGCTGGCCACTCGGGAGACGAAACGATCGCGCTGCTACGACACGGGCGGCGCCCGTCCGGACGGCGACTGGCCCGCGATTGGCACCAGCATCGTCCGCTTGCACCGTCGACACTTGAGCTGCACGCCGTGCGGCGTGACGCGCGCCAGCAGGCTGCCGCAGCAACAGCGGAAGTCCTGCACGCTGTCCTGCTCCGTCGCGGCGGAGGGGCGTGGTGGTCGCCGTTCGAGGATCATCGCAACGTATTGAGAACGATTTTGAGAATCATTTTCATTAGCCGAGACTCGCAATACCGATCGCCTCCTGAGCTGTCAAGCGCGCTGGGTGCGTCGTCAGTCCGATCTTGCGCCGGGCCCGTGTCGTTCGCCGCCCCGGCGACCAGCGGGAAAAGCGGACGGTCGCAGATCCGCTCGCCGTGATCCCGTGGCTCGGAGCACCCGATCCTGAATCACAACTGAGACGCCGCGTGGTGGCTCACGACCTCCCCGTCACGTAGGCTCGGGGGATGAGCGCGCGGGTGGTCGAGGGCGGCATGGACGGCGAGCGCGTGGCGCCACACGACCTCGAGCTGCCGCGCGCGTCCCGCGCCGCGCCGCCGGCGCGCCGGAGCTACGTCGGGGCCATCTCGTTGCTGATCGCGACCTTCGGCGCCGTTGCGTCCCGCGTGGCGCTCGCGTACGGCGCGGCGGAGACCCTCCCCTGGCTGCCGATCCTCGCGGCCGGGTTCGAAGCGGCGATGGTCGGCGGCGTCGCCGATTGGTTCGCCGTGACCGCCCTCTTCCGGCATCCGCTCGGCATCCCGATCCCGCACACGGCGCTCATCGTCGAGCGCCGTGACAAGCTCATCGACGGCATCGTCGATACCGTCCAGGACGAGTGGCTCTCGCCGGAGGTGATCGGCGCGAAGCTCGCGATGTTCGCGCCGAGCGCCGTCGTCGTCGATTGGCTCCGCGACCCCGAGCACGTCGGCCGGCTCGGCGGCCCGCTCCGCGACGTCCTGCGCGGCGCCGCAAAGCTGCTGACCGAGCCGGACGTCGCGGCGTTCACCGAGCGCACGATCCGGCGCGAGCTCGCCGGCGTCCCGATCGACGCGCTCGGGCGCTGGCTCGCAACCTCGGAGACGAGCGCCAGCGCGCAGGCCGCGTTCACGAGCATGGCCATCTCGGTCGCGAACCTCGCGGAGCGGCCGCGCACCGCCGAGGAGCTGCGGTTCTGGCTCGATCGCTCCGCGGCGACCCTCCGCGCCGGCGGCAAGCGGCTCGTGCCGATGCTGCTCCGCCGCCGGCTCGTGCAGCGGAAGCTCGTCGAGGCCATCTGCAGCTACGCGGAGGCCGAGCTGCGCGCGGCCTCCGCCGAGGACGACCATCCGCTCCGCCGCACCGTCTTCCACGCGATCGCCGGATTCGGCGAGCGGCTCGCCGCGGGCGACCCGCAGGCGCTCAAGCACGCCGAGGCGTTCCGCGCGACCGTACTCGAATCCATGGAGACCGCCCCGCTCGTACGAAACGCGCTCGTGCAGCTACGGCGCCAGCTCGAGGAGGATCTCGCGACCGCGACGAGCCCGCTCTCGGGGCTCGTCGACCGGCGCGTGCAGTCGACGATCGTCGACTGGCTCGACGATCCGCAGCGGCGCGAGTGGTTCGACGAATGGGTGCGGAAGATGAGCCAGGAGCTGCTCCGCCGCCACCACCATCAGATCGGCCGCACCGTGCGCGACTACCTCGACAACCTGAAGGACGCCGAGCTCGTCGAGCGCATCGAGGCGCGCGTCGGCGCCGACCTCCAATACATCCGCCTGAACGGGGCCGTGATCGGCGGTCTCGTCGGCGTGATCCTCGCCCTCCTGCACACGTTCTTCGGGCAGTAGCTCATCCGAGGGAGCTCTCTCGCGCTCCGCGCTCGGGAGGTCGTTGCCCGGGCAAGCGCGCGCGGCTACTGGTTCAGCTCGTCGAGCGTCACCGAGAAGCTCGGCGCGAACGTGTCGAGGAAGTAGCGCACCTCGGGCGCCTCGAGGGCTCGCACGTCGCGCTCGAGGACCTGCGCGGCCTTCCGGAAGTCCTCGTTCCCCGCGCGCAGCTCTTCCAGACATTTGAGATACGCGGTGAGCTTGTCGGCCGCCTTCACGACCGCCCACTCCGGCGCGTCGTCCGGCTGCGGGAAGAGGAGCGGCGTGAAGGTCGCGGCGAGCTCCCCCGGCAGCATGCTCTGGAGCCGCGCGTTGGCGACGTCCTCGATCGCCTGGTGGGCGCGCTTGATCTCGGGGTTGAAGTGCTTGACCGGCGCCACGATGTCGCCGGTGATCACCTCGGCCGCGTCGTGGTAGAGGCCGAGCATCGCGGCGCGCTCGGGCCGCACGGACCCGCCGAAGCACGTGTTGCGGATCACCGCGAGCGCGTGCGCCAGCATCGCCACCTGCAGGCTGTGCTCCTGGAGGTTCTCGACGTGCGTGTTCCGCATGAGGCCCCAGCGCTTCACGAAGCGCATGCGGGCGAGATAGGCGAAGAAATGGCTCACGCGCTGTTCCTCCTCCGCGCACGCTAACCACAGCGCGCGCGGCGCCGCCAGGCGGCGACGATCAGGCGGCCAACGGTTGTCGACACGCCGCCGCCGGCGATCACTCGGGCCGCGGGTGGCTCCGGAAGAAGTCCCAGATGCGGTCACCACCGGGTCCGGTTGGCGGGATAGCGATCCGGTGCGCCCACGAGCGGGGCGGTCGGGCGTGGTCCGCAACGCTCCGGAGGGGTCCGGAGGGGTCCGGAGACAATCACCGGGTGGTACGCTCGAGGTCCATGAAGGACGCCCGCCCGCGATGACGATCCGGACCTCGCCCAGCCGGACCAGCACCCCGGTCAGCCCGCGCCGGGCCGTGCCCGACGCCCTCGTCGTCGAGCGTGGAGCCGTCGTCCCGGGACGGGCCCGGCCAGCCGGGCCCCTCCGGCGCGAGGGGCCGGCGAAGCTCACCGG
>JANNPN010000105.1:0-18114 GCA_031400185.1 Polyangiaceae bacterium
GCTCCGCCGGCCAACGTCTCGCACGCCCGTCCCGACCCCTGGCAACTATTCGCAGGTCTTTCGTGTGCTCGCCAAAGGCCTGCGGAGCGTCGCCCCACCCCCACGCAGTACCGCCGGAGCGCAATGTGTGCTTCTTGGCCCGCACAGGCGGCTGCGTATCGTGTCCGGTGTTCCGCTTCTTCGTCGTCATCGCCCACCGGCGGGAGCGCGGGGGCGTGGGGTGGCGCCTCGCAGGCTCATAGGCTGGACACGCGGACCCTGCGAATAGTTGTCTCTTGAAAGGGATGGGCGTCCGGCTTGCGAGCCGGCGAGGCGCCACCCCGCGCCCCCGCTGGCACAGGCGATGCGCGCTCTTCGTCTCCAAGAAACGAGAAGCTCAGCTCGCCCGATACGCCCACCCGCCGTCGATCTTGATGACGGCGCCGCTCGTGTACGACGAAGCGTCGGAGGCCAGGTAGAGCGCCGCACCGACGACCTCGTCGGGGTCGCCGCAGCGGCCCATCGGGATCTGGCGTTCCATCATCGCGCGCATCTCGGTGGGCCAGGCTTTGCTGATGTCCGTCAGGAACGCGCCCGGCATGAGGACGTTCACGCGTACTTTGCCCGCGTAGTCGTGGGCCATCGCCGCCGCCATCGTGTGGAGCGCCGACTTCGCCATCGCGTACGGCAGCTCGCCGACCGTCGGCTGCACGGCGCCGACGCTGCTCACGTTGATGATGCTACCGCCGCCGTCTCGCGCCATGCGCTCGGCGGCGAGCGCCGCCAACCGAAATGGCCCTTTCAGGTTGACCGCGAGGACTTTGTCCCACAGCTCCTCGCTGAGACCCGTCAGGGACGGATAGAGCGGCGACATGCCGGCGTTGTTGACGAGCACGTCGACGCGGCCGAGCTCCGCGTAGGCGCGGTCGAGGAGCCGGCCGCAGTCGTCCCAGTTGCCGGCGTGGAACGCCACGCCGATCGCACGGCGCCCATGGCGTTCGCGGAGCTCCGCGGCGACGCGCTCGCACGCGTCACCTTTCCGGCTCGCGACCACGAGGTGCGCGCCGTGCTCGGCGAAGGCGTGTGCCATCGCGAGGCCGAGCCCGCGGCTGCCGCCGGTCAAGACGATGGCTTTGTCGGTCAGGTCGAAGCGTGTGGGCATGGGCGTCCTCCGTGGCGGCAACGTTGCAGGGTCGCAAACCGAGGCATAGAAACCACCGCCATGCCGACGCGTCCAGCGCCACGAATCGGCATCGCGTCCCCGTCCCATCCGGAAGGGATGCTCGTGCGTATGCTGGGGGCGGTGTCGGGGCCCACTTCTTCCGACCGTCGGTGCTTTTGCTCGCACGCCTCGGCGTGCGCTGAGGATGTGTCGATATGGCGCACCGTCTTTGTTGACAGGCGGAATCGAGCCGCGATACGGCGGCACGTCTTCCCCACTTCCACCACTTCGTTTCGACGATCGCCCACGGAGGCCCACCTCATGCAGTCACGACCCTCACAGATCCTGATCACGGCCGCTTTCGCCTGTGTGCTCGCGCTCGCGAGCCCGGGCCGCGCCGTCGCCGACGCGGCCGACTCGTGCGAGGCGAAGGCCGCCGCGACCGAGGCGAAGTTCGTGAAGTGCGTCGCCGAGTGCCGCGAGCGCGCGGCGCGCCACGAGGCGAAGGGTCTCGTGTACGACGGCAGCGAGTGCGCGCTCCGCTGCGAGGCGCGTGCGAACCGAAGACTCGCGAACGCGGCATGTCCGATCGGACCGCGCGTCGACCTGCCGGGCGACGATCAGAGCGGCATCTATTGTGGCGAGCTCGCACATCCCGAGGACGGCGCGGCGGCCAGTGGTCGCTGTGCACCGGGCGGGCCGGCACCGCGAAATCGGACGTCGGACACGTTCCGCGGGATCGTCGAGCTTCCCGGCGGCGAGGTCGAGCGCGACCTCGAGGTCGTCGACGGCCTCGCGATCATGGAAGGCGACATCGTCGTCGGCCGGGCCGACGAGGTGTTGCGCCCGGGCGACGTGCGGCCGGAGGGCGCCGGCAGGACGCTCGCGGCGAGCCGCTGGCCGAACGGCGTGATTCCGTTCGCGTTCCAAGCGGGTTTCCCCAACCCTTCGCGGGTGACCGCCGCGATGAACCATTGGGTGCAGAACACGTCGATCCGCTTCGTGCAGCGTACCAACCAGCCCGACTTCGTCGTCTTCATCAACGGCGACGGCTGCTACTCCAACCTCGGGCGCATCGGTGGCAGGCAGGACATCTCGGTCGGCGAAGGATGCTTCGCAGGCCAGGCGATCCACGAGATCGGCCACGCGCTCGGCCTCTACCACGAGCACACGCGCACCGACCGCAACAACTTCGTCACGGTGAACTTCCAGAACATCGAGCCGGGGACCGAGTCGAACTTCTTCCGTTACGTCGCCCAGGGTTTCGACGGCCGCGACTTCGGCGCCTTCGATTTCAACTCGATCATGCTCTACGGCTCGTTTTTCTTCACGAAGAACGACGCACCGACCATCGTGCGCAAGAACGGCAGCACCTACAGCGTGCAACGCGAGTTCCTGTCGGCGGGCGACCGCAACGCGATCGCGCAGATGTATCCCGGCGGCCAGCCGCAGCCGACCACCCGGAAGCGCGAGATCGGCTTCCAGGGCAAGGTGTGCGTGACGTTCGACCGCACGAACGGCGAGTTCGGGCTCTACCAGGATGGGAAGATCGTCAACCGTGGCCGGACGACGCGGAGCGTCTTCTTGCGCGTCGTCAGCACCGACGTCGAGCCGGTGTTCGGCAAGACGATCTCGGGGAGGATCCTCCGACAAACGCGCACGCTGCAGCCGCTGCCGCCGAACTTCCAATTCATCGCGCCGCTGCGCTTTCCGTTGTCGGTCTCTCCGCCGCTCCAGGATCCCAACAAGTACATCGCGCTCTTGATCGACTACGCCGCCCCGAACGGCCAGGTCTTCTACACGGACGTTCTGAACTTCGGCCGCTACGTCAACAACTTCAAGCCGCCGTTCTACGCGCGCTGCCTGCAGTTGGGGCAGGTCGTGGCCCCCTGACCGAGCGAGGCACCGATCCACGTTGGGGCGGGAGGCTGTGAGCGGCGGGTTCGGTTGAAAGCGTTCCTGCTCTGCTTGGCCGTCATTGCGGCGCTGACCTCGGGATGTCAGCGCCGCCCGCCGGGCGACGTGATCCTGGTCGTGATCGACACCCTACGCGCCGATCACCTCCCGATGTACGGCTACCAGCGCGGGACGGCGCCGAACCTCGTGGCGCTCGCCCGCGACGGGGTCGTGTACCGGAACGCGATCTCGCCCGGCACCTGGACCGTCCCGGCGCACGGCTCGCTCTTTACGGGACGCTGGCCGTCCTACCACGGCGCCGAGCGCGTTCCCTCGACGAAGAACCTCGCGCTCGCATTGAACGAAAACCAGCCGTGTCTCGCCGAGATCCTCCGCGAGCGCGGCTACCGCACGGCGGCGTTCGTCGGGAACGGCGCGTATGTGGCGGAGATCTTCGGGTTCGGGCGCGGCTTCGCGGAGTACTTCGCGACCGACCTGAACGCGCCGGTGAAGCTCCGCGAGGCCGTGAACGCCTGGCTGCCGAAGCGCCACGAAGACGAGCAACAGAACGAGCGGCTGTTCCTCTTCCTCAACATTCTGGACCCGCACGAGCCGTACGAGCCGCCCGCGCCGCTCGACGCGCTTTTTCCGGCCAAGGTCCCGGCGCTCGGCGCGATGATGACGACCACGGTGTACGCCGGCACACCGATCACGGCCGAGCTGCGTGAGCACTTCATCTCGCAGTACGACGGCGAGATCGTGCTTGCCGACCGGGAGCTCGGCAAGATCTTCGAACGCTTGAAGGATCTCGGCCGCTACGACGACGCGCTCATCATCGTCACCTCCGACCACGGCGAGTTCCTCGGTGAGCACGGGCTCGCCGGTCACGGCGTCGCACCCTACGAGCCCGAGCTGCGGGTGCCGTTGATCGTGAAGCTCCCGCAACGCCAGCGCGCGGGCGAGCACGTGCACCGGCGCGTGTCGACGATCGGCGTCTTCTCGACCGTGCTCGCGCACGTCGGCAAGCGCCAGGCCGCCGACGTCGAGTCGCGCTCGCTCGACGAGCCGCATCCGGTCTGGGTCGAGGACATCAGCTACGCGGGGGAGCGCATCCGCGTCGGGTACGACGGCGACTACAAGCTGATCACTACGACGGCGCCCGACGGCACCGCGACGACGACCCTTTTCGACCTCGGCATCGACCCTGGCGAAGAGACCCCGATCACCGACCCGAACGGCGCGGCCGCGCTCCGGAGCGCGCTTGCCGCGTTCAGCGGAGCGCCACGCCCGGTGAACGCCACCAAGAAGCCCGTCATCGACCCGGAGCGCGACGCCAGGCTGCGCGCCCTCGGCTACGTCGACTAACCGCGCGACCGTCGGCGGCGCAGCGCGCGGAGTTGGATGCGCAGCGTCGACGCCATGAGCACGACGGCGGCGAGCGGGACGAGGACGACGCGGCCGAAGCCCCAGCGGACGAGCGAGCCGATGCTCTCGTGGCCGCTCAGGTGATGGGCGAGGGAGCGGATGCGCGTCCACTTGAGCGGGAAGTAGTCGAGGTTCTCGTTGAAGAGGATGACGTTCTTCGTTCGCAGCAGATACGGCAGCACGCGGAACGCGCGGCTCCCCTTGCCGCCGAGCAGCAACGCGACGGCATCGTAGCGCTGCGCGCGCAGCGCGCGCAGCACGGCGATGCGATCCTCCCAGCGGACGGCCGTCACGTGCTCGAAGTCGGTCGGATCGAGCACCGCGGCGTCGTCGTCGCGCACGACCGCGTCGACGCGCGCCTCGGGAAAGTGCTTGCGGACCGCCCGCCCGACCGCGACCGTCCGCTCGATCGGCCCGGTCTGCACGACGAGCGCGTGACGGATCGCATGGTAGGGAAACCGCCGGAAGAGGAGGAGCGGGCCCGCCATCAGTGCGCTCGCGCCGCGGCGGCGGGGCGGTCGTACGCGCGGACCAGCGCCGCGCCGATCATGTCCCAGTCGAAACGTCGTTCGACGTGGGCGCGGGCGCGCGCGGCGAGCGCGGCGCTTTCCTCGGGGTGCCGGAGCAGCCGGACGATCGCGTCCGCCATCGCGATCGCGCTGTCGGCGAGGAGCAACTCCTCGCCCGAGCGCGTCCCGAGTCCCTCGGCGCCGATCGTCGTCGACACGACCGTACAGCCGCTCGCCATCGCCTCGAGGATCTTGAGCCGCGTCCCCGAGCCCTGCAGCACCGGCGCCACGAAGACGGCGCTCGTCCGGTAGTAGACCGAGATGTCGTCGACCCGTCCGGTGACCTCGATCGCGGGATCCTCGGCGAGCCGCCGGATGACCTCCGGCGGATAGGCGCCGACCACCCGGAAGTGCGCCTCCGGCACCTGCGCCCGGACGCGCGGGAGCACCTCGCGGCAGAAGTAGCGCACCGCTTCGACGTTCGGCTCGTGGCGGAAGAACCCGACGAACAGGATCGACGCCGGTTGGCGGCCGTCCGTCCCGAACGGGAACGCGCGACAGTCGACGCCGTTCGGGATCGGCACGACGTGGCTGGTGTCGACGTACCGGTCGAGGATGTCGCGGTCGGTGTCGCTCATCGTGAGCACGAGGTCCGCGTCCTGCACGGCGGCGAGCTCGTAGCGCAGCATCCGCATCCAATCGAACCAGAATGCGACGCGCGCCGGCCAACTCTCGGCGGTCGTCTGCGCGCGCTGCAGCGACACGAAGCTCACGTCGTGCTCGACCAGCACGCGCAGGAGGCCCGCCGACCGCGCCGGCATCAGGTGCGCGAGGTGCGTGTACTCGATCTGAATGACGTCGAAGTCGTCGCCGTCGAGCCAGTACTCGATCGCGTCCTCCATGAGCCGCGAGCAGAAGCCGCGCGTCTTGTTCGGCATGAGGACCCCGCCGACGGCGGTCGTATCGCGCTCGATCACGACGACGTCGCGGCACGTCGCCTGGAGCGCGGCCGTCGAGCGCGGATCGAGCTCGGCCTGCGTGTCGGCATACGAAAGCAACGTCACGTCCGCCGTCGTCGCGAGCCGGTTGAGCAACGCGAGCATGCGGACGGCGCCGCCGTGCACGGGCGGGTAGGGGCTGTACGGGCTCACCATCAGCACGCGCGGCTTGGCGGCCGGGTCGCGCGGCGGGCGGCGACCGAGCCGGCCGCGGTAGGCGTGGCGGTAGCGCGAGATCAGGAAGATGGTCGCGTCGTCGAGGCGGCGCGGCGCGCGGGCCTCGGCGAGGCGTCCGCGTGCGACCGTGCGGAGTTGCCGCCACATCCCGAGCCACGTGTACAGCGCGACATGGCGGTTGCTCTGGCGCCAGATTCGCATCGGCAGGATGACGAGGCCGAGCAGGTGGCGCGCGAGCAGCCGCCAATCGGTCACGTTCTTCCAGACGAGCGCGGCCAGGTTCTTCACGAAGAAGCTGTAGATCTGATCCTCGCTCCAGAGCCGGCGCGTCGTGCCGCGGTGCTTGTGGTGAACGCGGCTCTTCGGCGCGAAGAGTCCCGGCCACCCGCGCTTCCAGGCGCGATACCCGAGCTCGACGTCCTCGATGTAGACCGGCGAGAACACCGCCTCGTCGAAGCCCTCGAGCGCCAGGAACTTTTCGCGGTCGTACGCCGAGGCGCCGCCGCCCGCGAAGAAGACCGGGTAGAGGTGCTCGTCGCGCCAGCGGTCGAGATGGAAGAGGTGGAGCGTGCCCCAGCTCCACTTGCAGTGGACCTTGCCGGTCTCCCAGCGCGGCTTGTTCTTGTCGATGAAGTCGATCTGACACGAGACGCCGAACGCGTCGGGCTCCTCGTCCATCGCTTCCAGCAGCGGAAGGATGAAGTCGGGCTCCACCACCATGTCGTTGTTGAGCATGATGACGGTCGGGTGCCGGCTGTCGCGTGCCCCGCGATTGGTCGCGCCCGCGAACCCTTCGTTGGTCGGGAGCGCGACGAGCCGGACCTCGGGGAACGCCTCCGCGACCCACGGCAGCGTGTCGTCGCTGCTGCCGTTGTCGACGACGATGATCTCGCCCCCGGGCGCATGTCGGGCGAGCGCCGCGCGGAGCGGCGGCAGGCTCATCTGCAGGAGCTCGCACCCGTTCCACGTGGGGATGACGATCGAGACCGGCGTCGCGGCGCGTGGCCCGGTGAAGGTCTTCCGCACCTCGGGGGTCGCGTCGCGCGCGCCGTCGCCGCGGCCGAAGCGAGCCCGCAGGTCGGTCACGAGGATCATGAGCCCGACGGCGAGCGCCAGCGGGATGCTCAGGATCATCAGCGCGAGGATGAAGCCGGCGACGAGCGTCCGGCGCGCGAGATCCTTGATGCTGCGCCGCACGCGCGCGCCGATGCGCGCGACGCGGAGGACGGGCGCGATCGCGGCCTCGGTCCGCCGGTACTGGACCTCGCGGGCCTCGGCCGCCGCGAGCTGCGCCTCGATCTCGCCGAGCTCGCGACGCGCGACCGCGAGCTCCGCGGCCGTGCGCGCGAAGTTGGAGCGGAGCGCGTCGTCGGCGCCCGAGGCCGCGGCGGTGCGTTCGCCCGGCGCCACCTCGCCGACCAGCGACGACGCGAAGTCGTCGCCATGCTCGAGCTCCCCCACCTCCGGCAGCGACGACGTGCTGATCGTCGCGTTGTGCAGGAAGAGGAACGTCTCGTCGTCGACCGGCAGCGCGTCGAGCACGCCCTTCACGAGGTAGTGGATGATGAGCGCGGGCGTCGTTCCTTCCGGTGTCTTGCAGACCCAGAGCGACATGTTCGACGCGATCGTCCCAGGCGCGTTCACCGCGACCCGGAACGTCCGGCCGCGCGAGTTCGCGATCGGCCGGAACTCGAAGCGCTGCCATTCGTCGTGCGTCAGCGACTGGAGCGGCGCGCGCACGCGCGCGAGCCGGGTCGGCGTCGCGCCGTCGTCCCAGAGCGCGAACACGACGTCCACGGCGGGCGGCTGTCCGGTGATCCAGGGGCGCACGTCGACGCGGCAGAGGTTGTCGTACGCAGCGACGAAACGGTGCTCGACCGCGTAGTAGCGGCTGAGCGCCGGTGACGGCTCGCGGTCGGCGGTGAGAAACTCCTCGGAGACGAGGGCGGTTTCCTTGCGGATGATCTGCTCACGCGGCGTCTCGTCCGCGACCCAGGGGGCCGTCGACTTGTCCGGCGCGAAGCGCGGCGCGCGACAAAACTCGGCGATCGGTGCCACGACGCGCGGCCATGCGAGCTCGGCGCGGAGCGCCGCGAAGCGCTCCGTGCGGCGCACCGACGGCGCGCCGTCGAGCCCCTGGGTGCGGTCACCGAGGAGCGTCGCGATCGCACGCGCGACCGCGTCGGCGTCGCCCTCGGGCACCGTGATGCCGAGCCCGGCGCGCTCGATCCGCTCGCCGAGGTCGTCGCCGTGGCTCAGCACCATCGGGATGCCTGCCCAGAGGTAGTCGAGCACGCGCGTCCGGAACGCGAACTGGGCCTCGATGCCGCGCTGGTGCAGGCTCACTGCGACATCGGCCTCGAGCAGCACGTTCTGCCGCTCGGCGTAGGGGACCCAGTCGATGAAGAACGCGGTTCGGTCGAGGAGCCCGAGCTCCTCGGCGCGCGCGCGGGTGCGCTCGGCCTCTTCCATGACGCCGATCTTGGGGTTCGGGTGGCGGACACCGAGGAAGACGCCTTTCAGGTGGGGGTGAGTCGTCTGCAGGCGGGCGAGCGCCTCGACCAGCGTCACCGGGTCGAACCAGTTCCAGAGGCCGCCGGCCCAGAGCACGACCTGGTCCTCGCGGCCGATGCCGGGGATGACGCCCTTCAGCGCGTCCCGCCCGTGCACCGGGGCCGTCTCGGCGATGCCGAACGGGACGACGGCGAGGAGGCGGTCGAAGGACGGGTCGCCCGCGTAGTTCGCGCGGTTCAAGCGTCCCGCCGACGTCAACATCCCGAGCCAGAAGCGGCGCTGGGTCTCGCTCGCGCAGACGAAGAAGTCGCCGTTCTCGAGATGGTGCTGCAGCCAACGGAGCGCGAGCAGCGACCGGCCGCCGGCGTCGCCGCGACCCGTGCCGTAGAACTCGAGGTCGGAGAGGACGAACGGATCGTAGAGGTCGACGAGCAGCGGCTTCCGGATCGTCGTCATCAGCTCGGTGCGTCCCGAGATCATGACGCAGTCGGCGTCCGCGACGAGCGTCGCGAGCTTCGCCTCGAGGGGTACGCGCACGAGGTCGAAGCTCGCGGCGATCGCCTCGCTCTCGTCCGGCACCGCGAGCGTCACGTGGTGCTCGCGCGCGAGCACGTTCGCGATCTCGACCGACCGGATGGCCGTTCCCGCCATGAGCGGCCCCGTCGTGTCGGGGCAGATGATGAGGACGCGGCTCACGCCGGTGCGCCGTTCGCGAATTCGGTGCGACCGTCCAAGCGCAGCTCTTTTGCCCATGCGCTGCGGGGCGTCAAGGCGACTCGGAAAGGAGGTCGTGTCGCAGCTCGATACTCGCGCGGCGGGGCGATCGGAAGTGGTGGCAGCAGGCGGGCGGGTCGGGGATGGCTTCTACGGTCGCCGGGTTCCGGACACCCAGCGCGGACTGCCCGCCGGTGCCTCGCTGTCTTGCGCACACGCGAGGTGCGGCTCCCCGAAGCCATCCCCGACCCGCCCGCCTGCTGCATCATTTTTTAGTCTTCTCGCTGCCGGGATCGGCACTGGCGACTCCGCCGATAAAGATCACCAAGCGTACGGCTCGGTGCGCCGCTTGCTGTGGCGGGCGAGGACCTCGAAGTGCCGGTTGTGGCAGAAGTCCGTGAACCTAAAGTGGTGCTGCTGCGAATCGATTCCGCGAGAAACTCATCACGCTTCAATGGGGCCGCGCTCTGATGATGTTCCTGACCTCGCAGAGCGCGCCTCGTTGATGGGTCGAGGCCAATCTCTTCCGCGTTTGCATCCACGTGTGCTCGTAGGTCTCGGTTTGAGCACGAGGACGGAATCGGAAGACACCGGCAGCGGGGTGTATTCGCACTAGCGCGGGACCGCCAGGTCGAAGATCGATGAAGCAAGGTAATTTCAACTACTCCCCGACGTCCGCCTCGATGTCCTCCGGCGCGATCCAGACGACTTCGCCGTCGCACCACTCCGCCACCGGGTTGCCCGCGTTCTTGTGCTCTTGGCGTGCCTTCCGCACGGCTTCGATGATGGCCTCGTCGATGGGTGTCCCCTCGTCGAAGGCTCGGGTGATCCGGTCGCGATCGTCAGCCGCCATGGTGGTCCTCCACTCCCTCACACCAACTCGCCCGCCCACAATCCCTCGCAGAAGAGGTGCCACGGCCACACCTCGATCCCGCCGTCGAGCATACGGGGCCGTTCGTCGAGGCTGACGATCACGGCGCGCTTCACCTTCTGGTCTTCGCACAGCGCGCGGAGCCCTTGGACGTGCCGCTCGCCGACCCCGGCCGATGCTTTGAACTCGACGGCGAGATCGAGATTGCCGACGATCAGGTCGACCTCGAGGCCCGTGCTCGTGCGCCAGTAGGCGAGCGGCAGGTGGCGTTCGCGGTACGAGAGATAGGCGCGCATCTCTTCGATGAGAAAATGCTCGAAGGCGCGTCCGAATTCTTCGGTGCCGGCTTGGACGATGCGCATGCCGCAGAGCGCACGTACGACGCCCACGTCGAAGAGGTAGTACTTCTCGGTCTCGATGAGACGGCGCTTGCGGGCGCGACGCCACGGCGGCAGGCGATGCCCGAGCAGGGTGTCGTCGAGGATCTGGTAGTATTCGCGGACGGTTTTTGCGGAGACCCCGCAGTCCCGGGCGACGCTCGCGTAGTTCAGGAGCTGTCCGTGCCCGAGGGCGACCGAGTCGAGAAAGCGGGCGAAGGCGGGCACGTTGCGGGTGAGCGCTTCGGCCTGGATCTCCTCGGCGAGGTAGTCGAGCACGTAGCCGCGCAGCGCCCGCTCCGGCTTGGCCATGAGATGGTGCTGCGGAATCAGGCCGTGGTTGACGACGCGGTCGAGGAGCCGTGACGCGTCGGCAGCGGATTTCGGGACACCGAGCTCGTGGGTCGTCAGCGGAAAGAGCTCGAAGCGCCAGGCGCGTCCGCCGAGGAGATTGGCTGCGCCGTGGCGGAGCTTGCGGGCGCTCGATCCGCACAGCACGAACCTGGTGTCGGTCGACTCGAGCAGGCCGTGCACTTCGTCGAGGAGCGCCGGGACCTTTTGGACCTCGTCGATGACGACGACACGCGGACGATCGGCGAGCACCTCCTCGCGCAGTCGTGCGGGGCGCAGCAGCAATCGGGTGCGCAGATCGGAGTCGAGGAGGTCGTACCACCGAGCATTCGGGAAGCGCTGCCGGAGCAGGGTGGTCTTGCCGACCTTGCGGGGCCCCCAGAGAAAGCTGGCGTTGTGTTCGCCGAGGTCGGTCAGTCGGACTCGGCGAACTAAGGATAATGGGGATGTCACTCCCGATTATCTAGATTATCGGAACCTCCATGTCGAGCCGATGTCCATTGGTCGCTTTCAGCTCCGCAGCACCCGTCCCACCCGCGCCCCCGCGTCGTAGCGGCCGTCCTCGATGACCGCGCGGCCGTTGATGAAGACGCGCTCGATGCCGAGCGGGAACCGGGCGGGCTCGTCGAACGTCGCGGTATCCTGCAGCGTCGACGTGTCGAGCACGACGAGATCCGCGGCGCCGCCGGGGCGCAACCAACCGCGGTCCTTCCAGCCGAGCCGCTCCGCGGCCCCGCCCGTCATCTTGCGGACCGCCTCCTCGAGCGTGAACAGTCCCTCCTTCACGTACGTGCTGAGCGCGCGCGGGAAGGTGCCGTAGCTCGCCGGGTTCTGGTGACCCTCGCGGGTCACGAACGTGTCGGTCTCGATCAGGCACTGCGGGTGGGCGAGCACGGCGCGGAGCGCCTCCTCCTCGCCGCGGTCGCCGCTGTAGGTGTGGATGAGCACGCGGGCCTGCCGGCTGCTCTCGAGGACGAGCCGGCAGTAGAAGTCGAACGGCTCCATGCCGGCGCGCTTCGCCGCCTCGGTGACCCGGAGCCCGTCGTACTGGTTCAACGCCGGCGCGTTGGCGCGCATGATCTGGATGTCGGGGAGCCCGAAGCCGAGCGCTTCGAACGCGAACGTCGCGAAGCTCCGGAGGTTGGCGAGCTCGTCCGGGTCCGCGAGGACTTCCTCCAGCCTCGGCAGGACGTGGGCGGGGAAGATGACGCTCGCGGTCGTGTTGCCCGCCGTGTACGGGAACGCGTCGAACGCGACGTCGAGGCCGCGCGCGCGGGCGGCGTCGATGCGCTCGAGCGCCTTCGGCCAGCTCGGCCACGTCATGCGGCCGACGAAGATGAGGTGGCTCACCTGGACGCGGGCGCCGCTCGCTTCGCCGACCCGCAGGATCTCGTCGAGCGCGGCCAGGTTGTGGGGCTCCGTCATCGGGTCGCTCGCGAAGGCGCCGCTCATCCAGCTGTAGGCCTTCAGGTGCGAGGTGAAGAGCTTGTCTTCCCGCGCGGCCCAGCGCGCGAAGTGGGTGAGCTCGTCCTCGGTCGCGAAGATCCCGGGCGGATAGCCGAGCCCGGTCGAGACGCCGACGCAGCCGACCGCGAGCGCGTCGCGCACGAAGCGCTCCATCGCGGCGAGCTCGTCGCCGGAGGGCGCCGCCGGGTTCAGCGCGCCCGTCACTCCCGCCCGTACGGTGCCGTGCCCGACGAGCTGCGCCACGTTCAGCGACACCCCGCCGCGCTCGAGGCCGTCGAGGAACTCGCCCATCGACTCCCAGCGGAGGTCGATCGCATCGTCGACGATCAGCCGGCTCGCGTCGTGCGCGGCGCTCCGGTTCGCGGCGGTGATCGGCGCCGGGCTGAAGCCGCAGTTGCCGCCGACGAGCGTCGTCATGCCCTGGCGTACGAACGGCTCGATGAGCTCGCCGTGATCGGCTCCGGGGACGAGCCAGTCGGAGTGCGAATGGATGTCGATGAAGCCCGGAGTGATCGTCTTGCCGCCGCAGTCGATCGTGCGGGCCGCCGCGACGGCGCCGAGGTCGCCGACGGCGGTGATGCGGTCGCCGATGACGGCGACGTCGGCGCGCCGGGCCGGGCCGCCGCTGCCGTCGATGACGTTCCCGCCGCTGAGCTTCAGATCGCAGTCCATGAGGAGCTCCTCTCGCGCGCCGCGCGGTCTTAGCAGAGGCGGGTCCGGCTTGGCACCCCGCGCGCCCGGCTTCCGACATGTCGGCCGGGCTGCTAGCTCGGCGGCATGGAAAACCTCACGCAGTTCATGCAGTACGCCGCCGACTTCGAGAAGACCTACGGCGACGACGACTGGTCGCGTCTCCGCCGGTACTTCACGGACGACGCCGTCTACGAGGTGCGGTCGGACGCGTTCGGCTGCAAGCTCGTCGGTCCCGACGCGATCTTCACGGGCATCAAGAAGTCGCTCGACGGCTTCGACCGCAAGTTCGACGGCCGTGCGATCGACGTCACCAAGGGGCCCGAGGTCGACGGCGACGCCCTCCACGCCGACTGGGCGGTTACGTACACCAAGCCGGGCAAGACGCCATACGTCCTCCGCGGCCACACCGACGTCCACTACCGCGACGGCAAGATCGCGCGCCTCGTGGACTCCTACGACGCGTCGGTTGCGACCGAGGCGGCGGCGTGGATGCAGAAGAACGACATGATCCTCGACCCATCGTACGTGTAGGGCTTCAATAGGGCCCGCGCTCTGATGAGCGCGGAGAGTCGGGGAGCTCGATCCACGTGATCAGGTCGGGGCGATGGGGACCGCCCTCCATGACGTAGCCCGGGAAAGCGACGCGGGCTCCGATCCATTCGCGGCGCATGCGCGGCATGGCGCCGAACTCTGCGCGCTCGCGGCCCGATTGTCGAGTCCAATGGATGCTGCTGTGGGGGGTCCGATCGTCAATTGCCCGGCCGGCTCGCGTCCGCTACTCACGCCGCGTGTCGACGACCTCGCTCTCGCGCCGCGCGGTGTTGAAAGCCGCCGTCGTCGGTGCGGGGATGGGCGCGCTCGGGTGCGCACCCGGCGACGACCACGCGGCAGCGCGGCCGCGCTCGGACGGGTCGTGGGCCAACTGGTCGGGCGGCCAGATCGCGCACCCGAAAACGTGGCTGATCCCGGCGAACGAGCCGGACCTCGCGAACGAAATGCGCCAAACACGCGGCACCGTCCGCGTGGTCGGCGCCGGCCATTCCTTCAGCCCCCTCGTCGCGACCGACGACGTGCTCGTGTCCCTCGACGACCTCGCGGGCATCGTCGAGCACGACGACGCCACGGAGCAGGCGACGATCTGGGCGGGCACGCGCCTCCACGCGCTCGGCGCCGCGCTCTGGGAGCGCGGCCAGGCGTTCGTGAACCAGGGCGACATCGACCGCCAGTCGCTCGGCGGCGCGGTCGGCACGAGCACGCACGGCACCGGCGTGACGCTCGGCTCGTTCTCGTCGGCGGTGCGGGGGGTGCGGCTCGTCACCGCGGCCGGCGAGGTGATCGAGTGCAGCCCGAGCCGCGACGCCGACGTCTTTCACGCCGCGTGCACCGCCATGGGCACCCTCGGCATCGTGACCCAGCTCCGCATGCAGAACCGTGCGCCGTACGCGCTGCGTGAGCACGTCTACACGGCGCCGCTCACGGACGTGCTGCGCGATCTCGACCGCCACGTCGCCGCGCACCGGCACTTCGAGTTCTGGGCGTTCTACCGGGCCGACGACGCGCTCGTGAAAGAGCTCGACGAGCTGCCGGCCGAGAGCGCCCCGACCGAGCCGCCCGCGATCCCGCTGCCGATCGACGCCGTGCTGCGGACCGCGAGCGAGCTCGCGCACCGTGTCCCGGCGCTCGCGGAATCGTTGCAGCGCATGCTCGCGGCGCTCGCGCCGGAGGAGACGCGCGTCGACCGCTCGTACCGGATCTTCCCGAGCCCGCGGAACGTCCGCTTCAACGAGATGGAGTACGAGCTGCCGCTCGCGAAAGGTCCGGAGTGTCTGCGCGAGATCCTCGCGGCCGTCGCCGCGAGCGACGTGACGACGCTCTTCCCGATCGAGTACCGCACCGTCGCCGCGGACGACTGCTGGCTCAGCCCCTTCTACGGCCGCGCGAGCGCCTCGATCTCCATCCATCAATGGGCGGAGGCGGACTACCGGGAGATCTTCGGGCTGGTCGAGCCGATCTTTTGGCGATACGGCGGACGGCCGCACTGGGGCAAGCTGCATACCCTGACCGCCGCGGACCTCGCCGAGCTGTATCCGCAGTGGGACGCGTTTCGCGCCGTACGGCGCCGCCTCGACCCGGGCGGCAAGTTCTTGAACGCGCACCTCCGCGCGTGTCTGGGGGAAGCATGAGGCTGGGACGGATCGGGATCGTGGCCGCGGCGGGCGTCGCTACCTTGCTCTACACCGTCCGGCCGCGTGACGACGGCGGCGCGTACGACCCGTACTTCGGCGCGCTGAACGCCATGCTGAAGCGCGAGGGGCCGGCGCGGCCGGTCCTGCTCCTCGACCTCGACCGTCTCGACCAGAACATCGCGGCGCTGCGGCAATCGATTCGCCCGCCCAAGCACTTCCGGGTCGTCGACAAGTCGCTGCCGTCGATCGAGCTCGTGCGCTACATCTTCGAGAAAGCCGGCACGAACCGCGTGATGTCGTTCCACGAGCCGTTCCTCCGCCAGGTGGCGGAGCAGTTCGCGCACGCCGACGTGCTCCTCGGGAAGCCGATGCCGGTCAAGTCCGCCGCGGAGTTCTACGCCGGGGTGAGCGGCACGTTCGACCCCGACGCGCAGCTCCAGTGGCTGATCGACACGCCCGAGAGGCTGGACGAGTATCGCGCCCTCGCCGAGCGGCTGCAGCGCCGCCTCCGCATCAACGTCGAGATCGACGTCGGCCTGCACCGCGGCGGCGTACAGGATACGGCGACCCTCGAGCGCATGCTGACCGTGATCGCCGCGCACCCGACGCGGCTCCAGTTCGCCGGGTTCATGGGGTACGACCCCCACGTCGCCAAGGTGCCGTCGTGGGCGCGCTCGCGCGCGTCGCTGATCGAGGAGGTGCGCACCATCTACCGCGGCTACGTCGACTACGTGAAGACGCGCCATCCCGAGCTCTGGAGCGAGGCGATCACGCTGAACGGCGCGGGCAGTCCGACGTACCGGCTCTACGAGGACGACACGCTCCTGAACGACCTCTCGGTCGGGTCGGCGCTCGTGAAGCCGACCGACTTCGACCTCGACACGCTGACGCCGCACGTGCCCGCGCTCTTCATCGCGACCCCCGTGCTCAAGGCGAGCGCCAGCGCGCGTCTTCCCGGTCTCGACTGGCTCTCCGCGATCCTCGACTGGTGGAACCCGAACCTGGCGCGCACCTTCTTCATCTACGGCGGCTACTGGATGGCGCGCCCGGTCGCGCCCGCCGGGCTCCACAACAACGGGATGTTCGGACGGAGCTCGAACCAGGAGATGCTGAACGGCTCGGCGCGCGTCGAGCTCGGCGTCGACGACTACGTGTTCCTGCGGCCGACGCAGAGCGAGGCGGTCATGCTGCAGTTCGGCGATCTCGTGCTCGTCCGCGCCGGAAAGATCGTCGGACGCTGGCCGGTATTCACGCAGTAGGCTTGCCCGCCGGCGATCATTGACCGAGATTGCGATTGCGGAATCCGGCAAGCCGGCTCGCAGTGAGATACCGCGCGAGGCCCTGCGCCGCGACGCGGTGTTCGTCCGGTCCCCAATGGCGGCCCTCCGGCGCGAGTTGGCCGCCGTCCTTGGCGTACCGGACGAAATCCGGACGCAGCGTGATGCAGCGCAGATGCGACGCGCGACACCATGCGCTGAATTCCCGCTCGTCCGCCAAGGGTTCCGGATTGAGGCGCGCGGCCCCGTGCGGCAGAAACGCGAACACCGGCACGGCGCCCGCACGCTTGATCGACGTGCGCAGCTCGAGGAGCAGCGCCCGCGTGATCCGGCGAATACGCTGCTCCCGCCAGTCGGAATACCGCACCTCGAACCCCGTGTAGGCGATCGTGAGCGCGTCCCACAGCTTTGAACGGTATCGCTCGGATCGGAGCGTGTCGTCCGGGGGTGGTACGGGATGATTGGTCAGTCGCAGGCCGTGTGGGGTCAGGAAATATCTCGGTTTGGCGTAGTCACGGAAACTCAGCAAATTGCGCTCGCCGTCGAGGCTCAGATAGCCGACGATCACGACGTCCGGCCGGTACGCTTTCCCCTTCGTGCCGAAATGCAGAAGCATCTGATCATGCCCAAAGCCATGGACGCCGAGGTTGATCACCTCGGAATTCGGCAGAAGCTGCTCGAGAAAGTGCGCATAGGTCTCGCCGTCGCTCACTTCATCGCCGAACGTGAACGAGTCGCCGAGGAGCACGACCCGTGTCTTCGTCGGATCTCTGCTGGATCCGTTCGGGTACTCGGTCACGCCGCGTACGCCGTCTGAATTCGTGCTCACGCGTTTGTCGCCGAAGCAGGGAAGGTCGCGGAGATTTGGCTTCACGCTCCAGCCCGTCTCGGGATCGAACCGATCGAAGCCGTAGGTCATCGACGCTTCCGTGTTCGGGTGTGGATCTCGGACCCTATTCCGGCTGATCCAGTCGAGCCGCCACGCGTGCTCGGACACGAGCGGGATGCGCTTCTGCAGCGGCTCCATCGAGAACAGCACCCTCGATGCCGCTTCGAAGACGAACAGTACGGCGATCGCATATGTGCAGAGAAAGACGGGGTGCGCGCGGACGGGCGAGGCGTGCATGTCCGTGACGCGAGGCCGCCACCACGGCGAGGACACCAAGACGAGCACGAAGCTGCCGAGCAGCATCAGCAGCACCGCTCGCGACGTGAACACGGGGACATCGTCGCCATAGGGCCGCGAGCCCGCCGTCTCATGGGAATCGAGCGACCACTGAAAGGCGTGCTCTTCGCGCCGAACGCGCTCCGCGATCGCCTCCACGAGACCAGCCGGCGCCGCGCCGTCGATTGAGAGCGCGAAGCTCGTCGTGAGGACGGCATTGTACGAAGCTCGACTGCGATGAACCAGCTGCAGGCGGACGTTCCGCTCGCCGCAGCCGAGGCGTGCTTCTCGTCGCGTGGGCGATCGTGCTCCGGCAATACGTCCAGGGCTACACGGCCGAGATCGTGCCGGAC
>JANNPN010000127.1:0-2876 GCA_031400185.1 Polyangiaceae bacterium
CGGTCGACTCGCTTGTGCGGCATAGCTCCGCTATGCCTCCGCGCTCGCTCCCTCGCGCCTAGCATCTCGACCTTTTTGAGCGACCTGCTTGCTGCTGGTTCGCGCGTGGTGAGCTCGCTCGCTACGCTCGCGCGCTTCCTCTCAAACCACACACTGCGCAGAAGAGAAATTGATGGGCGTGAGCGCAGCGAACGTCCGACCACGCGCACAGGCAGCCCCAGCAGGTTGCTCAAAAAGGTCGAGATGCGAGGCGCGAAGGAGCGAACGCGGAGGCATAGCGGAGCTATGCCTCCACAAGTGAGTCGACTGAGCAACGACGCAGATCGGCCTTTTTCAGCAACCGGCTCAGAAGCGGCTGGGGGAGCGGGTGCGGGGGCCACGGAGCGGCCGCGTCGCGCCAGCGAGGCGACCCTGTGATGCCGGGCGCCGGAACGCGACCAGGTCAGCGCAGCACTGGCCCGCCGCTCGCAGCAGCTCCGCGACGTCGATCGGAGGGCCGGAGCGTGCCGCCCGTGCGCGCGGGGGGGGAAGCACGCCGACGGGCACGAACCGGAGCGTGGCGTCGTACTGGAGAGCGCGCCGGAGCTCCGCGCCCGCGACCGACGGGCTCTCGACGTCGACGAGGAACGCGCACGGACGAATCCCGAGCGCGGTCAGCTGCAGCGCGGCCCGGCCGTTCCGTGCGCAGAGCACGTCCACCCCCCTCTCGATGAGGTGGTCGCGGAGCGTGTCGCGTCCCTCGCCCTCGTCGTCCACCAGGATGATGGTGTGGCAATGGCCGCGCATGCTCCCCGAGCATAGGGATCTCACGGAACGAGGATAAGGGGTCGGCCTTCGGAACTGCATCTTCGTACGTCCTGTGCTAGGCGGTCGGAATTCAGCTTTCGCGTGAAGCCCACGAGCGATGACGCCCCAAGAAACCACCGATCACCTCGTCATCCTCGCGGAGATGGGCCGCGAGGATCAGGTGCAGGAGGGCATGCAGCGCCTGCATCCGGCCGACGCGGCCGAGCTGCTCGACGCGATCGAGGAGGACGACCTCCGCGCCCGGCTCTTCGCGCACCTGGATACGCCGCGCGCCGCCGCGGTCCTGAGCCTCCTCAACGACCAGGCGAGGGAGACGCTTCTCGACGGTCTTCCCGAGACACGGCTCCGCGGGCTCCTCACCGCCCTCGAGTCCGACGACGCCGCCGACCTCCTCGCGGAGCTCCCGCGCGAGAAGGTCGAGCGCCTCCTCCAGGCGATCCCCGCCCGCCTCTCGGCGGACGTCCGCGACCTGCTCCGCTACGACGAGGAGTCGGCCGGCGGCATCATGCAGCGCGAGTTCGTCGCGACGGTCGCCGACGCGACCGTCGACGACGCGATCGACGTCGTCCGTCGGCGCGCCGCCGACGTGCCCGACATCCACAACGTCTTCGTCGTCGACGAGCAGCAGCGCCTGATCGGCGTGCTGCCGCTCCGCCTGCTGATCCTCGCGAACCCCCGGACCGCGCTCCGGAACGTGATGCAGGCCGACCCGCCCGCAGCACACACCGGCATGGACCAGGAGGAAGTCGCGCAGCTCTTCAAGAAGTACGACCTCCTGTCGCTCCCGGTCGTCGACACCGAAGGCAGGCTCGTCGGGCGCATCACGGTCGACGACGTCGTCGACGTCATCGAGGACGAGGCCTCGGAGGACATCTACCGGCTCGCCGGTCTCAGCGATCAGGCGTCGGTCCACGAGTCCGTGCGCGACTCGGTACGGCGACGCCTTCCCTGGCTTATCCTCAACCTCGGCACGTGCTTCCTCTCCGCGAGCATCGTCGCGCTGTTCGAAGGAACGATCCAGCAGCTCGCGATCGCGGCCGCCTTCATGACCATGGTGGCGGGGAGCGGCGGCAACGCCGGCGTGCAGACGCTCGCGCTCGTCGTGCGCGGGCTCGCGCTCGGCGAGCTCACGTTTTTGAACGCGCGCCGGGTCGTCATGAAGGAATTCCTAACGGGTGCGTTGAACGGAGTGGCCGTCGGGATCACGGCGGCCGTCCTCGCCTATGCGTGGAAAGGCGTGCCGCTCATCGGCATCGTGGTCGCGCTCGCGATCATCGGGAACCTCTGCATCGCGGCGCTCGCCGGAGTGCTGATCCCGCTCGGGCTCAAGTGGTGCGGGATCGATCCGGCGGTCGCGTCGGCGGTCGTGCTCACCACGTTCACCGACTGCTGCGGGTTCTTCTTCTTTCTCGGGCTCCTCACCCTTCTTACCGGCTGACCTTCGTACACACTGCGTTCGCTGCCGTTCAGAACTGAACGGAATCCGGCACTTCCTGCAGCATTTCGCATGTAATATCAGCACCTGCGCCATTGGTCCGCTTCCTGCTCATTCCCTCCCTCATGATGACGTTGCAGCCCAAGGAGGGGCCAATGAGCCAGCACAAGATGGTGGATGGGCCGCGGAAGCCGGCCAAGCGGTTGCTCGCAGCGGGACGCAAGATCAACGGGACGTGGGAAGTGCGAACCTTCCTGCGCCTCGGCGCCGCGAACGCCGCGACCCCGAGCGAGACGTTCTGGGAACGCTGGCGCTGGAGCGGCAGCCGCGCGAGCTGAGGCATCGACTCCGCGTGCTCGGCGCGGATTCTCAAGGGTGGTGGGGTTGTGGTGGTGGAGATGCAGGGCGCGCCCGAGTGAACGCCGCACGGGGGGACTCGCGCGGAAAGGTCAACGACCGATGGGTCCAGGCGGTCGTCAGACTACACGCGTGCCCTGCTAGTCTCTTTCATTCATTCCGCACGGAGGGACGATGCTGCGGCGGCGTGGGAGGTCGCGTCGCCGGCCAACGTCTCGCACTCCCATCCCGACACCTCCAGTAGTCGCAGGGCAAGCTGTGCTCGCCAAAGGCCTGC
>JANNPN010000159.1:0-4113 GCA_031400185.1 Polyangiaceae bacterium
GGGGGGGGGCCCCCCCCGCCTCGTTTCGGAGGTTCGTGTATGACGCTCGGCCGCTTGTTCCTCGTGATGTCTTTGGCACTTGCGGCCGCTCCACGCTCGGCCGACGCGTTCACCCCGGCCGAGGTCCTCTGCCGGAAGACCCTCGCCGGCAACGTTCTCAAGATCGCATCGACGATCCTCAAAGAATCGACCAAGTGTCACCAAGCCCGCATGAAAGGTGACCCGGCGGTCGCGACGACCGATTGCAACGACGTCGCGCAGCTGCCGCAGAAATCGCTCGCCAAGATCGTGAAAGCCGAGGAGAAGCTCGCGATCCTCGCCGACACCAAGTGCACCGTCTTCGGCTACACACCCGCGGACCTCGGCTACGTCACGTGCACCGCGCCGTGCGACGCGATCAGCATCCTCGCGTTCAGCGGGGTCGACAGCGTGAGCGCCTGCCTCGCCTGCCAGACGCGCGCTCAGGTCGGGCTCGCCGGCGTCGATACGTACGGCGCGTTCCCCGACCCGCCCATCCTCGACCCCGCGAGCGCCGCGCTCGGCTGCCAGCGCACGATCGGAAAGCAGCTCGTCCGGCTGCAGCAGACCCGTATGAAAGAGCAGCAGAAGTGTCAGACGCTGAAGGACAACGGGAAGCCGCCGACGACCGGGGCCACCGACTGCCGCACTGCCGACTTGAAGGGCAAGATCGCCAAGGCGGAAGCCAAGGTCCTCGGTGCGATCGCCAACGTCTGCACCAACGAGATGCTCATGACCCCGCTCACGAGCTGCGCCCAGGCAGTGAACGCCGAGCGCGACTGCGTCGTCGCCACCGCGGCGGACACCGCCGACGAGCTCTTCATCCAAGTCTACGAGCCGCCGGTTCCGGCGACCCCGACCCCGACCGTCACCGCCCCGCCGACGACCACGCCGACTCCGACTCGCACGGCGACCCCGACCCGCACCGCGACCCCGACGCGCACCGCGACGCGGACGCCCACGCCGACGCGGACGGCGACCCCCACCATCTCGGTCACGCCGACCGCGACCCGCACCGCGACGCCGACCGCGACCTTCACGACCGGCGTGACGCCGACCCCGACCTTCACCGCCGCCCCGACCGCGACGCCGACGGTGACGGCCACCGAGACCGCTACGGCGACGCCGACCGCGGTCCTCACGGCCACGCCGACCCGGACCGCCACGCCGACGCGGACCGCCACCCCGACGCCGACCGCCGTCGTGACCCCGATCGGTCCCAAGACCTTCACGGTGGCCAACGGCGACAACTGCAATGGCATCGGGTCGTGTCCCGCCGGTTGCGGCGACACGGCCGGCAAGAGTTGCTTCTTCTTGCAGCCGCCGTCGAGCGGCCAATGCTGCGGCACCGACAACACCAACTGGGCGGCATCGTCCTCCGCGCCGAACATTCCGCTGACCGCGGGTGCGCCCGGCGCCGGGGGCAAAGCGCTGCTCACGATCACCGCGCCGGTCATCATCGGCGACTTGAAGGCGACGGGCTTTGCCAACGGCTACGCCTGCTGGCGCCTCCGTCAAGACCCGGCGTTCGCGACCGTCGCCGACAGCTTCGTCGACTGCGACGGCGGCACGCGCACCAACGTGACGTACTCGGTCAACAGCAACGGTACCGGCGCCGCGTCACCCCCCGTGCTCACGATCGACACCGCGGCTGACGGCGCCGCGCCCGCGGGTGCCGGCATCATCCGCATCCTGATGCAGAGCTCGGAGACCGGCAGCGACGGCAGCAACTGCGACACCGTCAACTGGGGCACCATCCCGGACCAGCAAGTGGCGATCGCAACCGGTCAGGTGACGACGACCATCACCAACATGCGCCAGGGCGGCACCGGCACCGCGAGCCGTCGCGGCGAGCCCTTCAACTGCGCCGCTTGGAGCGGCAACGCCGGCAGCCTGGAGTTCCCGGTCTACGGTCTCGACCAGTCGATCCCGCTCAGCGGCACCCAAGACAAAGCGAACGTGGTGCGGCTGCAGGACTGAGCCGCGTTTGTAGCGACGGGCGACCCGCCAGATCACGCCGCCGACGCTCCAGTGAGCGTCGGTCGGCGCGTGGTCGACAAGGAGAAGATCGGAAGCGCGGCCCGTCGGCGCGCGCATGCGCGCTGATACTCGCACTCATCCGATTTCATGGCGCTTCACCTTGCGGGTCGGAAATCGACTCTTTATAGTCCGCGCCCCATGGCCTCCAAGGCGCCTGCCGTCGGCGGACACGTAGAAGGGTTCGGCGAGACCGAACGCACCGACGGGTGGTACGTCGAGCCGATCGTCACGGCGGCCGTCTTCCTGACCTTCGTGGTCTACACGACGTGGGCGGCACTCCAGGGCGTGCATTACCACTGGGGGCCTTACCTCTCGCCGTTCTACTCGCCGCTGCTCTTCGCGGCGCCGGGCGACACCGCGGGGCTGCACCACGCGTGGTTCGGAGCGTGGCCGACGTGGTGGCCGCCCTTCGTTCCGGCCTCGCCGGCGGTGCTGATCCTGGTGTTTCCGGGGAGCTTCCGCTTCACCTGCTACTACTATCGGAAGGCCTACTATCGGTCGTTCGCGGGCTCGCCGCCCGGGTGCGCGGTCGGGCCGCTCGGCGGCAACCGCCCGTACAAGGGCGAGACCTTCCTCCTCATCTTCCAGAACCTGCACCGCTATTCGATGTACTTCGCGCTGCTCTTCGTCGTGATCCTCTCCTACGACGCGCTCGTGTCCTTCTTCCACGAGGGCCGCGTCGGCATCGGGGTCGGCTCGATCATCCTCACCATCAACGCCATCCTGCTCGCCGCCTACTGCTTCGGGTGCCACTCCTTCCGCCACATGATCGGCGGCCGCACCGACTGCATGTCGTGCGGCAAGATGACGCTCAAGTACGGAGCGTGGAAGAAGGCGAGCTGGTTCAACGAGCGTCATCAAGAGTTCGCCTGGCTGAGCCTGGTCTGGGTCATGGTGACCGACCTCTACGTCCGCCTGCTGTCGATGGGCGTGATCACCGACCTCAACACCTGGGGTCTCTGATCCCGATGCTGAACGTCTCCGAGATCCAGACCATCGAGCACGACGTGTTGGTGGTCGGTGCCGGTGGCGCGGGGCTCCGCGCCGCGATCGAGTGCAGCGCGCAGAAGCTCTCGACCGGTGTCATCTCGAAGAGCCTCCTCGGGAAAGCCCACACCGTCATGGCCGAGGGCGGCATGGCCGCCGCCATGGGCAACGTCGATCAGCGCGACAACTGGAAGGTCCACTTCCGCGACACAATGCGCGGCGGCAAATTCCTGAACGACTGGCGCATGGCAGAGCTGCACGCGCGGAATGCGCCCGATCGCGTGCAGGAGCTCGAGGAGTGGGGAGCGGTCTTCGATCGCACCAAGGAAGGCCTCATCTCGCAGCGGAACTTCGGCGGCCACCGCTATCCGCGGCTCGCGCACGTCGGCGACCGCACCGGCCTCGAGCTCATCCGGACGCTGCAGGATCACGGCGTGCACTCCGGCATCTCGTTTCACATGGAGTGCACGGCGCTCGAGATCTTGAAGGACGGGGACCGCGTCGCAGGCCTCCTCGCGTACTGGCGCGAGACCGGCCGCTTCGTGATCTTCCGCTGCAAGGCGGTGATCCTCGCGACCGGCGGCGGCGGCAAGGCGTGGCCCGTCACCTCGAACTCGTGGGAGTACACCGGCGACGGCACCGCGATGGCCTACGAGGCCGGGGCCGAGCTCATGGACCTCGAGTTCACCCAGTTCCACCCGACCGGGATGGTCTGGCCACTCTCGGTGCGCGGCATCCTGGTGACCGAGGGCGTGCGCGGCGACGGCGGCATCCTGAAGAACAACAAGGGCGAGCGCTTCATGTTCAACTACATCTCCGAGCGCTTCGCGCCGGAGACCGCGGACACCGTCGAAGAGGCGGACCGCTGGTTGAAAGGCGACAAGACGGCGCGGCGTCCGCCCGAGCTTTTGACGCGCGACGAGGTCGCGCGCGCGATCACGGCCGAGGTGAAGGCCGGACGCGGGTCGCCGCACGGCGGTGTCTTCCTCGACATCGCCTCGCGCGTTCCCGCCGACGTCATCAAGCGGAAGCTCCCGTCGATGTACCACCAGTTCATGGAGCTCGCCG
>JANNPN010000169.1:0-6927 GCA_031400185.1 Polyangiaceae bacterium
CATCGTGTCCCAGCCCGGCGTCTGCTCGACGATCGGCGCGAGGCGGGTCTCATAGAGATGCGTCAAGAACGTGATGGCCGCGGCCGCGTTCTCGCGCGGGTTGCGACACGCGGTCGGGTCGTCGGCGACGTCGGCGTGCGCGAAGTCGCGCCACGTTCCGGCGAGGAATTGATACAACCCGCAGGCTTTCGTGCGCGGATGCTCCGCGGTCGGATTGAAACCCGACTCGACGTAACCGACGGCGTACGCGACCAGGCCGATGGGCTTCGCGGGCTGGCGCTCCGCGAGCACGCGTAGGATCTCGCGGATCGAGCGCTGCTGCTCTTCGCGCGACACCTCGCCCCATCTGGCACCCGACGCCGTCGCGACCTGCACGCCCTCCGGCCAGTAGGCCACGAGCCGCTCGTCGGACGTCGTGGGGCCGCAGCCGTCGCCGGCGTCGAGCCAGCACATGGCGTTGGCGTCGTCGACACGGCACGTGTCCTCGTCGGTCGCCTCGAAGCAACACCCCGGGCGATAGTCGCGCACCGGTTGCACGTCGATCCGCGGCGGCGCCTTCGCGGCGAGCCGGCGGACGAAGTCGTCGCGCACGATGCGCGGGAAGATCGCGGGGGCCCGCGCCGGCGCGCGTCGGACCGCGGCCTTGCGGATCGCCGCGTCGGCATCGTCGGTAGCGACGAGGCCGAGCAGCAGGGCGATTGCCGTCGAGGCGATGGTGATGCGGGGATGCATGCAGTGATCGTCCCGCCATGAGAGTCGAATCAACGCTGGGGAAGCGCGCGGCGGGATCTCGGAGGTAGCCGAGGTCGCCTGCCTGAGTCAACGCTAGCGCGCGCGCGAATCCGCGCGGGCGGTGCTGACGACACGCGAGCGTCGATGACGCGCGGCACCAACAACAGGCGTGCAACTATGCGGTGCGAAGCGCAACTGCTCCATCCGGCGCGGGAAACGCGCGCGCGAGGTCGTCGCGGTCCGCCGCCGTCAGCACCAGATCGAGCGCGACGCGGTTCTCGCGTACGTGCGCGAGTCGCGCCGCTTTCGGGATCGTCACGACGCCGTCCTGCGCGATCACCCACGCGAGCGCGATCGTCGCCGCCGACACGCCGTGGCGCGCGCCGATCGCGCGCAGCACGCGCTGCTTCAGCACACGCGGATCGAGCGGCGTGTACGCCATCACGGGAACGTGGTGGCGGCGGCACCACGGAAGCAACGCCCAGTCGGCTTCGCGTCGCCCGAGATTGTAGAGCACCTGATTCGCGGCGACGCGCGTTCCGCCGGCGGCGCGGAGCTCGTCCATGTCGTCGACGTCGAAAATTGCTGACGCCCCAGCGCAGGACCTTCCCCGCGCGCACGAGCGCTTCGAATTGCTCGACGACCTCGGCCAGCGGCGTCGAGCCGCGCCAGTGCAACAGGTAGAGATCGAGACGATCGGTGCCGAGCCGGCGGAGGCTGCGCTCGCACGCGTTCGCCGTCCCGCGTCGCGTCGCGTTCTGCGGATAGATCTTGCTGACGAGGAACACCTGGTCGCGCCGGCCGGCGATCGCCTCGCCGACCACCTGCTCGGCGCCGCCTTCGCCGTACATCTCCGCCGTGTCGATGAGCGTCATGCCGAGGTCGAGCCCGAGGCGGAGGGCGGCGATCTCCGCGGCGCGCTCCTGCGGATGCTCGCCCATGCGCCACGTGCCGAGCCCGAGCCGCGGCATCGCCGTGTCCATCGCGCGATTGTGATCGTCCGGCCCGCGTTCCGCCAGTGGGGGGCGGAATGGCGCGCCGGACGCGAACCCTGCTAAGCGGCGAACGTGCCCCCCGCCGTCGACGAGCTCGATGGCCGAGCGTGTCGACCGCTTCGTGATGCCGGACGGTCACCGCTTCGATCTGCCGGTGACGGGCGTCTTCGAGGTGCGCGACGGGAAGATCGTCGCGTTCCGCGACTACTTCAACCTCGCGAGCTTCGAGGAAAGCAGCGGCCTGAAGCTCTAGCCGCTGCCGCGAACGCACCACCGCGACGCGTTGGGTCGTGCCATCGAGGCGATCGGGGCGCGCATCGCCATTCGTTGCTTGCGAGCTGCCGCTCCGTCCGTATCTGGAGCGGGTCGTCTCGGAGCGCGCCCGCACGCATCGATCCTCACCTTTTGCCGCGCTGTTGCGGCTCTTCGTGCGAGCCATGCGCGCAGACGCTGGTCGCGATCACGACCCGGGTCTGCGAGCTCCGCGACGTCACAGTCCAGACACTTCCGCGCAAGGCAGACCTGCAACCGAGAAGTAGCGCGAGACCCGCCGCGCGTCCTATGGTGGCGCCCATGCGTGCCGTCGCCCGTCGTTCGTCCCCCGCCCCGTTCCTGCTCGCGCTCCTGCTCGCGACACTCCCCACGACCGCGAGCGCCGCCGTCTACACCGTCGCCGCGTCCGGCGGCGACTTCACCGTCATCCAGGACGCCCTCGACGCCGCGATGCCCGGCGACACCGTGCTCGTGCACGAGAAGCTCACCCCGTACTTCGAGCGGCTCGTGTTCCCGCGAAGCGGCAGCGCCGGCAACTACATCACGCTCCAGGCGGCCCCGGGCGAGACGCCCGTGCTCGACGGCACCAGCGTCGCGGGCGACCAGAGCATGATCCTCATCGAGTCGAGGAGCTGGCTCAAGATCGTCGGCTTCGAGATCCAGAACAACGTCGGCGTGACCGACGGCTCGGGCGTCCGCATCGTGGGATCGGGGTCCCACCTCGAGGTCCGCGACAACCGCATCCACGACATGCGGGGCCAAAACGCGATGGGGATCACGGTCTACGCGACCGAGCCGACCGCGATCTCCGACCTCGTGATCGACGGCAACGAGATCTACGACTGCGAGCCCGCGACCAGCGAGGCGCTCACGCTGAACGGCAACGTCGACGGCTTCGTCGTCAGCAACAACTACGTGCACGACGTCGACAACATCGGCATCGACTGCATCGGCGGCGAGGAGGATCTGCAGCCCGATCCCACCAAGGTGTGCCGGAACGGCGTCATCAACGGCAACCGCGTCGAGCGGGCCCGCTCGAGCTACGGCGGCGGCTTCGCGGCCGGCATCTACAGCGACGGCGGCAAGAACCTGGTGATCGAGAACAACGTCGTGACCGAGTGCGACGTCGGCATGGAGATCGGCGCGGAGAACTCGGCGATCACTTCGACCGGGATCGTCGTCCGGAACAACGTCATCTACAACAACGACAAGGCGGGCCTCGGCTTCGGCGGCTACGCCTCCTTCACCGGCCGCGTGAACGACTGCACCTTCACCGGCAACACGCTCTACAAGAACGACACGCTCGGGGCGGGCTTCGGGGAGCTCTGGATCCAGTACGCCGAGGACAACGTCGTGAAGAGCAACCTCTTCTACGCGACCGGCCAGAACAAGCTGCTGGTCTCGGAGTACGGCAACGTCAACACGGTCCTCGACGACAACCTCTGGTACGTCGACGCCGGTGCCGGCGCCGCCCTCTTCTCCTGGAACGCAACCGACTACGTCGGCTTCGCGGCGTACAAGGCCGGCACGGGGCAGGACGCGGGCTCGGTCTTCGCGAACCCGCTGCTCGCGGCGCCGACGAGCGGCGACTTCCACGTGGGCGCGGGCTCGCCCGCGATCAACTGCGGCGACCCCGGCTACACGCCGGCGGTCGGCGAGGTCGACCTCGACGGCGCCGCGCGCAAGAACGGCCCGCGCGTCGACTGTGGCGCGGACGAAGCGACGAGCTGCGGCAACGGCACGACGGAGCCGCCCGAGCTTTGCGACGACGGCGACCTCTTCGACGGCGACGGCTGCGACTCCAACTGCACGCCGACCGGCTGCGGCAACGGCATCCCGACCGCCGGCGAGCAATGCGACGACGGCAACACGGTCGCGGGCGACTGCTGCGGCGCGACCTGCCAGCTCGAAGCCAATGGCACGAGCTGCGACGACGCGAACCCGTGCACGACGACCGACGTCTGCGCGAGCGGCGCCTGCGCCGGCGCCGAGGAGCCGGCGGTCGGTTGCACGGCGGCCCTCGGCGGCCAGCTGCAGGTGAAGGACCGTACGGCCGTCGGCGCCCCCGACAAGGGCAACCAGCTGGCGTGGCAATGGAAGAAGGGCGCCGCGACGACCGGCGCCGAGATCGGGAACGCGCTCGCGAGCGCCACGCGCTACGACCTCTGCGTGTACGATCAGAGCGGCGGCATCTCGTCGCTCGCGGGCCGGCTCCGCATCCCGGGCGGCGGGCTCTGCCACGGGAAGCCGTGCTGGAAGGCGAGCGGCAACGGCACCCTCAAGTACGGGGACAAGGACGCGACCCCGGACGGCGTGACCCAGGCGTCGCTCCGGCCCGGCGTCGAGGGGAAAGCACAGATCCAGGTGAAGGCGCGCGGACTCGCCCTGTCCGTGCCGTCCCTGCCCTTCGCGCAGAGCCCGGCCGTCGTGGTGCAGCTCCACAGCTCGACCGGGACGTGCTGGGGCCAGGCGTACACGGCGCCCGCGGCGCGAAACGACGCTGGCCAGTTCAAGGACAAGCTCGACTGAGCGCGGGCGCGTCGCTATGAGGCGGTCATGCGCAAGATCGCCATCATGCTCCTCGTCGTGGTCGGTGTCGGCATCTTCGCGTGGCGTACGCTCGCGCCCGCCGCCGACCCGACCAAGCTGCTGAAGGAAGGCGACGCGTTCCCGGCGTGGTCGCTCCGCGATCAAACCAGCACGGTCGTCACGTCACGATCGCTCGCCGGCAAGCCGTACCTCCTGTGGTTCTACCCGAAGGCGCAGACGCCCGGGTGCACCGCCGAAGGCCGGGGGCTCCGCGATCGCTTCGCCGACTTCCGCGCCAAGGGGGTCGAGATCGTCGGCGTGTCGTTCGACGAGCCGGCGGCCAACGCCGAGTTCGTGAAGGCCGAAGGGTTCCCGTTCCGACTGCTCTCCGACACCGACCACACGCTCGCGCGCGCGGTCGGCGCGGCGTCCTCCGACTACCAGATCATGGCGAGCCGGATCTCGTACCTGGTCGGGCCGGACGGCAAGGTGATGAAGGTCTACGGCGAGGTCACGCCGGCGAGCCACGCCGGCGACGTGCTCTCCGACCTCCCGAAATGACACGGCCGGCGCTCGCGGATGACGCGAGTGCCGGCCGTGATCACGAACGCGCTCGGCGCGTCAGCCCTGGCCGCCGATCGGCTTGCTGCAGCCGGCGAGCGTCGGGTTGTCGGCGCAGAACTGCTGCTGCAGGGTCGCGGCGTCGACCGCGTTGAACTCGCGGCGGTTGTTCGAGAGGAAGGTCGGGCTGGCGCCGATCTTCAGGCTCTCCGCGAACTGGAAGGACTTCTTCAAGAGCTCCTTCCCTTCCCCCTCGACGCACTTCGCGATCACTTTCTCGTCCATCCCCGCCGACTTGGCGCAGCTCTGCCACTCGGGGCTCTGGTAGTTCTTGCTGCGGCACGCGAGGTACTTCGAGAACTGGTTGTTCTTCGGATACTTCACCGACGCGCAGAGCTCCCGGAGATCCTCGTCGACCTCGGCCTGGCCGTGCATCGAGCTCAGTTGGTCGCCCTGCACCTGGCCGATGAAGTGCACGTTCAGCGTGAGGTCCTTGCCGAAGTGCTGCACCACCTGGTCGGCGGCGATCATCGCCTGCGCGCCGTACGGACACTGCGACATCACGAACATGTCGAGCGTCTTCGGCTTGGCCTCCCGACACACCTTCGCCTCCTTGCACTGGTCGTCGGCGCAGTCGGACTTGCCGTCGGCGTCGTCGTCGACGCCGCTGTTGTCGCAGATCTCGGCGGTCGGATCGAACTTGGCGTCGACGCGGAGCGAGCGCCACTTGCCGACCGGCTGCATGTAGCTCTGGAGCGTGGTGTAGCCCTCCGTGTCCTTCACGACCTCTTCGCCGTCGACGAGGATCGCGGGGAGCAGCTTGAAGCGCGAGTCCGACGCCTGCAGCTCGGCGTAGAGCTTCTTGCCCTCGTCGGTCATGTAGTCGACGTGCTGGACCTGGAGGCCGCCGAGCTCGTTCTTGATGCGCGGCTCGAGCGGCGCGATGTTGCACTCGGCGCAGCGCTTGTCCGAGAAGAAGATCGAGTGGACGACCGGCGGGACCGGGATGTTCTTGCAGGGCGCCGGTTGGTCTCCCGTGGTGGCGCCGCAGACGGCCTTCAGGAAATCGCGTGGCTTCCGGCCGCCCTCGTAGGGCTTGCCGTTCAGGAACATCGTCGGCGAGCCGTTCGCGCCCTTCTGCTGCGCCTCGGCGAAGGACGCGGTCAGGAGCTGCGCGCCTTCGTCGCCGTTGATGCACGTCTCGAGCCCCGCCGCGTCGAGGCCCGCTTCGCCCGCGCACTCCTTCCAGTTGGTGTCGACGGCGCGCATGTTCTTGTTCTGGCAAACCATGAGCTTGAGCGCTTTGTCGGGCGACTGCTTGATGGCGCAGAGCTGGGCGATGTTGCCCTTCACCTCGGACGGCCCGTGCAACGACTGGAAGTTCCCGGCGCTGCCGTTCCCGATGTAACCGATCTTGAGGTTCAGGCCGTCGCCGAGCTGCTCCTTGACCGGGGCGATCGCGTTCACGACCTGCACGCCGAAGGGACATTGCGACATGACGTACATCTCGAGCGTCGGTGCGGCGGCCTTGCTGCCCGCGGTCTTCGCCTCGGTCTTGGCCGTGCCGTCACCGCCGCCGGCGTGATCGGAGCCGCCCTGGTTCTGGCAGGCCGAGAACGCGACGAGCACGACGGGGAACAACACCTTCGTAATGGTTTTCATATCCATAATCGGCGCACGTTAGCGCGGCAGGGAGCCGAATGCCAGGCGGTTGGCGGGCTCGTAGTGTCTCAGTTTGATGACGAGCGGGCTTCGTGCGGTGTCGGCGGCGGGTGGGTCAGGGAGGGCTCCTACGGTCGCCGGGGTCCTGCTACCCAGCGCGTACTGCCCGCCGCAG
>JANNPN010000187.1:0-5202 GCA_031400185.1 Polyangiaceae bacterium
CGGCGAGCGGCGCCGGGTCGCGGGCGGCGGCGATCAGCGTGCGTGCGTCCTCGGCATCGGGTCGGCAGCCGGTCTCGGCGGGCTTCATCACGCCGACGCGGCGGCCGCCTTCCGTCAGCGCCGCGGCGATGGCCGCCGTCACGAGCGTCTTCCCGACGCCCGTGTCCGTGCCGGTGACGAGCACCGGCGTCATGCCGCGGTGACTTCTGCGATCGACTCGGCCGCGACGGTCACGAGCGTCGCGATCTCCTCGGGCGTGATGCTGAGCGGCGGCATCAACACGAGCACGTCGCCGAGCGGTCGCAGCATGACGCCGCGTGTGCGGGCCGCGAGGATCACACGATGGCCGATGCGGTCCGCCGGGGCGTACGCGACGCGGCGCTCGGGGTCGCGCATCAGCTCGATCCCCACCATCAGGCCGCGCTGCCGGATCTCGAACACCGCGGCGAGCGGGCGCACCTCGCGGGCGAGCGCGGCGGCGAGCGCTGCGGCCTTCTCGGGGAGGCTCGCGAGCATGGCCGGCGTGAAGAGGTCGAGGCTCGCGAGCGCGGCGGCGCAGGCGAGCGCGTTCCCGGTGAAGGTGTGGCCGTGGAAGAAGGCGGTGTAGCCGTCGTAGGGGCCGAGGAAGGCGCTGAAGATCTCCTCGGTCGCGAGCGTCGCGGCGAGTGGCAGATAGCCGCCGGTCAGCCCCTTCCCGAGCACCATCAAGTCGGGGGTGGTCGCGGTGTGATCGCACGCGAAGAGCCGGCCGGTCCGTCCGAAGCCGGTCGCGACCTCGTCACAGACGAGCAGCGTCTCGTAGCGGCGGGTGAGGGCCCGCACCTCGCGGAGGTACTCGACGGGCTGCGGCCACATGCCGGCGGCGCCTTGCATGAGCGGCTCCACCACGACGGCGGCGATCGTGCCGCGCGTCCGCTCGAGGGTCGCCTCGAGGCGCTCGAGCGCCACCGCCAGCGCATCGCTCGCCGTGCGGCGCTCGGCACGCGCGAGCGCATACGGCGCGGGGACTCGCTCGACCGGGAGCAGCGGACGATAGAAGCGATGGAACGTCTCGGAGAACCCGACGCTCATCGCGCCGAGGGTGTCGCCGTGGTACGCCTCTTCGAGCGCGACGAACGCTGGGCGCGTCTCGCCGCGGAGCCGCCAGTACTGGAGGGCGAGCTTGAGCGCGATCTCGACGGCGGTCGCGCCGGCGTCCGAATAGAAGGTGCGGGTGAGCCCGGCCGGCGCGATCGCGGCGAGGCGCGCCGCGAGGAGCGCCGACGGCGGGCTCGCGAGCCCGAGGAGCGTCGTGTGGGCGACGCGGTCGAGTTGGTCGCGGATCGCCGCGTCGATCGCCGGCTGGCGATGCCCGTGTACGTTGCACCAGAGCGACGAGACGCCGTCGAGGTAGCGGGTGCCGTCGACGTCGATCAGGTAATTGCCCGCGGCGGCCGCGATCACGGGGGGCTCGGCGGCGAGCCACTCCTGCATCTGCGTGAACGGGTGCCAGAGGTGGGCGTGGTCGAGGGCGACGATCTCGCGACGGCTCGGAGCGCTCATGGGCGCGACGCTGTAGGAGAGCCGCACCACACTGTCAACCGTGGGGAGGCTGCTCGGTTGACTAGGCAGTCGGCGGAATCGCGCCGAGGAGGCGCTCGAGCTCGGCGATCACGAGGTCGCGCTCGCAGTCGACGGTCATCACGTGGAAGGAGCGTTCGAGAACGACCATGCGCTTGTCGTGGCTGCCGAGGCGGTCGAAGAGCCGGCGCGCGCCGGCGAGCGGGCAGGTGTGGTCGTTGGTCGCGTGCATGACGAGCGCGGGCTGCGTCACGGCCGGCGCCGCCTCCCATGCCAGGCGTTGCAGCTGCATCAGATTGAGGAGCGCCCGGAGCGGCACCTGCCGATACCCCGGGTGCGTGCTCCGCACCGCGAGGTCGGCGATGTCGCTCCCCCCTTTGGTCATCGCGAGCCGCGCGAGCCAGCGCTGCGCGCCGGCCGACCGCGCATCGAACGACGACAACCACCGGAAGGGCACACGCAACCTCCGGATCCATTCCCGCCCGAGCTCGATCGCCGGCGACAGCAACGCGACACCGGCAACCTGCTCCCGCCGCTCGACCGCCAACCGCACGGAGAGCATCGCCCCCATCGACAACCCGACGACGACGATCCGCGGCGTCACCCGCAGGAGCGCGTCGGCGCCAGCGACCGCCGACCCATACCAATCCCCGAACGACGACCGCGCGAGATCGGCGACCGTCGTCTCATGCCCCGCGATCCGCGCCAGGTAGAGGGGAAACCGTCCGCCCAGCGCTGCCGCCACGGGCGCCATCTCGGCCGACGTCCCCGTCAACCCATGGAGCAGCAACACCCCAAGGTCGCCGGAGCCCGGAACGACCTGCTCAACGGGTACGGCGCCCATCACGAGTCGTGGGAACCGAGCGCAGCGCGCGCACGCAAGCGGCCCTGCTCGGCGGCTGCGTCAGCCCGCGCGGGCCATTACGTCGGGGTTGACGGTAATCTCGGCCCGCTCGCGGAGGGAGTTGCGGTACGCCTCCAACACGTCCTGCCGCTTCCGGGATACCGCTTGGTCGCGAATTGATTGGCGTTTCTCGTCGGTGAGCCCCGCCTCGTCGGCGGCGACCCGATCCTTGAGCGCGACGACGACCGCGCCGTCCCCGCCCAGGAAGGCCTTCTCGCCGAGCGGTTTCGCGGTCGTCAGCGCGAAAACCTGGTCGCGGATCGGTGCGGGCGCGAGCTTCGGGATCGGCTCGTTCCGTCCGAAGGGGCCCGTCGTGTCGACCGTGTAGCCCTTGGCGGTCGCCTCGGTGAGGAGCGCGTTCACGCCGTCGGCCTTGCGCGCGGACTCGAGCAGCGCTTCGGCCGCAGTCCGGGCGGCCTCCCTGGTCTTGTCGCGGGTCAGACTCTCGACGATGCCTTCCTTGACGTCCTGGAGCGGCGAGATGGTGCTCGCGACCTTCTCCGTGACCTTGAACAGGTAGTACGGCGGGTCGGCTTCCATCATCTGGTCGACCGCCCCCGGCTCGAGCATGAGCGCCGCGTTGACGATCGTGGTGCCCTTGATGCCGGGGATCATCTGACCACGTGCGTGGGGCGCGCTCGTCGTGACCGTGAGACCGTGCGCCGATGCGAGGTCGTCGAGGGCGGTCCCGGCGCGTGCTTTCTCGAGATCGGCCGCCAGCGCCGCCCGGGCGACGTCGTCGGCGCCGCGCGTGCGGAGCTCCTTCAGGATCGCGTCGCGCACCTCGTCGAGCGGTTTCGCCCCGGCGGCGACCTTCTCCTCGAGACGGACGATGTGGAAGCCGCGCGAGCTCTCGACGACGTCGCTCACCGCGCCGACGTTCAGGTTGAAGGCCGCTTCCTCGATCGGGGCTTCGAGGGCGCCGCGCGCGACGACCCCGAGGTCGCCGCCGTTCTCGACCGAGAGGGCGTCCTCGGAGTTCTTCTTGGCGAGCTCGGCGAACTGGTCCTTGGTGGCGGTCTTGGCCTCGGCGAGGAGGCCGGTGGCTTTCGCCTTCACCGTGTCCTTGGCGGCGGCGTCGGCGCCGGCGGGGATCACGAACAGGATGTGCTGGAGGTGCAGCTTCTCGGGCTGCTCGTAGTCGGACAGGTGAGCGTCGTAGTAGTCCTTGATGGACTGCTCCTCGACCGGGACCTTCTCGGCGAAGTGGTCGGGCGCGTAGGGAACGTACGCGATGGTGACGGTGTCAGGTCTCCGGAAGCGCTCGCGATTCTTCTCGTAGTAGTCGGCGACCTCCGTATCGCTGACCGTCGCATCCTCCTTGAACTGCGCGAAGGGCACCTTCACGAAGGTGAGGTCGAGCTTCTCGTTCTCGAGCGCGTAGAGGTTCTTGACCTCCTGGTCGCTCGCGGTCAGGCCGTCCGTCAGGAGGCCTTCGAGCTTGGTGACGAGCAGGCTCTCGCGCTGCGACTCCTCGAACTCGGCCGGGGTGAGCCGGGAGGCCCGGAGGGCGTTCAAGTAGCGGGTGCGGTCGAAACGGGAGCCGTCCTGGAAGGCCGGGATGTCGAGAATGGACTCGCGGACCTCGTCGTCGGTGACCTGCAGACCGAGGCGGGCCGCTTCGCGCTTCAGCAGCATTTCGGTCACGAGGTCATCGAGGGCGCGCTGCCCGAGGTTCAATTGGGCGAGGATCTGCGGGCTCAGGTTCTCCTTGTAGAGCTCCTGGTAGATGCGCTGCATGCGCTCGTGGGCGCGCGCGTAGGTCTGGACGGTGATCGGCTCGCCGTCGACCATGGCGGCGACGTTCACCTTGTCGCCGTCCGCGACCATCACCCCGACACCCCAGAAGACGAAAACGGCGATGAGCATCCAGAAGATGATCTTGATGAACGACGAGCGCGCGTGCTTCCGCATGAACCCGAGCATGGCGGGCGACTCTAGTGAAGAGCATACGTGAACGCAACGCGAAGTGTCCGCAGAATCTTGCCCTGTTGGGTCGTTTCCGCTATCAAAACTCGACGCAGTTGGGCGGGGCGGGGGTTGTTCCTTTCCGAGGTCACGCTGCCTGCAACAATCTAACATTTTTGAAGGGGTCGTATGGTTCTCAACTCGTTCTGGGGCATGTTCTCCAACGACCTCGCCATTGATCTTGGTACCGCGAACACGCTGATCTACGTGAAGGGCCAAGGCATCGTGTGCAACGAGCCCTCGGTGGTCGCCGTGCAGAAGGAAGCGCGCGGCGGTCGCAAGGTCCTTGCTGTCGGTGCTGAGGCGAAGAAGATGCTCGGCCGCACGCCGGGCAACATCGTGGCCATCCGCCCACTGAAGGACGGCGTCATCGCCGACTTCGAGATCACCGAGGCGATGCTGCGCTACTTCATCCAGCGCGCACATAACAACCGGACGCGATGGGTGCGCCCGCGCATCGTGATCTGCGTGCCGCCCTGCATCACCAGCGTCGAGAAGCGCGCGGTGCGCGAGTCGGCGCTCTCCGCCGGCGCCCGCGAGGTCTTCCTGATCGAGGAGCCGATGGCGGCCGCGATCGGCGCCGGCCTCGACGTCACCGCGCCGACCGGAAACATGGTGGTGGACATCGGCGGCGGCACCACGGACGTCGCCGTGATCTCGCTCTCCGGCATCGTCACGTCGCGCTCGATTCGCTGCGGCGGCGACGCGATGGACGAGGCGATCATCAACTACGTGAAGCGCAAGTACAACATGCTGATCGGCGAGCGCAC
>JANNPN010000210.1:0-1731 GCA_031400185.1 Polyangiaceae bacterium
CGCGCGAGAACGTCGCGACGTCGGCGAAGCCTGGGCCCACGAGAGCTGCGCGCGGTCGTAGGCAGCCGACACCGCCGGAAGCTGGTCGAGACGCGTCGCCAGCCAGGCAGCGCTTTGCAGCGTCCGCGCCGCGCTACCGCATCCGGTGGGGGGGACGGCCCATCCGCTCGACTGCGCCGCGTGCAGGAAAGACGTCTCGCGACCCAACGCGGCGCGCGTCGCCCGTGCCGACGCCGTCGGCGATCGGCGCCTCACGGTCTGCAGCAAACCCGTTGTTCACCCAGGATGGCGAGCCTCGCGTCGGTAGGCGCTGCCGGCGTCGTCCGGATCGCAGCGTCGATCGCCCACGAACGCGAGGAAGGGCGGTGCGCCCGGTCGGACGCCGAGCTGCCATTCGACCGCATGCGGGGCGACGCCGGCGGCGCGGATCGTGCCGTCGTGGAGGCCGTGCAGATGGTGCGCCGCGCAGACCGCCGTGCGGTTGTCGCGCCGGTTGTCGCCGCCGCGGGAGCGGAAGCGGATGTGGTGGTCATGGAGATTCCGGCGCGAGCTGCAGGCCGGCACCGTGCAGCGCCAGCCGTCGCGCGCGAAGACCGGATCGGGGTGGCGCGGCGTGCTCTCCCAATGAGTGATCACGTGTCGGAGCAGCCGTTCGAGCGCCGTCCAGCGCGGCTCTTCTGGCGCTGCAAAGGCATCGAGCACGTCGCGCAGCAACGCGACGACGGATGCCGGCCCGGTGAAGCGGATCTGGGCGTCCAAAACCTCGAGCGCTCGCATTGCGGCATGCTCGTCGTGCGCACGGATTTGCAGTCGTGCGCCCAGTGACAAATCGCGGCACTGATCCGGCGGTCGGACGAAGCTTGGCGGGGCGACGAGGCTCGGCGGCGCCAAACGATCGTCGAGCGGAGGCGGCGCCAGCGAGACGCCGGGCCCGAGTGCGTCGCGGGACGCGAGCACCCAGTCGATCTCATCAGACAGGCGGCGGACCGTCACCGACTCCGCCCGCGCGATCCAGACCGACGCGGTCGTACGGTCGAGCACCGGGAGCAACGACAGCGCGCGGACCCACGACAGGCGACCATCGCGATAGGCTCGGTCGAAGTCGGCGCTCCGGAGGGTCGCCTTCTCGACCTTGAGCAGCGCCCAAGCCTTCCGAACCGCGATGCCGAGGCGCTCGCGCACGTAGTCGGCGAAGGACGAGTAGCCGAACGCTCTGTAGATGCGCTGATCGACTGCGATGCGCAGCAACCGGCCGATCCGCGGCTCGATGGTGCGGAGAATGCCCATGGCTTCCGCCAAGCGGGCCTCGAGCGCGAACGGGTCGGAGAGCATGGGCGCTGCGCCCACGGGCGGCGTATCGGAGGGAAGGGGGTCAGCGGTCCGCGGCGGGTCGCCGGCGAGCACGAACGGCGGATTCGTCGACGACGCCGACGACTCGAGGTTGCGCCGGGCCAGCAGCGCGCCGCTCCGTTGCGCGGGGAGCCGGTCGCTTGTGAGCCCCGCCCCTGTGACGTCGGGCCGCAACGCAGACGCTCGCAACGCCGGGATCTCGCTCGCCATGTCGACCGTGGCGTGATCGTCGAGCATCGTGGCGTTCTTCGCACCGGCGTCGGTCTCCCGCCGGCGAGCGCGACGCGCCAACCGCAGCGCCTCCAGCAAGACGCGGTCGCCCATCGACCTGTCGCGCGGCGCACCCGACGAGCCCTCGGCGGCGATGACCTCGGCCGCGCG
>JANNPN010000214.1:0-84291 GCA_031400185.1 Polyangiaceae bacterium
CTTTGATGGTGTCCTTGGTGTTGACGTAGACACCCGACTTCCCGGTGAACGCTTCCGCAACGTGGAATGGCTGCGAGAGGAAGCGCTGCACCTTCCGAGCGCGCGCGACCGTGAGCTTGTCGTCCTCGGAGAGCTCGTCCATACCGAGGATCGCAATGATGTCCTGGAGGTCCTTGTAGCGCTGGAGGATCTCCTGTACGGCGCGCGCCGTCGCATAGTGGTCTTCGCCGAGAATCGTCGGATCGAGAATGCGCGAGGTGGAATCGAGCGGGTCGACGGCCGGATAGATTCCGAGCTCGGCGATCTGCCGCGAGAGCACGGTGGTCGCGTCGAGGTGCGCGAACGTCGTCGCGGGCGCGGGATCGGTCAAGTCGTCAGCGGGAACGTAGATCGCCTGCACCGACGTGATCGAGCCCTTCTTGGTCGACGTGATGCGCTCCTGGAGCTCGCCGAGGTCCGTCGCGAGCGTCGGCTGATAGCCGACGGCCGACGGCATGCGTCCAAGGAGCGCTGACACCTCGGAGTTCGCCTGCGTGAAGCGGAAGATGTTGTCGATGAAGAGGAGCACGTCCTTGCCTTCCACGTCCCGGAAGTACTCGGCGGCGGTGAGCGCGGAGAGCGCAACCCGGGCACGGGCGCCGGGCGGCTCGTTCATCTGCCCGTAAACGAGGGTTGCCTTCGAGATGACACCCGATTCCTTCATTTCGGCCCAGAGATCGTTGCCTTCGCGGGTGCGCTCGCCGACGCCGCCGAAGACCGAGTAGCCGCCGTGCTGCTTCGCGACGTTGTTAATGAGCTCCTGGATGATGACCGTCTTGCGACCCCGGCTCCGCCGAAGAGACCGATCTTGCCGCCGCGCGAGTAGGGACAGAGAAGATCGACGACCTTGATACCGGTCTCGAGCGCCTGCACTTCCGTCGCCTGGTCGACGAACTCGGGAGGCTGGCGATGGATCGGGAGCGTGCTCGTGGCGTTGATCGGACCCATGCCGTCGACGGGCTCGCCGATGACGTTCAAGATGCGGCCGAGGGTCGCCGCGCCGACCGGCATGCGGATGCTATCGCCGGTGTCACGTGCCTCCATGCCGCGTACCAAGCCGTCCGTCGTGTCCATCCCGATGCAGCGTACGGTACGCTCGCCGAGGTGCTGCGCGACCTCGAGGACCAAGTTGTCCTCGCGCTCGTCGATCGCGGGGTTGGTGACGGTGAGCGCGTTCAGAATCGGCGGCAGCTTCCCGCCTTCGAACTCGACGTCGATGACTGCGCCAATGACCTGGGTGATCTTGCCGACGTTGCCCGTACCATTCGTTGCCACGACGATCCTCCTACTAGCCTTTCAAAGCCTCGGCGCCGCCGACGATCTCCATGAGCTCCTTGGTGATCGTCGCTTGCCGGGCGCGGTTCATCTCGAGCGTGAGACGCTCGATCATGTCGCTGGCGTTCTTGCTCGCGCTCTCCATTGCGGTCATCCGCGCACCGTGCTCGCTCGCGATCGACTCGAGGACCGCCTGGAAGACCTTCACCTCGACGTAACGGGGCAACAGGCTCTCGATGACGGCATCGCGATCGGGCTCGAAGAGGTACTCGCGCGGATCTTCCGACGCGGCCGGCGCCTCGATCGGCAGGAGACGTTCGACGGTCGGCACCTGGGAAATCGCAGAGCGGAAGCGGCTGAAGAGCAAGTAGATGGCCTCGACCTCTTCGTTCATGAAGCGCGCCACCGCCTTCGCGACGATTTCACGCGCGAGCTCGATCGGCGCGGCGCCCGTTGCGGGAACGTGCTCGACGATCTCGACGGGGCGGCGCTTGTAGAAGTCGTATGCCTTGCGGCCGATCGTGCCGATCACGGTCGTGCGCTCGGGCGTCTTCAGGAACCGCTCGGCTTGCCGAATCAAGTTCGTGTTGAACCCGCCGCAGAGGCCGCGGTCGGACGTCAGCACGATCAGCATGACCTTGCCTTGCGGGTTGCGCTCGCGAACGAGTGCGTGCTCACGAAGCGAGCTTTCCGTCGCGAGGCCGGCGACGACGCCGGCGAGCTTCTCGGCATACGCGCGTGACGCAACCACGGCTTCCTGCGCCCGACGCAATTTCGCCGCCGAGACCATCTTCATGGCCTTGGTGATCTGCTGCGTGTTGCGGACCGAGACGATCCGCTTACGGATGGCCTTGAGACTCGCCATCAGGCGCTGAACCGGCCCTTGAACTCTTCGAGGACGGCGTTCAGCTGCGCCTTCACCTCATTGGTGAGCTCACGCTTCTCGCGGAGCGCAGTGAGTGCCTGCGGGTGCTTGCTCTCGATGTAGTCGAAAAGCTCCGACTCGTAACGCGGCATCGATTCTGCCGGCAGCGAATCGATGAAGCCGTTGGTTGCCGCGTACACGATGAGGACCTGCTTCTCGACGGGTTGGGGCTTAAGCTGCGGTTGCTTGAGAATCTCGACGAGGCGGACGCCGCGCGCGAGCATCTTCTGCGTCGAGGCATCGAGATCGGAGCCGAACTGCGCGAAGGCGGCCATCTCGCGGAATTGCGCAAGGTCGAGACGCAGCGTTCCGGCAACCTGCTTCATGGCCTTGATCTGCGCAGCACCGCCGACGCGCGACACCGAGAGACCCACGTTCACCGCCGGACGGACCCCGGAAAAGAAAAGGTCGCTCTCGAGGTAGATCTGCCCGTCCGTGATCGAAATGACGTTGGTCGGAATGTACGCCGACACGTCGCCGGCCTGGGTTTCGATGATGGGCAGAGCCGTGAGCGAGCCGCCGCCGCAGTCGGCGCTCATCTTGGCGGCGCGCTCGAGGAGACGCGAGTGCAGGTAGAAGACATCGCCGGGGAACGCCTCGCGGCCAGGCGGACGACGGAGCAGCAGCGAGAGCTGGCGGTATGCGACGGCGTGCTTCGACAGATCGTCGTAGATGATGAGCGCGTGTTGGCCGTTGTCGCGGAAGTATTCGCCCATCGCACAGCCCGTGTAGGGAGCGATGAACTGGAGCGGGGCCGATTCGGACGCCGTTGCCGCGACGACCGTCGTGTATTCCATCGCGCCCGCGCGCGCGAGCTTCTCGACGACCTGCGCGACGGTCGAGCGCTTCTGGCCGACAGCGACGTAGATGCACGTGACGTCCCCGCCGCGCTGGTTGACGATCGTATCGAGCGCGACCGCCGTCTTGCCGGTCTGGCGATCGCCGATGATGAGCTCGCGTTGACCACGGCCGATCGGGATCATCGTGTCGATCGCCTTGATGCCGGTCTGCAGTGGCTCCTTCACCGGCTGGCGCGCGACGATGCCTGGCGCCTTCAGCTCGATGCGACGGTTCTCGGTGCTCGCGATCGGGCCCTTCCCGTCGATCGGCAGGCCGAGTGCGTTGACGACGCGACCGCGCAGCGCCTGTCCGACCGGCACCTCCGCGATGCGACCCGTCCGCCGGACCTCGTCACCCTCGCCGATTGCGCGGGTTTCGCCGAAGAGCACGGCGCCGACGTTGTCCTCCTCGAGGTTCAGCACCATCCCGAAGATATCGTGCGGAAACTGCAGGAGCTCGCCCGCCGCCGCCTTGTCGAGACCGTAGATGCGCGCGATGCCGTCACCGCACGACAGCACGACGCCGGTTTCACGAACCTCCAGCTCTCGATTGTAGTCGGCGATCTGTTGCTTGATGACGTCGCTGATTTCCGCGGCGCGGATCTCCATTGCGAATCCTTTCTAAGTGCTTCAGCTGCCAGCCATCTGGTGCTGCAGCTTGCTGAGCGCGGTGCGCATGCTGCCGTCGTAGACCTTGCCGTCGACCTCGACGATGACGCCGGCGATCAACTCGGGGACGACCTCGACGGTCGCCAGGACCTGGCGCCCGGTGATCGGGCCGAAGGTGCGCGTGATCTCGTCGAGGAGGTCGGCGGAGAGTGGCGTGGCGCTCCGGATCGTCGCACGGGTGATGCCGCGCTCGCGGTCGAGCAAGGAATCGAAGACCGAGCGGATCGCAGCGACGTGGCTGAGACGCGCGTGGTCGGCCAGTAGCAGGAGGAAATCGCGCAGCACGGCAGGCGCGTTCGTGGCCTCGGCGATTTTCACGAGCAGCGCACGCTTCCGCTCGCGTGCCACGGGACCCGTAAGCACCCGCATGACCGTCGGTTCGGTGAGCGTATTCGTGGCGGTCGAAAGCGACGCGCCGACGGCGTCGAGCGCCTGCTGCTGCTTCGCGAGCGAGAACAGCGCTCGGGCGTAGCGACGAGCGATCGCGCCGGATCTCATCGGGTGGCCGCGTCCTTCAAGAATTGCTGTACGAAGAGCCGTTGATCATCCGGCGTGAGGGCACCGCGAATCCGCCCTTCCGCGAGCACGGCAGCGGCCTTCGCGAGGTCGGCGCGCAGGCTCCCGAGCGCGCGACGACGTTCCTGCTCCGCGAGCAACGACGCATCGGCGAGCCGTCGGGAGCCCGTCTCCTCCGCCTGCGCTTTCAGCCTCTCGCCCTGCCGGGTCGCGATCGCGACGAGGTCCTGGCGGATGCCGTCGGCCTCGCCGCTCAATTGGACGAGGCGCGCTTTGCTCGCCGCAAGCGCGTGCTGCGCCTGCGCCAGCGCGGCGCTGGATTCCGATTCGGCCTGGACGACGTCGGCACGCCGGCGGCGCAGGAACTCGCGCATCGCCGGGATGACGTAGCGGACGACGATGACGAGGTAGATGGCGAAGTTGATCGCCGGAAAGAGCAGTGTCCCGAGCGAGGGCGCGTGATGTCCGTGCTCGCCATGCTCGGCAGCTCCGTGGGCGGCGGTCGTGCCGTGATGCTCGGCGGCATCCTGATGCTCCTCCGCGGCGACGGTCATGTCGAACGTCACCGGAGCGGCAACGACGAGGAGCGCGGCCAGGAACGCCTGCGCCAGCGCGCGGCGGAGCGCGATCACGCCGCCCGTCCCAGCACGTGCCGTACGACGTCCTCAGCAAGACGGGTCGCCTCGGCTTCGAGCGGTCCGCGGGCAGCGGCAACCTGCGCATCCGTGAGGGCGCGCTCACGCTCGAGGAGCGCAGCCGCTTCGATACGATGGCGTTCGAGGATCGCGTGCTCTTCCACCTCGGCGCCCCGGCGGATCTCGTCGGCGCGCTGCGCGCCCTCACGCTTCGCCTCAGTGAGCTTCGCCTGGATCGAGGTGTCGAGCTCGGCGGCTTCGACGATGATGGCCTCGGCACGCGTACGGCTTCCGCCCGTGCGCTCGTTCCGTGTTTTCAGCGCCTGCTGCATCGGCGTGAACAGTAGGACACGCATCAGCTGCCAGAAGACGACGAAGCCAACGAGCTGAATGACGAATGTTATGTCTGGGGGAAGCTTGATCACGCGATCACTATCGAAAGTTGTAGGTGGAGACGGCGGCGGCCCCGAACGGCCGGCCGTCGAGATAGAACATCAGTCGTCGAGCCCGCTCGCGAAAATTATTTGGCGGCCTCGGATTGCACCTTCGCGGCAAGTCCGTCGGAAATCTTATCGTCCTTCGGGAACGGCGTGACCTTGCGGTCGACCTTCGCGGTCTCTGCGCCGCCCATCGAGCAATGCCCTTCGAAGATGACGCCTTCTTGTATGATCAAGCTCGGGGTCGTCACGTTGCCGAATAGCTTGCCGGGAGCACGGATTTCTACGCGCTTGCGGGCCGTGATGTCGCCGGTCACGCGGCCCTTGATGATGACCGTGCTGCCCGTGATCTGCGCGTTGACGATCGCGGGTTCACCGACGATCAACGTGTCTTGCGCGTTGATCTCGCCCTCGACCTGTCCGTCGACGCGAACCGTTCCCTCGAAGTTCAGCTTGCCGGTGACGCGACTTCCCTTGCCGAGATACGCGTTCACCTCGCCGGCGACGGCCGCGGGCACCGCTTCCTTGTCGAGTCCCTCGCGCTCTATGCGCGGCGGCTCGTCGATTGCGGCCCGAATTTCCTGCGATTCGAAACGATCGCTGCGATCGTTGCGATCGCGATTCTCTTTGCCGAAGAGCGCCATAGAGGGCTTCCTTTCGACGGTCTGCTCGCTGTGTTGCCGACCCAAAACCGCGTCGTCTTAGCACCCGTTTCCGGGCCTTGTCAAAAATGACCGCGGCGCGGGACGACGCCAGGATCAGCCGCTTACCAGTCGCGTTTCGCGATGCGTGCGACGATGCCGTCCAACTCCTCGCGCGAGTAGTATTCGATCTCGATGCGACCACCCTTGCCTTTGGGCGTGATGCGCACGCGCGTACCAAGGGCCGTCGAGAGATCACGTTCCAGTGCCGCGCGGTGCGGATCGCGCGTTTGAGGCCGGGCCGCGGTGCCCTTCCGTGCTGCAGCGAGTTGCTCGGCATCTCGCACGGACATCTGCCGCGTTTGAATTTGCTTCGCCGCACGAATCTGCGCGTCCGCGTCGTCGATCGAAAGCAATACGCGCGCGTGCCCTGCGGTGAGGCGACCGCGCGCCAAGTCTTTCTTGATCGATTCCGGAAGCCGCAGCAGACGGAGGGCGTTGGCGACTGCCGGCCTGCTCTTCCCGACCCGCTCCGCGACTTGCTCCTGCGTGTGCCCGAACTCCTCGATGAGTCGCTGATAAGCGGCTGCCTCTTCGAGCGGGCTGAGATCGTCGCGCTGGATGTTCTCGACGAGCGCCAGCTCGAGGCTTTCGCCGTCGGTGATGTCGCGGACGAAGACGGGCACGTGGGTCAGACCGGCGCGTTCGGCCGCACGCAAGCGCCGTTCGCCGGCGACGAGCTCGTAGTCGCCCTCGGCGCTCCGGCGCACCAGAAGCGGCTGCAGAACGCCTTGCACGCGTATGGAGTTTACGAGCTCGGCGAGTGCTGCTTCGTCGAACTCGATGCGTGGCTGGCGTGGATTGGGCCGGATCTTGTCGATGGCGACCAGCAGATCGGGAGCCGCGGACTCGGACGCCGATGCCTCGCCCGGCGAGACGCGACCCGCGCCAGGGATCAAGGCGTCGAGGCCCCGGCCGAGCGCCTTGCGCATGCCCTTGTCACCCAACAACGTTATGAACCAGCTCTTCCGTCAAAGCGGCGTATGCCTTCGCGCCGCGTGAATTCGCATCGTACACCATCGCCGGGACACCGTAACTGGGGCATTCGCTCAACCTGACATTTCGAGGAATTACTGACTTGAAGACCTGGTCTGGGAAGTGTTGCCTCACCTCGTTCACGACTTGATGGGCCAGGCTGTTACGAGTATCAAACATTGTTAATAAAAGCCCCTCGATTCCGAGATTTGGATTCAGACCCTGGCGAATGAAGCCGATGGTGTCGAGGAGCGCGCTCAGTCCCTCCAGGGCGTAGTACTCGCACTGCAGCGGGATGAGCACGGCATCGGCCGCACAGAGGGCATTTACGGTCAGAAGTCCGAGCGACGGCGGACAATCGATGATGATGAAATCGTATTGCCGTCGGAGCGTGGTGATAGCCTCTTGCAGCCGGAACTCACGACGCGGCAGCGGCACCAATTCGATCTCAGCGCCGATGAGATCGCGGCTCGCCGGCATCAGCGAGAGGTTCTGAACCTGGGTCGGCCGAACGATCTGTTCGATCGCCTTCTCGCCGATCAGGGCATGGTAGACCGAGGCCTCGACCTCATGAGGATGGACGCCAAGGCCGCTCGTCGCGCTCGCCTGCGGGTCGAGATCGATCAAGAGCGTCGGCTGCCCCGCCAGGGCGAGCCCAGCGCTCAGATTGACCGATGTAGTTGTTTTTCCTACTCCGCCCTTTTGATTGGCGACCGCTAGAACCCGTCCCACGAACACCTCCGCGCTATCAAAACGGCCGAGCGCTCACGTAGCACAGAACCCCCCTTCAGGCAAAGCGCGATGTACGGTCATCCCCAGTTGTTCCAGTTGTTTCACGTGGAACATTTTGGGGATAACATGCCCGAAGCCTGACAACGGCGCGTCAGGTCGCCTTCCCGCCACCAGTTTTTGGACGCGTCGCCGTTTGCACAGCAGCACGGCTCCCGTTTCCCCATAGATGCGACAACGGTTGATCAGCGCCGCTACCGGCGTCGACGCTCGCGCGAGGTCTACCCCGGGTGGGCGACACCAACCTCATAGGACCGTTCAGCGACGCGGTCCCGAGAGACATATCGCAAGATCGTGATGCGAATCTCACCTGAGGCGAAGCCCCATGGCATCCCAGGCCTCTGGGTTGTCGGGGTTTCTGGTTCAGATGCACCACTACTGGACAAGCGGTGACCGTAGAGAGAATCCCGGGGGGACAAGGCAGCCGATTGGTTGGCCCTGCGGCACGAGCGATCGCCGCAGCGGATCGCAGCCCGCGTCAAGAAAGATCGGCTTCGCGGGCCATGCTGCTCCTTGCCCAAGTTGCTCCGGCTCCCGTCAAGCTGTGACGATGAGAAGTCGCTTCCCACGACTGACCCGGAATGTCTTCAACGCGCTCCTCCCAGACTGAGCATGGGACATCCGCCCTCCACTGCAGCGCCCTTTGGATGTTCCACGTGAAACATCACCCTGGCATTGTCAGGACCTCGACGCAGCGAGGCCGATAGTCACCGATCCGGTAGCGCAAAATCGTCTCGCGGACGTACGGGGGTGGCACCGCGTGCAACGGCTCCGAGCGCATCCAAAAGAGTCGGCCGTGGTCCGCGAGCCACTCCTGTGCAACGCCTCCAAGCGCATCATCCGACCAGGTCGCCCGCGACACGACGGCATCCGCCGTATGGGCGTACTCGGATGGCGGGGTCTCGGCTCGCTGCTCCAACACCCTGACGTTCGGCAGATCGAGCGTGCGGCGAACCTCGTGTAGGAACGATGCGCGACGCCTTCGCGCCTCGACGAGCACGAACCTCTGGTCTGGGCGAAGAATCGCGAGCGGGATTCCGGGGAAGCCCGCGCCGGTTCCGAGGTCGACGATGCATCCACTCGGCAGCGCAGCCACGAGGGCGAGTGAATCGAGGAGGTGACGCTCGACGAGCTCTCCCGCGGAGCGACACGAAATCAGATTCATCTTTGGCGCCCAGACGTCCAGCACGTCCGCGAAGCGACCGAGGTTGGTCGCCGCCGAAGGACTGATCTCAATTCCGAGCGCCGCGGCGCCCGCGATCAGATGGTCTCGGTCAGCTTCTCGGAGTCGCAAGCTCGTCGAGCTCACGGTCGGCTCGATGACGCTTCGACCAAACGGCGAGGATCGCGACGGCGGCCGGCGTCACGCCGGGGATGCGCGCGGCCTGACCGAGTGTCGCAGGCCTCACGCTCGCGAGCTTCTCGCGCACCTCGCGCGAGAGGGAATGCATGCGGTCGAAATCCAGGTCCGTGGGAAGGGCCTGCTCTTCGAGCCCTTTTAGGCGAACGATCTCTCGCTCCTGCCGCGCAATGTACCCCGCGTACTTGATCCGGCATTCGACCTCGCTCTGTACTTGTCTGCTGAGGTCCGGTCGAGTGGTCGGGCGGCGCGCGGCGAGGTCGGCGAGTGCCGTATCCGGTCGTCGGAGCTCGGCAGCAAGCCCCGAGCTCTCGAGGAACTCGACTTCCGACGTGATCTCCGCAAGGCGCCCCTGCACGCGCTCGAAGCGGTCGCGATCGATCAGCTTCGCCTCGAATGCGATGTCGGTGAGCCGCTCCTCGGCGTTGCCTTCACGGAGCACCAAGCGGTGTTCCGCGCGCGATGTGAACATCCGGTACGGTTCGCCGCCGATTCCACGAGTGACGAGATCATCGACCATCACGCCGAGGTACGCCTGGTCACGCCCGATCACGATCGGGGTCTCGCCGTGCGCCGAGCGGGCGGCGTTCAGACCGGCGAGGAGACCCTGTGCGGCTGCTTCCTCGTATCCCGTCGTGCCGTTGATCTGGCCGGCATGGAACAGACCCTTCACGACCTTCGTTTCGAGCGATGCATGCAGCTGGATTGGATCGACGTAGTCGTACTCGATCGCGTATCCGGGCCGCATTATCTCCGCGTGCTCGAGGCCGGCAATCGACCGCACCATCCGCGTTTGGATGTCGAGCGGGAGGCTGGTGGAAAGGCCGTTCGGATAGATCTCGACGGTCTCGAGACCCTCGGGCTCGAGAAAGATCTGATGCCGTTCCTTGTCCGCGAAGCGCACGACCTTGTCTTCGATCGACGGACAGTAACGCGGTCCTCGCGACGTGATGCTGCCAGAGAACATCGCCGATTCCGGGAGGCCCTCGCGCACGATGTCGTGCGTGGCGCTCGTCGTGTAGGCGATCCAGCAGGAGATCTGCTGTTGGAGGATGCCGGGTCCGTGCGCCGAGAAAGGTACGGGATCCTGATCTCCGGGCTGCTCGACGAGCGTGCCGAAATCGATCGATCGCCCATCCAGGCGAGGGCAGGTGCCGGTCTTGAGACGGCCGACGCGGAAGCCGAGCTCACCGAGATGCTGGCTCAGCCCCTGGATCGCGAGGTCGCCGGCACGACCCCCGGGATAGCTCCGCTTGCCGACGTGAATCAGACCCTTCAGGAACGTTCCCGTCGTGAGCACGACGGTCTTTCCCGCGAAGAACTCGCCGAGCTCCGTCTCGACGCCGCTGACGTGGTCGCGGCTAGTTCGCAGGCGTTCGATGCTCGCCTGGCGAAGCGTCACCCTCGGCGCCGACTCCATCACGCGCTTCATGCGGGCGCGGTACAGCGCCTTGTCGGCCTGAGCGCGCGTGGCTCTGACCGCGGGTCCCTTCTTGGTGTTGAGCGTCCGGAACTGGATGCCGGTCTCGTCGATCGCGCGTGCCATCTCGCCGCCGAGCGCATCGATCTCCTTTACGAGGTGTCCTTTGCCGATCCCTCCTATTGCAGGATTGCAAGACATTTGCCCGATGTGGTCGAGGTTCTGAGTGAGTAAGAGAACGTCGGCGCCGGAACGTGCAGCCGCGAGAGCTGCCTCGATTCCCGCGTGGCCGGCGCCGACGACGATGACGTCGTAAATCGTCCCACTCATGGTTCGACGCCGAACCTATTTGCCGAGGCAGAAGTCGGCAAACACCCGGTCGAGGACGTCTTCGCTCGTAATCTCTCCCGTGATCCCTGCGAGCGCGACAGCAGCCGCCGCCAGGTCGCTCGCGATGAGCTCGAGCGGCGTCCCGACCCTGACCCCGTCCTCCGCACGTAGGAGATCCGCGATCGCCTTTCGTAGCGCATCGTGATGGCGCGCTCGGAATATCACGACCTCGTCGTCCCGCACGCACTCGACGAACCCGAAGAGTAGGTCGGCCAGTCGCATCGTCAGCTCCCTTAGGCCCGCGCCCGTGAGCGCGCTCACCTCGACGATGTATGCGCAATGCACGGTAGCGGCGACCGCTTCTCCATCGGCTGCCGGCGGTAGATCGGCCTTGTTGAGCACGGCGATCGTGGGTTTCTGCGCGACGGCTTCCGCGACGAGCGCATCGTCGGCCGTCAGCACCGAGCTTCGATCGAACACGATCACGACGCAGTCGGAATCGTCCACCGCCCGTCGGCTGCGTTCGACCCCCATCGCCTCGACGACGTCGGTCGCGTCACGGATTCCCGCCGTGTCCATCAGCACGACCGGCGCACCGCGCACGACGATCGACGCTTCGACGACGTCGCGTGTGGTTCCGGGGATCGGCGTCACGATCGCGCGCTCCCTTCCGAGAAGCGCGTTCAGCAAACTCGACTTGCCCACGTTCGGCCGACCGACCAATGCAACGCGGGCACCTCGATATCGCAGCCGGCCCCGCTCGAAGGTCTCCGCCATCACTTCGAGCTCGCCCCGCACGCGCGCGAGCTGCTGCTCAAGCTCGCGCGCCGCGATCTCGGGCACGTCTTCGTCGGAAAAATCGAGCGACACCTCACAACGTGACCTTGCCTGGATCACGCTCTCGCGGAGGCGCCCCACCTGCGCCGACAGTGAGCCCTGGAGCTGCGACCACGCCAATCGCCGGCCGGCCTCGCTCCGCGCTGCGATCAGGTCCGCGACGGCTTCGGCCTGTGCGAGATCCATGCGACCGTTCTCGAACGCGCGCTTCGTGAACTCTCCGGGCTCTGCGGGTCGCGCTCCCGCTGAACAGAGGCTTTCGAGAATTCGCTGGGTCACGAGCGTACCGCCGTGACACTGGACCTCTACGACGTCCTCACCGGTGTAGGTTCGGGGCGCGCGCATGCCGAACACCAGCACTTGGTCGATCGCCTCTTCGCCGTCTGCACCGAGGAGGTTTCCGACGTACACCCGACGCATTTCCGGGATTCCGCCGCCGCCACGCCGCCGGAAAAGACGCGCGACGATCGCGTGGGACTCGTTGCCGCTCACGCGCACGACGGCGACGCCGCCGGCCCCCGGAGCCGTCGCTACCGCGACGATGGTATCCCGCGGGGAGGTCACGTGGGACCGCGATGGGGTTGGAGACCGTGAAGCTGAGTGGAACGGCGCGCTACGCCGCTGCTTGCTCGGCCGGCCTCGCCGGCTCCCGATTCGACCACCACTGCTGCGCGATCGTCAGCACGTTGTTCACGAGCCAATACAGCACCAACCCGGACGGGAAACTGATGAACATCACCGTGAACATCACCGGCATGAGGATCATCATCATTCGCTGCTGGGCTGGGTCCATGCCCGTCGCAGGCGACAGCCATTGCTGGAGGATCATGCTGCCACCCATGAGGAGCACGAGGATGGGAATCGGGATCCCAAGCACGGCGAACTCGTTGCACCCGCTGATCGTCCCTTGTCCGGGCCACGGATAGCACTCGTGTGCCGACAAGTCGCGCACCCAGAATGCGAACTTTGCATGGCGGAGCTCGATTGCTTGGCTGAGCGCCTGGTACAGGCCGATGAAGACCGGGAACTGCAGCAGCATCGGAAGACAGCCCCCGAGGGGGTTCACGCGATGCCGCCGGTAGAGCTCGATCATCTCCTTGTTCAGACGCTCGCGGTCGTCCTTGTACTTCTCGCGGAGCTTCACCATCTGCGGTTGCAGCCGCTGCATGTCGCGCATCGATCTCATGCTGCGATTGGTGAGCGGGATAAAGAGCACCTTCACGAGGATCGTGAGAAGAATGATGTCGACCCCGTAGTTGCGGGTGATGCTGTGGAACAACTTCAGAAGGCGGAGCAGGGGAATTGCGAGGAATGAAAACCACCCGAAGTCGACGGCGCGGTCGAGCTGATGTCCCGCCGCCGCCAGCACCTCAACGTCCTTCGGGCCGACGTACACCGTGAAACGTGTCCCTCCGTCGGGCGCGCGCGCGCTCGTGAGCAGCAACTGAACGCCGCCGTTCTCGGGGCTGACGGTCGCTCGCGCCTGCGTTGGCTCAGCCGGGATCAGCGCAGCGACGAAGTAATGATCCGCGTAGCTGACCCAGCCGACCGGTGATGCGAAGGCCTGCGGCGGCGCGGACGCGATGCTGGTCGCGAGCTCGCGCACGACCTTCTTGTCGGCGAGTACGGCGGTCCCGCGGTAGTACAACTCTGGGTCACCCGCGACCGCCTCGACGATCTGGTGCCGCCATCCGAGCCCCACGCGCGTGAGTCGGTCGGAGGCGCCGCCCGTACGGACCTCCACCCCGATAGGATAACTCGCACCGCTGAAAGTGAGCGTCTTCTCGATCGTCGCCCCAGAGGGCAACGTTCCACGCAGAACGACGGTACCGGTATCCGAGCCCCGAAGGGTGACCTCGCGATGATCGCTCGCGTAGGCGACCTGCGTGTCGTCCTCGACGACCTTGCCGTCGTCGGATGCGAGTCGGACACCAAGCGGGGCGGCCGCCGTCGGGCCGACCTGGATCATCTCGAGCGGGGCACTCTCGGACATCACCGCGGTGCGGTACCCCTTGAGCTTGAGGCTGACGATGCGACCGCCGACGGGCGAGATCTCAGCCGTGAAGACATCGGTCTCGACACGGATCGGCTCGCCGACCGCCACGGGCGCCGCCTCTGCCGGTGCCGGCGCCGCTGCGAGATTTCCTTCAGAGGGTGCACGGGCCTCCACGGGAGGCGATACTTCCGCGGTGGGTGCGGCTCCCTCGGGCGGCAGCGGATAGAAGTACCGCAGCGCCTCCTGGTAGCCGACCAGCACGACGAGACACAAAACCGCTGCGAGAAGCGCGCGCCGTTCCATCCGCTATCGCAAGCTTGAGGGCACGGGATCCACGCCGATCTCCGACCAGGGATGACAGCGCAGCAAGCGCCACACGGCAAACAACCCGCCGCGCACGATGCCATGGGTCAACACAGCCTGCTCCGCGTACGACGAGCATGTCGGGTGAAAACGGCACGCGGGGGCGAGAAGCGGCGACACGGCGAGCCGATACGCGCGAATGGGAAGCACGGCAAGAGTCCTCACGACGAGCATGAGACGGCTCACTTCGAGTTGGAGCGAGGTGAAGCGGAAGCATCGAACGCGATCGCGAGCTCGTGTTGCACAACCTGCATGGGAACGGCGCCGACGCCTTCCCTTGCAATGACGATCACGTCATGCCCGAGTGCGTCACGTGCCGGATGGCGTCGGAAGACCTCACGAATGCGGCGCTTCAGCCCGTTCCTGGTGACCGCATCACCGACCTTACGACTCACCGTCACGCCGAGCCTCGCCTCGCCAGACGTACGACGCATGAGCAACACGAAGCTCGCCGTCCGCCGCTTTTCGCCGGTCCGTCCCAATGACAAGAACTCCCGACGACGACGAATGCGCGCCGCCTTGGGGAAGCCCTGGCCATGCCGGGGCGTCATCTCGGCTGCTTCGGAGGGATCGAGACGGTCAGTCGCTTGCGACCCTTGGCACGCCTGCGCTTGAGGATGTTACGTCCTCCGGGCGTGGCCATGCGGGCGAGAAACCCATGGGTTCGCTTGCGACGGGTGTTGCTCGGTTGAAATGTTCGTTTCATGAAGTGTCGGCCTATCCATCACAGCGGCTGGCCGCTGTCAATTTACTCACGCCACTGCAGCAGGTTCCGCGGCTGCGGCCGCCGTTTTGGTCTTACCATGCTCATCGCACTTCGATCCGACCGCACGCGGCTTTCGACATGCTTCCGCGGTGCAGATCTTGAAGCGGCCCTTTGGAAGGGTGCCCTGTCGCCATTGCTTGTAGTGCCGTGCGCAGTAGCCCTTGCCGACCGCGTCGCGCGCACATCCCTCGAACTTACAGCTACCCTTCGACATTCGAAAACCTTCCTTCCGGACCTCGGCACGTCGCCGGCGCGAGGCAGCCGGGGTGTCTCACATAGGGCCGGGCATGGCAAGCAACCGCCCACCCACGAAGTTCCTATAGGAGCCGAAAGCACGACCTGGTAGGACGCCTGCGAATGTCGCTCAAGTACGCCATCCTGAGCTTGCTCTCCCACGATCCGCTGACCGGCTACGAGCTCATGAAGCTCTTCGACGGCTCCGTCGGATACTTCTGGCACGCGACGCACCCGCAGATCTACAAAGAGCTCGGTCGGCTCGAACGCGCCGGGCAGGTCGTGCACCGCAGCGTCGAGCAGCGAGGACGGCCGACCAAGAAGATCTACTCGCTGAGCGACCTGGGTCGGAACGAGCTGCTCGAATGGCTACACGTTCCCGCCGGGACGCAGCGAGTCAAAGACGAGATGATGCTGAAGACTTTCTGCTGCGGCCTCTTGTCCGAGGCGGAAGCTCTGGACCTGGTCCGCCGCCATCGTCAGCAGCACGAGGTCAAGCTGCAACGCTACCAAGAGCTGGAGCGCTTTCTCGAGAGCGGCCTCAACACGGCGAACCGCGATCGACTCGGACCGTATCTGACGTTGCTTCGCGGCATCCGCTACGAGCGCGACTACATCGGGTGGTGCGACGAAGCCGTGCGGCTGCTCCGTCGGATCGACCACGCGCTCCCGCCGCAACCCGTGTCCCGAGAGATGACCGCGAAAGCCCCGCGCAAACGCAGGAGCTGACGCCTCTTACGACCCGGTCGGTTCGACCGTACCGGCGTCGTTGGCAACACCGTTTCCGGCTGTTCCGTTGCTGGTGCCGGTGCCGCCGTCCTCCTCGTCCTGTTCCGCAAGACGCGCGAGACTGACGACGCGCTCGCCTTCCTCGATGTCGATGAGGCGCACGCCCTGGGTGTTCCGACCGATCACGCGAATGTCCGCGACGCGGAGGCGAATGATTTTTCCCGTGCTCGTCACGAGCATCAGGTTGTCCTCATCCGTCACTTGCTGGACGCCGATCACGGCGCCGGTCCGGTCCGTCGCCTTCATCGTGATGATGCCTTTGCCGCCGCGCGACTGGACCCGGTACTCGGCGATGTCGGTGCGCTTCCCGTAGCCGTTCTCCGCGACCGTGAGCACGCTTGCACCCGGGCTAAGGATCTCGAGGCTCACGACTTCGTCGTTTTCCTCGAGCGTGATGCCCTTCACGCCTCCGGCGCTCCGGCCCATGCTGCGGACGTCGCCTTCGGCGAAGCGAATCGCCTGGCCGTCGCGAGTCGTGAGGATCACCTCTTGTTGCCCGTCCGTGAGCCGGACGCCGATCAACTCGTCGTTCGTGTCGAGATTGATAGCGATGATCCCGGACGGACGCGGGTTCGCGTACGCCATCAGGTCCGTCTTCTTTACGACGCCTTGCTTCGTCGCGAAGAACACGAAGTGGTTCTCGCGGAACTCGCGGACCGGCAAGAAGGCAGAGATCTTCTCGTCAGGCTTCAGCTCGAGCAGGTTGACGATGGCCTTGCCGCGCGCCGCCCGTCCTGCCTGCGGGACCTCGTGCACCTTGATCCAGTACACTTTGCCTGCGGTCGTGAAGAACAGGAGGAAGCTGTGCGTCGAGGCGATGAACAGGTGCTCGACGAAGTCTTCCTCGCGCGTCGTTGCGCCGATCTTGCCCTTGCCCCCGCGACGCTGGGCTCGGTACAGGGACACCGGGTTCCGCTTGATGTAGCCCTCGTGCGAGATCGTGACCGCCATGTCCTCGTCGGCGATCATGTCCTCGATCGAGATGTCGCCGATCTCGTCGACGATCTCCGTGCGTCGGGCGTCCCCGTACGTCTCTTTGAGGTCGCGCATTTCCTGAACGATGATCTTGGAGATTTCGCGCTCGTCCGAGAGGATCGCGCGCAAGCGCACGATCAGCGCCTCGACCTCGCGGTACTCCTCGATGATCTTGTCGCGCTCGAGGTTCGTGAGCCGTTGCAAGCGCATGTCGAGGATCGCTTGTGCTTGCAGCTCGGACAGGGAGAACGTCGCGACCAAACCATCCTTGGCGATCGCAGGGTTTGCGGCTTTGCGGATGAGCGCGATCACCGCGTCGAGGTTCTCGATCGCGATCTTCAAGCCTTCGAGGATGTGTAGCCGGTCCTCCGCCTTCCGCAGGTCGAAGATGGTCCGTCGAGTGACGACCTCGACTCGGTGGGCGACGAAGTGCTGCAGCATGGCCTTGAGACTCAGCAGCCGCGGGCGATTCTCGACGATCGCCAGCATGATCATCCCGAAGGACTCCTGCATCGGCGTCATCTTGTAGAGCTGGTTCAGCACGATCTCCGGCACGGCATCGCGCCGGAGCTCGACGACGACGCGCATGCCTTGCCGATCGGATTCGTCGCGGAGATCGTAGATGCCCTCGATACGCTTCTCGTTCACGAGCTCCGCGATGCGCTCGAGGAGACGGGCCTTGTTCACTTGGTAGGGGATCTCCGTGACGATGATGCTCGTTCGATTGCTCTTCTTGTCGACCTCGGTGGTGGCGCGAGCGCGGACCTGCAGGACGCCTTTCCCGGTCTCGTAGGCTTCCCGGATCGGCCCCCTGCCGTGAATGAACCCGGCTGTCGGGAAATCCGGCCCTGGAACGTGTTGCATCAGCTCGACGACGGTGATCCCGGGGTTCGCGATCAGTGCGATCACTGCGTCGGTGAGCTCGTTCAGGTTGTGCGGCGGGATGTTCGTGGTCATTCCGACGGCGATCCCCGAGCTGCCGTTCAAGAGCAGGTTCGGAAGCTTCGCGGGCATCACCCGCGGCTCTTTCAGCGTCTCGTCGTAGTTCGGGCTGAACTCGACGGTCTCCTTGTCGAGGTCCGCCAGCAGCTCGCTCGCGATTCGCGCCATGCGGATCTCGGTGTACCGCATGGCGGCCGCCGGATCGCCGTCGACCGAGCCGAAGTTGCCCTGGCCGTCGACCAGCGGGTAACGCATCGAGAAGTCCTGCGCCATGCGAACGATGGCGTCGTACACCGCCGAGTCGCCGTGCGGGTGGTACTTGCCGATGACGTCGCCGACAACACGCGCCGACTTTTTGTAGCCCCGATTCCACTCGTTCCCGAGGTCGTACATCGCGTAGAGAATGCGGCGATGCACCGGTTTCAACCCGTCGCGCACGTCGGGTAGCGCGCGGCGAATGATGACGCTCATTGCGTAGTCCATGTAGGACTGACGCATTTCGTCTTCGATGTTGACCGGAATCCGGTTGTGCTTGAGCGGTGACTCCATCGGTCAGGGCATCACACGTCGAGGTTGCGGACCGAGAGCGCGTTGTCCTCGATGAACTTACGGCGCGGCTCGACCTCGTCGCCCATGAGCGTCGAGAAGACCTCGTTGGCCGTGTACGCGTCGGCGAGCCTCACCTGGAGCAGCGTGCGCGTCTCGGGGTTCATGGTCGTCTCCCAGAGCTGCTCCGGGTTCATCTCGCCGAGACCCTTGTAACGCTGAATCTCGAGCCCCTTCCGGCCATCGCGCACGATGTGCTCGACGCCTTCCCGGAGCGTGCTCGCGGTCACCATCCTTCCCCCGATCGTGAGCGTGAATGGCGGCGTCCCGGTCGCGCGAAGCTCGCCGGCGAGACGGCGGAGCTCCTCGAACTCGGGCGAGAGACAGAGCTCCATGTCGATGACGGTGCGGACGCTCGCTCCGTTCGCCCGCGCCGCGAAGATCAAGCGCTGGCAGTTGTGCTCGGCGTCCTCTTCGACAGTGAAGCTCACCGGGAGAAGGTCGGACCCAATCGCTTCGAGATGGCTCTGCACGCTCGCTGCGACCTGGTTCACACGCGGCGGGTCGCGGAGCCACTGCTGCGGATCGTCCTCGATCGAGGCGATGGCCTGGACGATGTCGCGTTGCCGCTTCTTGCGCTCGACCACGTCCATGATCTTTTCGAAACGCGTGACCCGCTTGACGATGCCTTTGAGCGGAACGCCGGTGAAGCTCGTGCCGTTGGATTCGAGCGTCACGTCTTCGGTGCCGAGCTCGATGAGATAGTCCTCGAGGGCCGCCTCATCCTGGAGATAGCGCTCCTGCTTGCCGCGTCGCACTTTGAAGAGCGGCGGCTGCGCGATGTACAGGAACCCGTTCTCGATGAACTCTTCGAACTGGCGGTAAAAGAACGTCAACAAGAGCGTCCGGATGTGGGAGCCGTCGACGTCAGCGTCGGTCATGATGACGATCGTATGGTAGCGGAGCTTCGCGATGTCCTTGCCGTCCTTCCCGATCCCGGCGCCCAGCGCTGTAATGAGCGTCCGGATCTCCTGCGAGGACAGCATCTTGTCGAAACGTGCCTTCTCGACGTTCAGGATCTTCCCGCGGAGCGGCAGGATTGCCTGGTTCTTGCGGTCGCGGCCCTGCTTCGCGGATCCGCCGGCGGAATCACCCTCGACGATGAAGATTTCGGAGAGGGCGGGATCGCGCTCCTGACAGTCGGCGAGCTTGCCTGGCAGTGATCCGGAATCGAGCGCGCCCTTGCGACGCGCGAGCTCCTTCGCCTTGCGGGTGGCCTCGCGGACGCGCGCCGCCTCGAGACCTTTCTGCACGATGCGCTTGGCGTCGGCGGGGTGCTCTTCGAGGTACGCACCGAGGCGCTCGTTCACGAGCGTCTCGACGAACCCTTTCACCTCGCTGTTGCCGAGCTTCGTCTTGGTCTGGCCTTCGAACTGCGGCTCGGGAACCTTCACCGAGATGACCGCCGTGACACCTTCGCGGCAGTCGTCGCCCTGGAGCGCCTCCTGCTCCTTCTTGCTCAGGCTCGCCGATGCTGCGTAGCTGTTGATCGTGCGGGTGAGCGCCGATTTGAACCCGACGAGGTGCGTCCCGCCTTCGGCCGTGTTGATGTTGTTCGCGAAGGCGTAGATGTTCTCCGAGTAGCCCTCGTTCCACTGCATCGCGAGCTGCATCTCCACACCTTCGCGCTGCCCTTCGAGGTAGATGACGGGGTGGATCGGAGTCTTCGTCGAGTTCAGATGCTCGACGAACTCGACGATGCCGCCCTTGTAGTGGAACTCGTGCCGCTTCTGGTCGCGCTCGTCCTGCAGCGAGATCTGGACGCCTTGGTTCAGGAACGCGAGCTCGCGAAGACGCTGTGCCAACACGTCGAAGCTGAAGTCGTGCACCTCGAAGATGAGCGTGTCGGGCTTGAAGGTGACCTTGGTGCCGCGTTGCTGGGTCGTGCCGACTTCTTGTAGCCGGCCTTCCGGCGCTCCGCGCCGGTACCGCTGGAAGTAGACCTTATTCTCCCGCTTGATCTCGACCTCAAGATACTCCGAGAGCGCGTTCACGACCGAGATGCCGACCCCGTGCAAGCCGCCGGAGACGCGATAGGCACCCTTGTCGAACTTGCCGCCCGCGTGAAGTTTCGTGAGGACCACTTCGGCAGCCGAGATCTTCTCGGTCGGATGCATGTCGACGGGAATACCGCGACCGTTGTCCTCGACCGTGACGCTGTTCTCGATGTGGATGGTCACGTCGATGCGATTGCAGTGACCGCCGAGCGCCTCGTCGATCGAGTTGTCGACGACCTCGAACACGAGGTGATGAAGGCCTCGTTCGCCGGTGTCGCCGATGTACATCCCAGGCCGCTTTTGAACGGCCTCGAGGCCCTCCAGAACCTTGATGTTGTCGGCGCTGTAGGTGGAGGTATCGGGTGAAATGTTCTCAGCCATTCGTCGATTTTCGATAGGGTACTAGCGCGACGGGGCCGACCCACGGCCCTCCCAAACCCCGCTCCATCCCCTCACCTGCAGCCTAGCAAGCGGGTGCCGAAGGGTAAAGCTTTCCGCCTTCTACATCCGCGGCTTAGAGCCGCATCGGCATGACAACGTAGGAGTAGGTTTCATCCTCCTGCATGCGCAGGATTCCGGGGCTCACCTCGTCGGTGAGGCCGATCTCGACGATGCCGGACACGCCGCTCAGTTGCAGCACGTCGAGCAAATAGCGAGCGTTGAACCCGATCGCGAACTCGTCGCCGGCGTAGTCTGCCTCGAGCTCCTCGCGGGCCTCACCAATGTCGGGGTTGGTCGTTGCAACCTCGAGCAGCCCGTTCTCGACGCGGAGCTTCACGCCTCGGGCACGTTCGCTGGAGAGAATCGACACGCGGCGCAGCGCACCAAGCAGCTCTGCGCTCCCGACTCTGACATGTCGCTTGCTTTCTTTCGGAATCACCTGCCGGTAGTCGGGGAACTCACCCTCGATCAGGCGCATGAACAGCTCGACGCCGGCGCGCTCGATCCGAGCGAGATTTCCGCCGATCGAGAAGCTGATCTCGCCGTCGCCGACTTCGAGCAGACGACGCGCTTCGACGAGACCCTTCCGCGGCAGAATGACCCCGGGCTTGATCTCGACTCCCGTGACCTCGCGTTCGACGAGAGCAAGCCGGTGGCCGTCGGTCGCCACCATGCGGACCTGGTTCTTCTCGACGCTTTCGATGAACACGCCGCCGAGACTCAAACGGGTCTCGTCGGTGGAGACCGCGAACAGCGTCTTCTCGATCATCTCGCCAAGCGCGTCACTCGGGAGATGCATTACCACCGTGCCCTTTTTCGCCGCGGGAGTCGCTGCTGGAATGCTCGGGAAATCCTTCGGGTCGATCGAAAGCATACGGTACCGAGCGCGGCCGCCCGTCACCTCGACGCTCCCGCCGCCGGCCTTCAGGACCACCTCGTCGCTCGGAAGCTCGCGAACGATCTCGTAGAGCTTCCGCGCGTTCAGGGTGATCGAGCCCGCCTGTGCGACCTTTCCCCGACACGATCGGCGAACGCCGACTTCCAGGTCGGTGGCGGTCAGTTGAATGTCAGCTCCAGTGGCCTCGATCAGGACGTTCGCGAGGATCGGAAGCGTGTTGCGCTTCTCGACGACTCCTTGGGTCAGGTAGAGGCCTTGCAAGAAGTCGTTCTTTTCGACGCGAAGATCCATCGTCCAGGGTCCCTCGGTAAGAAAGCGAGCCTTTGTAGCCTAGTGTCTTTAGAGAAGTAAATTAGAAGAGCTAGTAGTAGTAGGCACGCGGATTCGGTGGATACAGGGGCCAACTAGCGAAGGTCGCAGCGTTTCACTTGTGCACGCCGGTGGACGGAGCACCCACGATGAAGCCAACGCACGACGTCTGGTCGTCCGTGTCCCCAGGGGCTCCAGCGAGAATCCCCACGCCATCCAACGATCATCCACAGGCAGTCAGGATTTCGTTCGCGCGAGTCGTTCGAGCTCGTCGATCACCGCGCGGAGCTGGTGGTCGTCCTTGAGACGGCGCTCGATCGTGTTGTTCCCGTGAATGACGGTCGAGTGGTCGCGCCCACCGAAGCGCTCGCCGATGACGGGGAATGACGACCCGGTGAGCTTGCGGGCGAGAAACATCGCGATCTGGCGTGGGAACGCGATGTTGCGTGTCCGCTTCTGCGAGAGCAGGTCGCCGAGACGAATACCGTGATGCTCGCACACGACGCGTTGGATGGTCTCGATGCTCACGGTCGACCGGTCGCGCAGGAGATCCTGGAGGACGTGGCGGGCGAAATCCACGGTGATGGCGGTCTTGGAGAGCGAGGCGAAAGCCGAAAGACGCGTCAGGCACCCTTCGAGCTCACGGACGTTCGAGTCGATCTTCGAAGCGAGGTGGATGGCGACCTCACGCGGAAGCTCGAGACCGTCAATTTCGGCCTTCTTCTCGAGGATCGCGACGCGGGTCTCCATGTCCGGCGGCTGAACATCGGCGATGAGCCCCCACTCGAAGCGATTGCGCAGACGTTCCTCCAGGCCGGGGATGTCCTTCGGTACCGTGTCGGACGTGAGGATGATCTGCTTGTGCGACTCGTGCAGAGCGTTGAAGGTGTGGAAGAACTCTTCCTGCGTGCGCTCGCGGTTCGCCAGGAACTGCACGTCGTCGACGATCAGGATATCGATCTTCCGAAACGTGGATTTGAACTCCTCCATCCGGTCGCGGCGGAGCGCTGTGATCAGTTGGGTCATGAACACTTCGGCGCTCAGATACGCGACGCGTGTCTCGGAGTCGGCCTCGAGGGCGGCGTGACCGATCGCATTCGCGAGGTGGGTCTTGCCGAGCCCGACGCCGCCGTAGAGGAAGAGCGGATTGTAGTGGTGTCCAGGTTGGGCGGCGACCGCTTTGCACGCGGCGTTCGCGAACTGGTTGCTCGCCCCGACCACGAAAGTTGCGAAGGTATACCGCGGCACCAGGGCGCCGAACCGGATCGGGCGTCGTTTGCCCGCAGGCGCGTCGCCAGGGAAAAGCTCGCCTTGCGCACGGCCCGCGACGATTACGCTCACGCGGCACGGCTTCCCGACTGCGCGCATCGCATCCTCGAGACCGCCGGGATAGTGCAACGTCATCCAGCTCGCGGCAGTTGTCGTCGGCGCAACCAGTCGGAGCTCGTCGCCGTCCATGCCGGCGAACCGTAACGTCTCGACGCCGGATTGGAACGCTTCGCGTCCGAAGCGAGCCAACAAGATCTCACGTGCACGCTGCCACGCGAGATCGGGCGCATCTTCAACGGGTGCCGGGCGGCTCATCGCGTCCGCAGCCAATGTCGTGTCACAGGGCAGACCCAGGAACGGCGAGACGCGGATCTGTAGACGCTTTGCCGGGGGTTCGCAAGCAAAAATCTTCGCGACCGGCGCGGAGCGGCGCACGTTGATTGCCTCTGACCGCAGTGGTACCTGCAGCACCTCGCGCTCGCCGCGCTTTCCGTGTCGCTGTGACGACGCTCTCGACAAAGCTCTACGACGAAGCGTCCCGGCTCTTTCCCGGGGGCGTCAACAGCCCCGTACGCGCGTGGCGGAACGTTGACGGGACACCGCTTTTCATCTCGCGTGCGCGCGGTGCGACCATCACCGATGCGGACGGACGCACATACCGCGATTTCGTCGGGTCGTGGGGCGCCGCGATCGCCGGCCACGCGCATCCCGACGTCGTCGCCGCAGTGAATCGAGCCGTCGCGTCGGGTCTCGGCTTCGGCGCGCCGACGCCCGCAGAGATCGCGCTCGGGCGAGCCATCACCGAAGCGATGCCGTCGATTCAGCGCATCCGCATGGTGAACTCCGGCACCGAGGCGACGATGTCCGCGATCCGCGTCGCTCGCGCGTTCACCGGGCGGCCGAAGATCCTCAAGTTCGCCGGGTGCTATCACGGGCATTCCGACGGCCTGTTGGCTCGAGCCGGCTCTGGGGCGCTCACGTTCGGAGTACCCGACAGCGCAGGAGTCCCGGAGTCGGTGGCCTCGAACACGCTCGTCGCGGCGTTCAATTCGGCCGAGGCCGAGGCGTATCTCGAGGCGTACGGCAACGAGCTCGCGGCGGTCATCGTCGAGCCGATCGCGGCCAACATGGGCGTCGTCCCCCCCGCGCCCGGTTTCCTCGAGCGTCTGCGGGAAGCGACGCGGAACCACGGTACCCTGCTGATCTTCGACGAGGTGATCTCCGGCTTCCGTGTCGCGCGCGGCGGAGCTCAAGCGCTCCTCGGGATCGAGCCAGACCTTACGTGTCTCGGCAAGATCATCGGGGGCGGCCTACCCGTAGGCGCGTTCGGTGGACGACGCGACGTCATGGAGTTGCTCGCCCCGCTCGGGCCCGTCTACCAAGCAGGAACGCTCTCCGGGAACCCCGTGACCATGGCCGCGGGAAACGCGACGCTCGGCGTACTCGATGCAAAGGCTTTTGGCCGTCTCGAGACGATGGGAAGGCACATTGCGGCCGGGCTCGAAGAAGCATTGCGCCGGACGGGCATCGTCGGCTGCGTGCAACGGGTCGGATCGATGTTCACCCTCTTATTCGGCGTCGAATCCGCGGCGAACCTGGTCGAGGTGGAGCGTGCAGACCGGGACCGCTTCCGACGGTTCTTTTACGGCATGCTCGAGCGAGGCTTCTACCTCCCCCCCTCGCCGTTCGAGGCGTCCTTCGTGTCGCTGGCGCACACGGAAGCGGACGTCGACGCGTTTGTCGCCGCGGCGGTCGAAACCTTGCAGTCGCTCGAGTGAGCCGTGCCTAGGACCGGCGATCCAGGCAACGAATCCGCCTTCTTTCGCTATGCCAAGTATTCGGCGGTCGCGTTTGAGTTCATCGGGTCCATACTGGCTGGAGTTTTCGTCGGCAGTGCGCTAGACGGCTGGCTCCGAACCGAGCCGTGGCTGGTCCTCACCATGACGATCGCTGGCACCGTGATCGGATTCTACCGCATGATCCAGATTCTTCAGCGCCTGCAACGCAACCAATGAACGTTCGCCTGAATCGCATCCAGGGTCTGGTGTTGTCGATCACGACCATAGTGGCCGTGATCGCCCTGACCGTCGGGTTCACCACCCCGTTCGGCATCGTCCTCGGTGGCATGGCAGCCTGGCTCGATTTCGTCGTGATTCGAGGGCTCGTAGCCGCGATGCTGGCGCGCAAGCCCGCTAAGGAACACATTGTGCCGATGGCGCTTGCCAAGTCACTGGTGCTGGTCACCGTTCCTGCCGTCGCGTTACTTCTGCCTGGATCGCTGGTGAGCGGCGTCTCGTTCGCGATCGGCGTCACCGCGTTGCCGGCGGCCATCGTGATCGACGCGTGTCTCGCGGTACCTCAGAGCGAAGTAGGAGAAGCGTAGATGGAGCACGGGTTTTCCTGGGTCCAGCAGATTCCGGGGTTGATGGCGCTCGAGCCGCACACGGCGACAGCGCTCTTGGTCATGGTCGGCCTCTTGTTGTTCGCGCTACGGGCGCGGCAGCAACTCGCCGCGACGGCCGACGTCACGGTTCCCGACGAGGGGTTCTCGGCGCGAAACGTCGGTGAGGTGATCACGGAGTTCATCACGAACCTCTCCGAGAGCGTCATCGGGCATGACGGTCCGAAGTACGTCCCGCTCTTCGCGAGCTTTTTCGTCTTCATTCTCGCATCGAACCTGATCGGTTTGATCCCGGGATTCACGCCGCCGACCGACAACTTCAACGTGACGCTCGCGCTCGGGGTCGTGTCGTTCGTCGCGTACAACTTCTATGGCCTGCAGGCGCACGGGTTGGCGTACCTGAAGCAATTCATGGGTCCCCTGCTGCTCCTCGCGCCCCTCATGATCGTCGTCGAGCTGTTCAGCCATTTGTTCAGGCCCGCGTCTCTGGCGATTCGGCTCTACGGCAACATGTTCGCCGATCACCTGCTGCTCGGGATCTTCACCGATCTCACGAAGGTGCTGATTCCCGTGATTTTCTATTTGCTCGGTACCTTCGTCTCGCTGGTGCAGGCGCTCGTGTTCACCTTGCTCACCATGGTGTACGTCGGGCTCGCCATCAGCCACGACCACTAGGCATTCCCGCTTCATCCGGTTCGCACGGCGCCGCAGGTGGAAGAGGAAAGAGAAGGTGCGGGCGGCAGAATGCGGATCTTAACTAGGAGGGCTGTGCATATGTCGAGAATCGTGTGGTTCTTTCTTGCCGTCATCGGTTTCATGAGCATCGCGACCCCGAGCTTCGCCCAGGACGGCGGTGCCGACGCGGGGGGCTTGATCGCCCTCGGCGCGGGCCTCGGGATCGGGATCGCGGCGCTCGGCGTCGGTCTCGGTCAGGGTCGTGCGACCGCCGCCGCGATGGAAAGCATCGGCCGGAACCCGAACTCTGCCGACCGCATCTTCGTGCCGATGATCATCGGCCTGGCGCTCATGGAAGCACTCTGTCTCTACGCGCTGGTGATCGCGTTCTTCCTGCAGGGCAAGATCCCGGGCTGACGGCGAGGGCAAACGGACGCGCAGCGTCCAATGACCTAGCAGACGCGAGGAGCGGGATGGTTTCCGCTCCTCGCGGTTTTTTGGGGCTGCAGAAATCGCTTGGGCATTGGCGGAGCTTTGGGGTATGGTCGATTCAACCGACGCTCTGAAGCTCCGGATTTCCTGGCTCGACGTGGTGGTGGGGAAAGGAGGCTGCGGTGGAAGCAGTTTCTGGAGCAGCAAGAGGTGTAGCGTTCGCGGCGGGTCAGTTCATGAGCGGCCAGCGCATCTTGTTGGCCGCGATCCCGATCGAGCAGCTCCACCCCAATCCTCAACAACCGCGGAGATTCATCGACCCCGCCGGTCTCGATGAGCTCACTGAGTCCGTGCGTCAGCGCGGAGTGCTGCAGCCGATCATCGTCAAGCACGAGGGTGACGGCTATTTGATCATGGCCGGTGAGCGCCGCTACCGTGCGGCCAAAGCCGCCGGTCTGACGGTTATGCCGGCGATCGTCCGCGACGACGATCCGAACGAGATCGCGCTGATCGAGAACCTTCAGCGCGAGGATTTGACGGCGCTCGAAGAAGCCGAAGGCCTCGGAGCGATGGTTGCCCGCTACGGCTACACGCACCAAGCCCTCGCGCAACTGCTCCACAAGAGCCGCCCATACGTTTCGAACACGCTCGTTCTGACGCGTCTTCCGGCCGAGGTGAAAGCCGAGCTGCACCGCTACCCGTCGATTTCGCGCGAGATCCTGATGACCATCGCTCGTCAGGAATCGGAAATCGAGATGCTGAAGCTCTGGCGGCGCGTCAAGCTCGCCAACATCTCCGTCCACAAGTTTCGCGAATCCCGGCGCACGGAGACCGGGGCCGAGCGTGCTCGCGAGGTGATGGCGGCCGCGCGTCGGGTGAACCGCAAGCTCCGGGATTTCGAAGCGACCGACCTGAGCGAGACGGAGCGACAGAAACTGGTTCGGGTGTTGCGCCGCACGCGCAAGCGCGTCGATCACATGCTTACCGCGATAGGTTCGTCCTGAGCCGGTGCTTGTGCTAGCTCCGCGCCGCCGGGGTCTGCTCACGCGGCGTTTCTGGCTGGGACGGCGTGAGGAGAACTTTGCTCACGCGGCGACCCTTCATCTCGATGACCTTCGCGGTGAACCCGGCGATCGCCACGAGATCTCCGATGCGCGCGATCCGGCCGAGCCGCGCGATCACGAAACCCCCGAGCGTCGAGCTCTCGTGCTCGGGCGGCTCGAAGCCGAGCCGGGCGGCGATCTCCTCCAGGAGCACGAGGCCGTCGACGACATAGCCCTCGGGCGTCGACTGCATGCGCGGCGCCTCGGTGTCGAACTCGTCTTGGATCTCCCCGACGATCTCCTCGAGCACATCCTCGAAGGTCACGAGACCCGAGGTGCCGCCGTACTCGTCGACGACGATTGCCATGTGGACCCGTCGCTGCTGGAAGTCGCGTTGCAGGAGCTCGAGCGGGCGGCTTTCGGGCACGAACAACATGTCGCGCTTCAACTTCAGGAGATCTTGGGAGTCGAGTAGTCCCTCGGCAGGCTGGAACAGGTCTTTCGCATGGATCATTCCTATTACGTGGTCGATGTCGTCGCTGCAGAGAGGATACCGCGTGTGTTGGGTCTGGCGAATCGTCTCGAGGTTCTGCGCGAGGGATTTCTTGAGGCTCAAATGCACGATGTCGGCGCGCGGTACCATGATGTGCTTGGCCGACCGCCGCGTGTAGTCGAAGACGTTCTCCAGAAGCTTCCGCTTCGAAGCGGAGAGCGTTCCGGTACGGTGGGATTCCGCCAGCAGCAAGCGCAGCTCCTCCTCCGAGTGTGCCAGCTCGGATTCGGTGGCCGGCGTGATGCGGAACATGCGCAGGAAAAAGTTCGAGGATGCGTTCAGGAAGTATAGAGCCGGGTAGAAGACCCTGTAGAACAGTCGCAGCGGCGTCGCCACAAACAGCGACATCTCCTCCGGGCGGCGGATCGCGAACGACTTCGGAGCCAATTCGCCCAGGACGATGTGCAAAAACGTGATCAACGCGAACGCGATCGTGAGCGAGATGGTGTGGACCACGGTCTCGGACCAGATACCGAGCGCGCCGAGCAATGGGGTGACCAGGCTTGCGAATGCCGGCTCTCCTATCCACCCGAGGCCGAGGCTCGCGAGGGTAATGCCGAGCTGGGTTGCGGACAGATACGCGTCGAGGTTCTGGATCGCGCTCTGCACCGCGGCGGAGCCTCGTACGTTCTCGCGGACAAGCTCCTGGACGCGAGTCGAGCGAACTTTGACGATCGCAAACTCCGCAGCAACGAAGAAAGCGTTCAGGAAGACCAGGAGCGCCGCGAGCAGCAGGTAGCCTGTGCTCATGCAAACAGGCCAGGCGTCCGGCGACCCAAAATGGCGCTCCTAAGGGAGGATGAATCAAGGGCACGCATCACGCGCGGGGCGGGACTTTAGCCAATCGTGAGCCGGCCCCGCAAGCTTGGCATTTCGGCTACTGACAGCATGGTCCACGCTGGTATAGGTTCAAGGAGAGCGAAACCGAGGAGGTTGCACATGCGAAGGGCTATGAGGACGGTGATCGCTGCGCTGGGTATGCTGACGCTCGCGACTCCATCTTTCGCGACTTCAGTGGCTATCGGACCCGGACGGCCGCTCGGAGAGCGTGGATTCGAGCGATACGTCGAGACGAATCTCGAGCTCCGTACGTTCATCACGCTGCGTGGCTATCCGGATTGGGCCGAGGTGGTCGAGGTCGATAGCGACCTGCCGCTCGATTCGTACGAGCTGCGTCTGTACTACCTCCGTCTCGACCGCGAGGTGGCGTTCACGCACGCATTCATTCTAGGCCGACCGCATGTGAGCCTCCGCCTGTTCGAGCGGCCCATTGTAGCCGTGGATCGTGCTCGCATCGAGGAAGCCTACCTCGCGCACGATCCGGCCCGGCGCGCGGAGCTCGCCGCCGATCGCGCGATGGCGACGGCGCTGCAAGCCGAACGCGCCGCAGTCGCCGCCGAGCGACTGGCTGTTCAAGCCGAGCAGTTCAGTAGTCGGATGGAAGAAGACTTCCATCGCCGCCTGCGCAAGTAACCCGACCACCTCCATGAGCGCGGACACCCATCCCCGGTGGATCGGGTGTCCGCGCATTGTTTTCGGGATCGGCGCACGTCTGCACGATCGTCCCCGCGGACGCCACCGATCGTCGCCACACGCAGGCGCTCAGGCATGTCTCAGACGCGATCGCGCTGCGCCTGCGTATGCGCCGCCGCCGCAGCGGCCACCAACCCATCGGTTTCGCGAATATTTCAAGGGGACGGACGGTCGAGACGGACGTTGGAGGGCTCTCTCCGAAGACCCTCTTTCCGGACGGGATCGGTGCGGCGGAGGGTGGCACGGAACTTGGTCAACATGACTCGCAGTCAATCGCACCTGCGAGAGGAGCAACACCTCATGTTCGGCCAGCCCACCACCACTCCCCAGAGTCGTCCCGCCCTCCTCAGCGACATGCACCTCGACTTCAGGAACTCGTACGAGACCCTATTCCTCCTGATCGAGCTCTCGGATGCGATGAAACGTGGCGTACGCCACTACCGCCTCGACGGCACTCCGCTCGACCGTCTCAACAACGTGGTCGAAGCCTTGATCTTCGACGGCGAGGTCTTCTTCGACGACGCGACCAGCGCCGCGCCTCTCGGTCACTGATCGGCACAAACGAAAAGGGCACGACCCCCCGCGGGAGTCGTGCCCTTTCGGCCACGAAGATGTCGCGCTACGCCGACTTCTTGAGGTACTCGCGCGGACCGGTGATGCTGTGCCGTCGCCCGTTCACACGGCGGAATGGGAACCGATAGAGGGTCGGCTGACCCTGACGGACGCGGCTGAGTTCGGCGCTCTTCCACCGGGCCATGCCGCTGCGGAGATACTCGGGCTCCAGCTCGAGCGCGGCGCACACGTTCTCGAACGAGAAGGGCCAATCGGCTTCGGCGCCCGCCATCCAGGCTTCGACCTCTTCGACTAGCCGCTGGCTCCGACGGTTCTCCGCGATCACGTGCCGCTGAAAGGTCGCGATCGCCTCTTCTAGGACCGCGAGCATCAGCCGCTTCTCGGGCTGAAACGCCGCATCCGATCCTACGCGATCGAAGTATTGCGCCGGCACTAGAGTGTCGGGCTCGAGGGGAGTGGCAGTCCGCTCTTCGGTCACTGCGCTACGCAACTCCATGGGATGGTCCTCCTCCGGCCGGGTCCTGTTCGACCGTGCACCCGACGCCTCAGCAGACCGCGTGCCAGCGTCGTCAGTTGCATCTCAAGTACGGGTAACAGCAGCAGTTCGATCCGATCGGTGCTGGTGCACCGGATCGATCCACTCGGATGCCGTGGACGCAGAACACCACCATGATGCTGTGAAACGAGACAACTCTATCGGAGGTCGCCGTCCTCCGGTCCGAGAATGAGCTCAATCCGACCGCGTTGCCACGAGTCGGCGATCTGGTAGCTTCCGCGCTCCGATGTCGGAGTTCAAACCAGGTGACGACCCGAGCATCCGTCAGCCAATCGGCGCTGTGACCGAGCTCGTCGAGTACGTGGCCGCCGGCGCCAAGCCGCCAGCCGATTGGCGGGTTGGAACGGAGTACGAGAAGGTCGGCGTCCTGAAGGAAAGCGGTGTTGCTGCGCCATTCAGCGGCAAACGCGGGATCGAAGCCGTTCTCGATCGGTTGGCGGAACGGTTCGGCTGGCAGCCCAAGAAGGAGCGCGGTCGGACGATTGCACTCATCGGGCGCGACGCCAACATCACGGTCGAGCCTGGCGGGCAACTGGAGCTCAGCGGCGAGCAATGCGCGAGCATCCACTGCGCCCATCGCGAGCTCATGGAGCACATCCAGGAGATCGTGACCGTCGCGGCGGATCTCGACATTGTTTTCCTCGGGCTCGGTATCCAACCGGTGAGCCGCGTCGACGAGATCGAATGGGTTCCGAAGCGTCGTTACGGGATCATGGGCCCGTACATGACGCAGGTCGGTACGCTGGGACAGCGCATGATGAAGCAGACAGCGACCGTCCAAGCGAACTTCGATTTCGGCGACGAGATCGATGCGATGCGAAAGTTCCGCGTCGCGATGGGTCTGGTTCCGCTGATCTCGGCGATGTTCGCGAACTCGTCGATCTCCGAAGGCCGATCGAACGGGTTCATGACGCTGCGCGGGCACATCTGGACGGATACCGACTCGGCGCGTTCCGGCATGCTCGAGTTCGCCTTCTCACCCGACGCGGGCATCGACGACTACGTCCAGTGGGCGCTCGACGTCCCGATGTATTTCATCATCAGAAACGGCGAGTACGTCGAGACGCATCGGACGTTCCGACAGTTCCTCACAGAGGGTTGGGGAACCGAGCGCGCGACACTCGAGGACTGGGCATTGCATCTCACGACGCTCTTCCCGGAGGTTCGCCTGAAGCGCTACCTGGAGGTGCGCAGCGTCGACAGCCAGCCTCCCGAAATGATGCTCGCGCTGCCCGCGCTCCTGAAGGGTATCCTCTACGAGCGCGACTCGCTCGAGGGCGCCTGGGATCTCGTCCGCTCGTGGACCTGGGAGGAACGTCTCGCGATCTACCGCGATGCGCACCGCGAAGGACTGCATGCGCGGATTCGTAAGATTTCGTTGTCCGACCTCGCGCGCGAGCTCGTGGAGATCGGTGCGTCGGGTCTCAGGCGGCAGAACCAGGTGAACGAAAAGGGCGAGGACGAGCGCATCTATCTCCATCGAATGGAAGAGCTCGTCCGCCACGGCAACTCGCTCGGACGGAGCCTCGCCGCACTCTGGGACGGTCCGTGGAACCGCGACGTCGGTCGGTTGATCGAGCACGCCACGTATCGTCTGCCGGAATAAGCTCGTCGCCCGCCTCGCCGGCACCGGCAGGGATGACAACGGCTGCGGAGGTCGTTTGAGCTCGCGCCCGCGTCGTCTACGCTCGGGAGCATGAGAGCTGCTCAAAGGTTCGACCGGGACGCGCCCTTCGAACGCACCCCCTTTACCGTCACCAACGGAACACAACTCGAGCTTCGTGGGGTCCTACCCGCCTCCGACCTCGAGGAGGTGGGGTTCCTCTTGCCGCCGCGCGTATCATCGTCGCACGCGCGTCGCGGAAACATCCGTGCCTTCTTCGTACGTGCTGCGGTGGAGGACGCCGGACTCACGCGGGGCGACTACGTGCTCGTTGAGGAAGCCGAAACGTACGCTCCGGAATCGTGCGTGCTGGCTGCGGCAAACGGACGCTATGTCATCAGTTGCACGTCACAGCTGAACGGTCACCGGGTGCTCGGAATCTTCCTGGGGATCATCCGCAAGCGAGGATTTCGTCGTGTCGAGCCCACTACCGACCCAGCTCAATTTCGCACTCCAACCGCAGTGGATAGTCGGCTCCGAATTTTGCGCGGTCAACTCGGCATGTTGGAGTCAACGTACGCGCGGACGCGCAATCCGCGGTTGCAAACAGCGCTCCGAAACGAAGCAGATCTGGTGAGGCGGAAGCTCCAGAATGGAGCACATTAGCATAAGATGCCCTAATGGTTGATCGTAAGCTTTTTCATTTCATCGACGTTTCCTCCCGCGCTAGTACTTTGCCGCAACGCGGCATCCAAGGGGGAACGGGTAATGCAAGCAAGGGGAAAGAAATCAGAAGGCGGTACCGGAGCGGGGCTGTTCGAGCCTGACATTCTTCTGCCGAATCAATACTTTGCGGCTTTTCGTCGTGGCAGGGCTGTGGAGGGAGAGCGCCGGCTCATGCTGGCGGTTCTTGAGGACGCGGTCGACAGCTACCGGAAACACGCGGCGGCCTGCGACCCGCGCGAACAAGCGTGCTTCCTTGAGGCCAAAGAGTGGTTCTCGTCGAGCGATCGCACCTGGCTATTCGCTTTCGAGAACATCTGCGACGTCCTCGAGATGAATGCCGATTACCTCCGCTCGGGGCTGGACCGTTTGCGCCGCAGCGTGGCGGTCCGGGTTGCTCAGCAGAGCAGCGAACACTACGAACACGCGCTTCAGAACGCAACCGCGTGACGGTCGGCGGCCGAGCGCGGGATCACCGCGTCTCGGCCGTCACTGTTCCAGCGGATGCGAGATCGACATCGGCAATCCCGCCTGATCTCGCACTGCTCGCTGCAAGCGAGCCTGGTCAATCCTGTCCGTCCATCCTTTACGCTCGAGAATCTGCCTGGCGTTGTCTTCGAGGTTGCCTCGTAGCCCGTAGATGTCCGGATGCACCTCGACGAAGATCTCGCCGTCTCGCGAGCCGACCTTCACCGGCTGGTAGAGGAACTCGCCGGGGCTTCCCACACGCGCTTCGCGAAAGAGAATCGCGATGTCCTCGTTGTAGAGCCGGATGCAGCCGTGGCTCACCTGCATGCCGACGCCCCACGGCATGTTCGATCCATGCAGCGCATACAGGGGAAGCGTCAGCTCGAGGCGGAACAATCCTAGGGGGTTCTCCGGATCGCCTCCGGCAATGAAGGTTCGAGGGTCATTGCGCTCGCGGATGTGCTCGGCGCGAATGGATTCGGGGATGACCCAGGTAGGGTTCTCGGTCTTCCCGCGGATCTTGAAGGTGCCTTCGGGCGTCCGCCAGTCGTCACGACCAAGTCCGACCGGGTACGTCGTGAGCGAGCCATCCTGGAAATGGTAGAGGCGCATCTCCGGAATGTTCACGACCACGCCCAGCTGTCGCGCTTCCGGCAGTACGAACTCCGTCGGAATCACTAGAACTTCCCTGGGCGAGGGCATCCACGGATCGACGCCCGGGTTCGCGGACGTCATCTCGTTGTACCCGAGATCGAAATGCCGGCCGACGTCCAGGAGCGTATCGCCTTCCTCGACGACATACGTCTCTAGGCTTCCGACGACGCTCACTTCGGAGCTGCCCACGCCCATCCTCAGTGGGTAGCGAGTAGGGATGCGGTTCGCGAAGCTCTCCTCGGTCCAGCGCGACGCCGACGCATCAGCCGCCCCGAGGCAGCAGCACAGCGCGATGCCGACGGCGGCCATCGTCGGCACGACCCGTCCCCCTCCCCATCGCCGCATTCCCCATCTCGGCACCGCGACGTTCCTCATCAGCGCGGCACTTTGGAGCAAGGAGCATTCCTTGTCGAGCATGAACCGCCTGTGAAATAGTGTCGGCGCCACGCGGTGGCGAAGCTCGTCGGGAGGTTGTCGATGCAAATCGGTAGTCGGAGGGTGTGGGGGGTGGCCGTAGCCGCGACGTTGTTTGCGTCGCAGGTAGCTGCGGCGACGAGCACAGACGGGCCCCGCGTGACCGCGAAATCGGCGATCATCGTGGACGCCGGGAACGGCAGCGTCCTATGGGCGCAGGATCCCGACGCGCAATTGCCGCCCGCGAGTACCACCAAGGTCATGACGGCGATCCTGGCGCTCGAGAGCGGCCACCTCCGCGATCGCGTGTCGGCGAGTCCCGAGGCATGCATGGTGGCGCCGAGCAAAGTCCACTTGCGGCCGGGGCAGCGCCTGCTGCTCGAGGACCTCGTCTACGCCATCCTGTTGAACTCGGCGAACGATGCCAGCATCGCGATCGCCGAGCACCTGGCTGGATCCGTCGACGCATTCGGCGATCGTATGACGCGGCGGGCGCATCTGGTCGGAGCGACCCGCACCCGCTTCGAAAATCCCCACGGTCTCACGCAGGACGGCCACTACTCCACCGTCCGCGACCTCTCGACGATCTTCCGCTATGCGCTCGCGGTGCCGAAGTTCCGGGAGATCCTCGGTACGAAAGCGGTCGTCGTGGGCGTCGAGAACAGCACGCGACGGATCGCGCTCCGCAGCCACAACCGCCTGCTGGATTCCTATCGCATCCCCGTGATCGGCAAGACGGGGTACACGATCGCCGCCAAAAAGTGCTTCGTCGGATCCGGCAGCTACAACGGTCGCGAGATCATCGTGGCCCTCATGGGCTCGCGGGACCTCTGGGGGGACACGCGCCGCCTGCTCGAGTTCGGCTTCGGCGACGACTTGCCGCCGGAGGTGGATCCCCGCGTGAAGCGCCGGCAGGCCGTCAATCGTAACCCTTCAGGGACGGGGACGGCCGGCCGTCGCGGAGCGAGCGCGTTCTCGCGTGCGACCGCCAAGGCCGAATCGACCCGCCAATACGCGATCCATGTTGGCGTCTTCGATCAGAAGGAGCGTGCCGAACGGCTGCAGCGCGCACTCAGGCGGCGCGGGTTCGACGTCGCCATCGATCGGCTGAGTGCCGGCCGCGGCAAGAATCGGCGCGTGCGCTACCGCGTACAGGTCGGTCCCTATGCGAACCGGAGGCAGGCCGAGACGGCCGCCCGTACGATGGCCGCCCAGGTCGATTTGCCGACGCGTGTCGTGCAACGCTGAGGCCCTCGATGGAGGCCAGGGTTCGCTAGGACGCGCCGTCCCGCAGCGCGATGCGGAGGAGCGCCGGCAACTCACGGAGCTCCGAGATCCTGTACGCCGCGCCGCTCTCGGTTCCGATCCCGACGTACGCGATCTCCGCGGCCGTCGCTGCGGCGCAATCGCTGGAGGTGTCGCCAACGAAGACTGCACCGTCGGCGGCGATGCCCGTACGCTCGAGGCAGGCGAGCAGCATGTCGGGAGCCGGCTTCGGGTGCGCGACGTCGAGGATGCCGACCCAATGCGAGAGGAACCTGTCGAGGCGGAACTCCCCGACCACGCCGGTGACCGTACGGCCGCGATTCGTCGCGAGCGCCAGCGGACAGTGCGCTGCGAGCCGCGACAGCGTCGTTTCCAACTCCGCGACGGGGCGCATGAGCCGATAGAACGGACCGTAGTCGGCCCGTGCCGCGATTTCCTTGGCACGCCGCAGCAGCGGGTGGTCGTGCTCGAAGAGATGCGACCACAGTTGCGGCCCGGAAAGGCGGTGACAAAGCTCGCGGCCCGACGCGTCGAGCGGCGGCTCGCCGAGCTCGGTTAGGATCGAATCGTAGAACGCGACGTTCGCGTTCCACGAGTCGAACAACACACCGTCGCAGTCGAAGATGACCAGACGGACGGCGTCGCCAGTCGGCAGCGGTCGGCCGAGCGTCACGGCTGACGACGCGCGATCTCGACGATGGCCTTCCATCGGGCCGTTCGTTCCGCGCGTTCGTCGGCGCTCCAACACGGCTCGAAGACCCGCTCGCGTCGCCAGGTCTTTCCCACCTCCGCCGTGTCCTTCCAGAAGCCCGTGGCGAGACCCGCGAGATACGCGGCCCCAAGACAGGCCGCGTCGAACACCACAGGCCGCTCGATCGGGACGCCGCTCACATTCGCCTGATATTGCATGAGGAAATCGTTGCGGGCGGCGCCGCCGTCCACGCGTACGACGTCAAGATCCGTGTCCGGAGCGTCGGCGCGGAGCGCATCGATCACCTCGCCGCAGCGAAACGCGATCCCCTCGAGCACGGCACGTATCACCTGGGCCCGCCCGGTCGCGCGCGACAGGCCGCCGATCACCGCCCGGACGTTGGGGTCGAGGTACGGCGTACCGAGGCCCTGAAACGCCGGAACGCACCAAACCCCGCCGCTGTCGGGGACGCTTTCCGCGATGGCCTCCGACTCCGCGACGTCGGTGAGGATTCCGAGTCCGTCCCGGAGCCACTGCATCGCGGCACCGACCGTGACCGCGCTGCCCTCGAGGCAGTAGGTGCGTGCACCGTCGAGACCCCAGAGCACCAGTGGAAAACAGCCGTGCGGAGACAGGCGGATCGACGCGCCGACGTTCAGGTCCATCATTGCCGCCGTGCCGTACGTAATCTTCATCATGCCCGGCTCGAGGCGGAGCTGACCGAACATGGCCGCCTGCTGATCACCGGCTCGCGAGGCCAACGGAATCGACGCACCGAGCAGTCGCGCGTCGGTCTCGCCCGCGACCGCGCTCGTCGACACGATGGTCGGGAAGCTCGCGAGGGGAAGGCGCAGACTCTCGAGCAACGCCTCGTCCCATCGTCCCGTGAGAAAATCGTAGACGCCGGTGCACGAGGCGTTCGAGTCGTCGGTGACGTACGAAGAGCCGCCCGAAAGTTTCCAGGTGAGCCACGCGTCGATGGTGCCGAAGCGAAGCCCCCCTGCCTCGGCGCGCGCCCGTGCGCCGGCCACGTTGTCGAGCACCCAGCCGAACTTCGACGCGGATTGGAGTGGGCTCAGGAGGTAGCCGCGCCGTCCGAGCTCGTTGCAAAGCTCGACCGTGCGGAGATCCTGCCAGCCGATCGCCGGGTACACCGGCTCGCCGGTGTCCGCATCCCACACCACTGCTGACGCGCGCTGATTGCATAGGCCGAGCGCGGCCACCGCGCTCGCCGGCACGTTCGCGCGTGCCAATGCATCGCGTGTGACTTCGAGCGTCCGCTGCCAAACGATCGTCGCATCGTGCTCGACCCAGCTCGGGCGCGGGCACGTCAGCGGGATCTCTGAATAGGCGGTCGCGACCTCGCGTCCCTCGTGGTCGAAGACGTACGCCCGAACGCCGCTGCCGCCCTCGTCGATCGCCAGGACGTGAGAGCTCATGCGCTCGCGTCCGGCAGGAGCGCGCCGGGATTCATGATGCCCTGAGGGTCGAGCGCGCGGCGAATTGTGGTGAGCAGCGGGTACGCAGACCCGAGCTCGCGCGTGAGCCAGTCACGCCGGATGCGGCCGATGCCATGGTGATGCGAAATCGTCCCGCCCGCAGCGAGGGTCGCCTCCATCGCCGCCCGCCAGATGGCAAAATACAAGCCCTCGAGCTCCTCCGGACGCTCCGGCCGTCCGGCGAAGGTGAAGTAGATGTTCGTGCCGGTGCCGTAGCTGTGCGAGCTGTGTCCGGAAGCGACGAGAATGCCGGGCACTGCGCGCATTCCCGCGAGGACGCCGGTGTAGAGGTCGTCGATCCGGTTCCACGTCGACGCGACCTCGATCGTGTCGACCACCATGCCTTGCTTGAGGAAGTACTCGAATCCCGGGACGGCGTTCCGGTGATGCAGCCAGCTGTCCACCGGATCCGCGCCGACGGCGCGGCCGCTCGACGCCGCGGCGATGCGGACGCTCGCCGCGATCTCCTGCTCGACGAGCTCCGCCGGGCCTTCGGTGAGCACCAGGAGAAGACTCTCGCCGTCCTTCGCCGCTCCGGCGAACGACCGCCCGGCCTCGATCTCGTCGTAGAGGCGCAGCACCGCCGGCCGCCATCCCGCCCGCATGATCTGGCGCAGCGCCTCGAGCCCTGCCCGCATCGTCGGCAACGCGATGGCCTGCTTTCCCGTTGCCGGTGCGAGCGGATGAATCTCGTAGGTGAGCTCGGTCAGAATTCCGGTCGTTCCTTCGGCGCCGAGAAAGAGATGCCGCACGTCCTGCCCGGTCGCCGCCCGTGGGACGGCGCGCGTACGGACGACCTCGCCGTTTGGGAGCACTGCCTCGAAGGCCACGAGCATGTCCTCGATGTTGCCGTACTTCGTCGAGAACTGTCCGGCGGCACGCGTCGCCACCCACCCGCCGACCGACGACAACGCGATCGACTGCGGGAAATGTCCCATCGAGTAGCCCGCCTCGTTCAGCATGGCCTCGAACTCCGAACCGAGGAGTCCCGGCTCGACCGTCGCGAGCAGCGCCACCTCGTCAACCTTCTTCAATGTGCGCATTGCCCCCATGTCGACCACGACGGAGTGCTCGGGCGCCTCGACCGCGCCGCACACGCCGGACCCCGCCCCAAACGGGACGACCGCTACGCGTTCACGGCATGCGTATTTCAGAATTGCGCTCACCTCCGCGGTGGTGGTCGGCCGAACGACGCACGCCGGATCCGTGATCGGGCCGCCCTGCATGCTTCGCCAGACGGAGACGACCCAGCTGTCGCGGCGGGCGCGGGTGAGAGTGGCGGGGTCGTCGATCACGTGCGCCGGATCGACGATGGCGCGGAGGCCTGCTCGGATGTTCTCAGAGGTGGGCATCAGACATTCTCCTTTGGCAACGGCGGATCCGTCCGCCAGGCGAGCCGCGTGTCGCATTGACGCGTGAACGTCTCGATCTCGCGCGCGAGGCGCGTCGCGTCCCAGGCGAGCTCGCGGGCCGCGATCGCTGCGACAGCCGGCGCGGCCGCGCGCGCCGACGCCGTCGCAAAATAGGAGAGCCGGGTGCGCCGCTCCAAGATGTCGACCAAAGTGCAGGCCATCTCGTGGCGGATGGCGTACTGGACTTCGGCGACCGAGAGCGGCACGTTTGGAGCGACGACCGAGAGAGCATCCGGACCGTCAGCATTCCGCGCGAGCTCGAGCGCGTCGCTGCCGTAAGTCGCGACGAGCCGCGTCGATGTCTCCGGCGCAATGCCCGCCAACGCGGCGCGCACCGACGGCAGGGCGGCATACGCGTCGAGGTCGGCCGCCCCCTCGAGGTCGCCGCCGGGCAACGTCTCGGCGGCGCTCCGTGAGGGGCGGAGCGACTTCCCGACGCGCGGCGCTACGGTCTCGACCACGCGCTCGGCCATGCGGCGATACGCGGTCAGCTTGCCGCCCGCGATTGTCACGAGACCCATGGAGCTCACGACGATCTCGTCCTTGCGGGAAATTTCGGACGGCTTCTTTCCGGGCTCTCGGATCAGGGGGCGGACACCGGCCCACGCGCCGATCGCGCGCTCGGGCGCGATCGTGATGCCGCTGAACGTGCGCGCCAGCGCCTCCTGGAGATACAGGACGTCCTCGATCGTGATCGCGGGCTCGTCCGGCGGCCCGACGTACTCGGTGTCGGTCGTGCCGACGTAGATGTGGTCGCCGCGCGGCACCACGAACACCGGGCGACCGTCGCTCGCGCGCATCACCACGCAGTTACGTGCCGGGAGGTCGCTCGCCCGGAACACGACGTGGATACCCTTCGTCAGCTGGAGGCTCGGCTTGTCCTCCGGGCGGTCGAGCCGGCGGATATCGTCGACCCACGGTCCGCTCGCGTTCACGACGGCGCGGGCGCGTACGTCGAAGGTCGTGTCGCTCTCTTGGTCGTGGACGGTGACGATCCGCGGCGTGCCGGCGGGGCCAAGCGCCGTGACGCGCACGTAGTTCGCGACGACGGCGCCCGCATGATGCGACGACTTGAGCGTGTCTAAAACGAGGCGCGCATCGTCGGTCTGGTACTCGGGGTAGAGGATCGCCCCTTGCAGACGGTCCGGTGTGAGGTAGGGCTCGGCGGTGAGCGCCTCCCTGCGGCTCAGCACGCGATGGTGCTCCTTCGCCGGGACGGCCGCGAGCTTCTCGTAGAGCGCGAGACCGACCCGCAACTTGTAGACGCCGGCACTCGTCCGGCCGTGGACCGGTAGGAACATGGGTGCCACCGCCGTGCGATGCGGCGCGATGCGCCGGAGCGACTTTCGCTCGGTCGCCGCCTCGCGGACGAGCGCGATCTCGCCTTGCTCGAGGTAGCGAAGCCCGCCGTGGATCAGCTTGGACGAGCGGCTGCTCGTGCCGGACGCGAAGTCGCGCGCCTCGACCAGCGCGACACTCAGGCCGCGGAGCGCGGCTTCGCGTGCGACGCCCGCGCCGGTGATGCCGCCGCCGATGACCAGCACGTCGAACGTCTCGTCGGCGAGACGCTCGAGGTTGCGAGCGCGCCGTGCCGGATCAAAGCCCGACATGACGCTCGGTGTAGGCGGCATCGCCGACGCGGGGTGCGCCGACGGCGAGCGTCAGCGCTCGACGCGGAACGAGACTTCGGCCCGAATGCGGAAGACGTCGACCTTGTCCTTGTTCATGCGAACGTCGAACTCCTTCACGCCGATGCGCGTGATGCCCCGCAACGACTTCTGCGCCTCGGAGATCACGACCTTGATCGCATCGTCCCAACTCTTCGGTGACTCTCCAACGAGCTCGATGATCTTTACGACCGACATGGCACACCCCCTTCTGGTTGTGGCGGCCGACCTCGGTCGGCCGCGGCCTCAGTAGCCCCATTCGTCGAGATCCTCGTCGTCGATGCCGAAGAAATGCGCGAGCTCGTGCAGGACCGTAGTGCGAATTTCGTCGCGAATCTCTGCCGTCGACGTACAGGTCTCGACGATCGGGAGGTAGAAGATCGAGATTTTGTCCGGGAGCGCCGTATATTGGTGACCGCGCTCCTCGAGCGGAATTCCTTCGTAGAGACCGAAAAGGGTGTCTTCCTCGGGATCGAGACCCGCATCGCGGATCTGCGCGTCGGTCGGCTCGTCCTCGACGACGACCTCGACGTTCTCGATACGCGACGCGAACTCAGCGGGTAGCGTTTCGAGCACCTCCGTCACGAGTCGCCGGAATTCCTTTCGAGTCATGACGCTCACGCCCGCGGTGGAGACGGCGCGCCGGAGAAAATGTGGTGGCACGCCACGTGGCGATTGACGGCGGGACGTTGCCACACGCGGTTTTCATTGACAAGGACGCGGCGCGGAAGCTTGACAACCCGGGGGTCGTGGGGCAGACGATGCCGCACTCGACGTCCCACCAAAGCTTGCTCAGGGGTCCCCCCAAGGAGGTTCTCTTCATGCTTCTCGACGACAAAGTTGTCGTAGTCACTGGTGCGGGTCGCGGTATCGGCCGCGAGGAAGCACTGCTCATGGCGAAGCTCGGCGCCAAGGTGGTCGTCAACGATCTGGGCGGCGGATTCGACGGCAGTGGCGCGAGCACCGGGCCGGCGCAAGACGTCGTGAACGAGATCAAGAAGGCGGGCGGCGACGCCGTCGCGAACGGCGACAGCGTCAGCGACTTCAAGGGCGCCCAGCGCATCGTCGAGTGCGCCGTCGACACGTTCGGCAAGCTGAACGCCGTCGTGAACAACGCGGGCATTCTCCGCGACCGCATGATCTTCAATATGTCCGAGGAAGACTGGGACTCGGTCATCGCGGTCCACTTGAAGGGCACCTTCGCGTGCACGCGTCACGCGTGCGTGTACTGGCGCGAGCAGCACAAGGTCGGCAATCTCCTGAACGGTCGCATCATCAATACCGCGTCCGACTCCGGTCTCCTCGGCAATCCGAGCCAGAGCAACTACGGCGCCGCCAAGGCGGCGATCGCGGCATTCTCCGTCATCATCGACAAGGAGATGGCCAAGTACGGCGTCACCGTGAATGCGATTGCACCGGTCGCGCGTACCCGCCTCACGGTCGAGGCGACGCCGGCGACCGCCGCCCTCATGGGCCAGGAAGTTCCCGCAGGGCAGTTCGACGTGTTCAGCCCCGCGAACGTGGCACCCCTGGTCGCGTGGCTCGCGAGCGACGACTCCGCGGACGTGCACGGCGAGATCTTCCGTGTCGGCGGTGGCACCGTCTGGCTGATGCAGGGCTGGCATTCGGTCGGCAAGGCGAAGAAGGGCGGCGAGTGGGACGCGGCCGAGCTTGGGACGGCTCTCAAGGCCGAGCTCGCCAAGGGCGGCACGCGCAAGGAGACGATGAACGACGTCTTCTCCGAAGGTCTCTGAGCTGACGCACGTTCGTCGCCGCATCCTGATCGTTTGTCACGCCAACGTCAGCCGGAGCATCATCGCCGAGGCGTTGCTCAAGAAAATGTTGGCGGAACGAGGGCGCGACGACGTCGTCGTGACGTCGGGGGGCGTCGCTCCCTACGCCCGAGATACGAGCCTGGTGTCGATGGACGCCAGGCTCGTTTTGCGTGACGACGCAATCCAGATCTCGCCCGACACCATGGCGTGCGATTTGAAACGGCACCGTGACCGATTGCTCGAGGCCGATCTGATCGTCACGATGACGGCTGAACAGAAGCGCATGTTGGCGGATTTTCCAGAAGCAGACGGCAAGGAAGTTCTGACGCTCGGGGAGGCGGCGGGAGAGACGGCCGATGTCGAAGACCCCGCCGGACGCGACGAGGACTTCTATCGGGCGTGCCGCGATCAGATCAGACGTTGCCTCGAGAAGGCCATCGATCGGTTGGCCCCGCCCCGCGAGGCCTAGATCGTGTCCACGGAGGTTGAGATGAGCCTCGGCAATCCCTCGGACGACGAGATTCGCGAGATCTTGACCACGCCGATGACGGTCGCGGTCGTCGGTTGCTCGCCCGATCCGAATCGCGACAGCCACAAGGTCGCGCGTGCGCTGCAGACGATGGGCCACAAGGTGATCCCGGTGAACCCGCAGGCGCGCGAGATCCTGGGGCTCCGCTGCTACGGGTCGCTTCGCCACATCGAGGAACGGATCACGATGGTGGACGTCTTCAGGCGTTCGGAGCTCGTACCGGCGATCGTCGACGATACGATCGCCGTCGCGGCCGGCATCCTCTGGCTCCAGCTCGGAGTGATCCATGAAGAGGCGGCGGCGCGAGCACGCGCCGTGGGCGTCAGGGTCGTGATGGATCGCTGCCCGGCGGTCGAATACCGCCGTCTCGTATCCGCCGACTGAGCGTCGCATGCAGAAACCCCTTCACACCTGGGAGCGGCTGGCGAGCGAGATTGCGTACGCGTGCCGCATCTTCACCATTCGCCGCGACCGCTCGCGCTTCTCGCGTGACGACGCAGAGCACGATTTCCACATCCTCGAATCGACGGATTGGGTGAACATCATTCCGATCACGGCTGCGGAAGAGGTCGTGATGGTCAGACAGTTCCGGCACGGCATCCGCGACTGCACGCTCGAGATCCCGGGCGGCATGGTCGATGCCACCGACCTGTCGCCGCTGGTCGCGGCGCGCCGCGAGATGATCGAGGAGAGCGGCTACGATTCCGAGCGCGTGGAAGCGCTCGGCTGCATCCATCCGAACCCGGCGATCCAGAACAACCGCTGCCACTCCTTCGTCGCATACGACGTCGAGCCGAAGCACGCCACGCACTTCGACACGACCGAGGAAACCGAGGTGGTCCTGGTACCGCTCGCGCGCGTCCCCGATCTCGTCCGCGCCGGCGACATCACCCACGCGCTCGTCGTCGTAGCGTTCCACTGGCTCGCGCTGAAGCGCGGCACCGGCTGACCTGCCCGCTAGGATACTTTGCGGAGGGGCGTCGCTTCGTCGGCGGTCCCGACGCCGGGCAACGTCAAGGTAAACCGCGCGCCTTCACCTGGTGAGCTCTCGACCGCGACCACGCCGCCCATGAGGATCGCGAGCCGAGACGACACGGACAGCCCGATGCCCGCGCCAGGTGCGCGGTGCTGGCGGTCGTGAGCCTGCTGGAACGGCTCGAAGATCGCGCGCTGATCGGCGATCGGGATGCCGATGCCGGTATCCGCGACGACGATGGCGACCGTTCCCTCGCCGGTCGGGCTTGCCGTCAAGACGATCGCTCCGCGCTCGGTAAACTTCACGGCATTGACGAGCAAGTTCGACACGATCTGCTTCAGGCGGTCGGGATCGGCGCGGACGCGTCCGCAACGGTCTGCGACCTCGGCGCGAAACACGACGTCGTGGCCGGCGAGGAGCACGTCCATCACCGCGGTCAGATCGGCGAACAGCAGGCCGAGCTCGACGTCCTCGATCTCGATACGCATTCGGCCAGCCTCGATGCGCGACAGATCGAGCAGATCGTTGATGAGATGCGAGAGATTGCTCGCGTTCTTCGTGATGCGGTGGAGGATGTCGCGTTGCGCGGGTTCGAGCGTTCCGAAGGAGTGATCCAGGAGCAGGTCGACGTAGCCGAGCACGACGTTCAACGGCGTTCGGAGCTCGTGGGAGACGCTGGCCAGGAACTCGTCCTTCCGAACGCAGCGCTCGTTCAGGCTCAGGTTCGTGGCGCGGAGCCCGGCGATCTCGGCGGCAAGGGAGCGCCGCCGCCGCTCGACGAGCCACACGCCCCATGCCGCTCCCACGACGGCGGCGGCGAGGATGATCTCCATCATGCGACTGGAGTCTCGGTGGTTTCGTCGCTATGCATCGAACGCGGTAACGCGGTGTGCTTCGAGCGGCACGGTGGTCGATCGTGACACGCCGTGTGCCACGCTGATGTGCCGTCCACGGCACAAACGGACGTGGACCGCTCATTTCACACGTCTATGGCGAGACCATAAGCAAGAGGCATTCCCGAGGAGGAACGAGTGGCGGTCATTCGCTTGCCGGAAATCGAGGAGATCTTCACGGTGCTCGACCGTCGCGGCATCTCGCGCGAAGCCGTCGTGATCCCACTCACCAAGCGCGATCCCGGGACTGTGCGGGTGCTGCCGAACGAGAAGCTCGAGATCGTCGTGCCGGATTCGCAGACAGTCGCGGCATGGCTGCCGGTGCTCGAGCACCTGATCGACGACGCCATGGCGGGCGAGTCGTCGACCTGACGGACGCGCGCTACTTGAGGATCAACACGGGTGTACCGAGCGGCACGATGTCGTAGAGCTCGGCCACGTGTTGGTTCATCAGCGACACGCACCCGAACGTCCAGTCGTCGCCGCGCACGTTCGAATCCTCGCGGTCGGTGCCGTGGATGCCGACCGCGCCCCCGATGCCCGGCGCGTTGCCGTCGACGATCGGGACGCGGCCTTCGCTCAGCGCCATGGCGTAGCGGCCGCGGTCGTCGGTGTTCGGATAGCTCAGCAACATGAAGCGGCTCCAGCGCGCGTGGGAGCGCTTCGAGCTGATGCGGTACACGCCCTCCGGCGTCCGGAGATCGCCCTGGTAGACCTTCGGGCCGTACGACGCGATGCCGAGCACGATCGGATAGACCTTCACCTGCTCGGTGCGGCGATAGACCGTGAGCGTACGCTCCTCTTTACGCACCACGACCGCGTACTCGGCGCCGTTCGTCCATCCGAACGCCGGGCTCGGTGACGGGGTCGGCGTCGGCGTCGCGACCGCTGGGGCCGGCGGCGGTTGCTTGGGAACCAGCAAGCCGCACGCTGCCAGCGTGCTGACCACCGCTACTGCCACCGCCCGCACCACCGCGTTCCAAAACATGGTCAACGCGGGCAATTTGCAATACAACCCTCGGCAGGGCAAGCCGTCCGAGCGTAGAAGCCGATGACGATCGATCGTGCCGAGCTCCGTCGCGTCATGGGTCACTTCGCAACCGGGGTCGCCGTCATCACCACGCGCGACGACGACGACCGGCCCTACGGTCTCACCGCGAACGCGCTCTGCTCCGTCTCGCTCGACCCCCCGCTGCTTCTCGTGTGCGTCGACAAGAAAGCCGAGAGCCACCCTGCGTTCACGCGGTCCGGCGTCTTCGCGGTCAACATCCTCGGACACGAGCATGAGGACCTGTCGCGGCGGTTCGCGGTCTCGGGCGGTGAGAAGTTCGTCGATGTCGCTCATCGGACGGGCGTGACCGGGGCCCCGTTGCTCGAGGGCGTGCTCGGCGTCGTGGAGTGCCGCGTGGTTGCCGTCCACGACGCGGGCGACCACACCATCTACATCGGTGAGGTCGCGCACCTCGAGACCGGCGACGGCCACCCGCTGCTGTTTTTTCGTGGGAAATACCGGCGGTTGCACGAAGACTGAGCCGGTCCGCAAAGCGTTTTGCAGGTGGGAAACCGGCCTGCCGCAGTGTAGAACCAACTCCGCATGTCCGTCACGCCGCAATTGGGCATCGTCGTCCTCGCCGCCGGTCGCGGCACGCGTATGCGATCCGACCGGGCCAAGGTCCTCCACGCGGTGGCTGGAAAGCCGTTCATCGTCTCCGTGCTCGAGACGGCGGCAGCCCTCGCGCCGGATCGGCTCGCGGTCGTGGTCGGTCATGATGCCGACGAGGTCGAGCGGGTCTGTGAAGCGCATTTCGCGCGCCGGCCGATCGCCGGATCCGTCGCCTATCCGCGCCAGGTCGAGCAGCGCGGGACGGGCGACGCGGTGCGCTCCGCGGCCGGCGCGTTCGAAGGCTTCGACGGCGACGTGTTGATCCTCTACGGCGACGTGCCCGGCCTCGCCGTTCCTACCCTGCAGGCCCTGCTCGATCAGCATTGCGCGCGGCACGCCGAGCTTTCGCTCCTCACGACCGAGGTCGACGACCCGACCGGCTACGGCCGCATCCTGCGCCATGCCGACGGGTCGCTCCGCGGGATCGTCGAGCACAAGGACTTGGCGCCCGCCGAGCGGGGCGTGCGCGAGATCAACCCCGGCATCTACTGTGTGCGGTCGCGCGCGCTCTGGCCCGCCCTCGCACGCTTGCGCGCGGACAACGCCCAGAGCGAATACTACCTGACGGATATCGTGGCGATGGCCGTCGAGGCGGGAGCAACCGTCGTGACGCGTACCGTCCCCGATCCCGGCGAGGTCGCCGGCATCAACTCACGAGCGGACATGTCGAACCTGGAGCAACGGGCGCGGAAGGCGCTGGTCGAGAAGTGGATGCGCGCGGGGGTCACGTTTCGCGATCCCGCAACCGCGTACATCGAAGAGGACGTCACGATCGGAAGCGACACGGAGATCGGACCGAACGTGCAGTTGCTCGGCCGGACGACGGTCGGCCGCGGCTGTCGGCTCGACGGCACGGCCTTTTTGCAGGACGCGACGCTCGGCGACGGCGTGCACTTGCGTCTCGGTGTCGTGCTGACCGAGTGCGAGGTCGGCGACGGCGCGATCATTGGGCCATTCGCGCATCTCCGTCCCGGCACAGTGCTCGGGCCCGAGGTCCATATCGGCAACTTCGTCGAGGCGAAGAAGGCCAAGCTCGGACGCGGCACGAAGGCGAACCACCTCACCTATCTCGGCGACTGCGAAATCGGCACGCGAACGAACGTCGGCGCCGGGACCATCACCTGCAACTACGACGGCTTCGCGAAGCATCGGACGGTGATCGGAGACCGCGTGCAGATTGGGAGCGACACGCAGCTCGTGGCACCGGTCACGGTCGGCGACGACGCGTACATCGGGGCGGGTACCACCGTGACGAGCGACGTTCCGGCGGGCGGGATGCTCGTCGTCAGTCGTACGCCGCAACGCATGATCGCGGGGTGGGTCGAGCGCCGCCGCGCCCGTGCCTCGGCCGCGAAGGCGAGCCCGCCGGTTCCGGCGCCGCGCAAGCTCGGGGCGGCAAAGAAACGTACTCCCAAGCGCAAGGTCGTCACCGCGCGGGGAGCAGCACGCGCCCTGGGCGGGCGCCGAGGGAAGCGCTGATGTGCGGGATCATCGGATACGTTGGCGATCGTGATGCGTCGTTCATCCTCGTGCAGGGCCTGAAGCGGCTCGAATATCGCGGCTACGACTCGGCCGGCGTCGCGACCTTCCACGACGGCCAGATCACCGTGCGCCGCGCGCTCGGTAAGCTCGCGAACCTCGAGAACCTGCTACGCGAGGATCCGATCACGGGCTCCGTCGGCATCGGCCACACCCGCTGGGCGACGCACGGCCGGCCGTCCGAACAGAACGCGCACCCGCACCGCGCCGGACGGATCGTCGTGATCCACAACGGCATCATCGAGAACTACCTCGAGCTGCGCGCGGCGCTGCAGGCCCGCGGCCGGCGTTTCAGCTCGGAGACCGACACCGAGGTGATTTCGCACCTGATCGACGAGTGCGTGCAGGAAGGCCTCGAGTTCGTCGCCGCGTCACGCAAGGCCATTGGACAGCTCGAAGGCTCGTTTTCGATCGTCGTCATGCACGAGGATTGTCCCGATCGTCTGGTGGCCGCGAAGAGCGCCACACCCATCGTCATCGGCCTCGGCGACAACGAGAACTTCGTCGCTTCGGACATCCCCGCAATCCTCGACCACACGCGCCGCGTCCTCTTCCTGGAGGACGGCGAAATGGCCGAGGTCACGCGTGACGAGGTGAAGGTCACGACGTTCGCCGGCGAGCCCGTCGTCCGCGAGCCGCGCACGGTCGCGTGGGATCCCGTCACGGCGCAGAAGGGCGGCTATCGGCACTTTCTCCTCAAGGAAATCCACGAGCAGCCGCAGGCGGTCATCGATACGATGCGCGGCCGGCTCTTGCAGGAAGAGGCCGACGTCAGCCTCGACGAGCTCGCGTCGGCACCATGGCTCACAAACGCGAAACGGATCGTGCTGGTCGCATGCGGCACCGCGTGGCATGCGTGCCTCGTCGGCAAGTATTTCCTCGAGCAGATCACGCGCATTCCGGCGGAGGTCGACTACGGTAGCGAGTTCCGGTACCGCGACCCGGTCGTCGAACCCGGAACCGTGCTGATCGTGGTGTCGCAGTCGGGTGAGACGGCCGACACGCTCGCGGCGCTCGAGGCGGCGCGCGAGCGCGGCGCCAAGGTGCTCGCCATCTGCAACGCCGTCGACTCCAGCATCGCGCGCCGCGCCGACGCCGTCATCTACACCCATGCCGGTCCGGAGATCTCGGTCGCGAGCACGAAGGCATTCACGACGCAGCTGACCGTCTTCTATCTGCTCGGGCTCTACCTCGCTCGGCGGCGCGGCTTGATCGACCACGACGCCGCGCACGCGCTGATCACCGACCTCGTGAACCTGCCGAAGCGCATCGAGGAGACGCTCGAGCGTGAGCGGGCGATCGAGAAGATCGCCAAGAAGTACGGTGACGCGAAGAGCTTCCTGTACCTCGGCCGCGGCATCAACTATCCGATCGCGCTCGAGGGTGCCCTCAAGCTGAAGGAGATCTCGTACATCCACGCCGAGGGCTACGCCGCCGGCGAGATGAAGCACGGCCCGATCGCGCTCATCAACGAGTCGATGCCGGTGGTCGTGATCCTCCCGAAGGACGCCGTCTACGGGAAGACGCTCTCCAACATGAAGGAGGTCGAGTCACGCGGCGGCCGCATCATCGTGATCACCGACGCCCCTTCCCCGGAGCTCGAGGACATTGCCTGGGAGGTCATCCAGGTACCGACCAGCAATCCGTGTCTCCTGCCGCTCCTCCTGACGATCCCCCTGCAGCTCCTGGCGTATTACATCGCCGTCTACCGCGGCAGCGACGTCGACATGCCCCGGAACCTTGCCAAGAGCGTCACCGTCGAGTAGCCGGCCAACGCGCGGAAAGCCCGCGAAACCCCGTCGACTCGGGCGGCGCAGCGGGTTCCCTCTCCGGCGCCGCCCGGATATGGTTTTCCGACGATGAGCCCCCATCTGGTCTCGATCGAGGAAGCCATCGCCGAGATCCGCGCGGGTCGGATGATCGTCCTCATGGACGACGAGGACCGCGAAAACGAGGGCGACATCTGCATGGCGGCCGAGAAGGTGTCGCCCGAGGCGATCGCCTTCATGGCCCGGTACGCGCGTGGGCTGATCTGCCTTCCGCTGACGGACGAGAAGCTCGCCGAGCTCGGCCTTCCGATGATGGTAGCCGAGAACAGCACGCCTCTCGGCACCGCCTTTACGCTTTCGATCGACGCGCGCCGCGGCATCGGCTCCGGCATCTCCGCGGCGGATCGGGCGACGACGATCCTCACGGCCGTCCGCGACGGCGCAGGTCCTGGGGACGTCACCAGTCCCGGCCACATCTTTCCGCTGCGCGCGCGTCGCGGCGGGGTCCTCGTGCGAACCGGCCAGACCGAGGGCTCCGTCGACCTGGCTCGCCTCGCCGGGCTCAAGCCCGCGGGCGTCATCTGCGAGATCATGAACGAGGACGGTTCCATGGCCCGCATGCCGGATATCGAGCGATTCGCCGCGGCCCACAATCTCAAGATCGCGACCGTCGCCGAGCTGATCCAATATCGGCTCCGCCACGATTCGCTCGTGCATCGCATCGCAGAGGCACGCCTGCCGACGCGGTTCGGTGGCGACTTCCGCGCCGTCGTGTACCGGAGCGACGTCGACGGCGGTGAGCACTTGGCACTCGTGCGCGGCACCATCACCCCCGATCAACCGACGCTCGTGCGCGCGCATGCCGAGTATCTCCCAGGTGACGTGTTCGGCTACACGCAACGCGACACCGGTGCCGTCCTGCACCAGGCGATGAAGATCATCGCCGACGAGGGCCGCGGCGTCGTGCTGTACCTCCGTCGCGAGGAGCACGGCGTCGACCTCTTCACCGGGGTCGAGGGCCCGAGCGGTCAACCGAGCACCAATCCCGGTCTCCGCCTGAACGAGTTCCGCGACTACGGCATCGGCGCGCAGATCCTGCGCGATCTCGGAGTCGGTAAGATTCGGCTCCTCACCAACCATCCTCGGCGGCTCGTGAGCCTGCCGGGTTATGGTCTCGAGATCGTCGAGCGGGTGCCGCTGTCGTCGGAGCCGCCGACGACGACCGCGGGCGGGACGGCATCGCCAGCGGAGGTTCCGAAAGCAGGCACGGGAAAGGTCGCCAAGCTCCGCTAGGTTCGCGAGCCCTACGCCAGGATGTCGACGTCAGCGAAAGCTCACACCTATGAGCCCGAAGATCGTGTTGATCCCCGGGTTGCTGCTCGCCATCCCGGCGTTCGACATGTGGCGGAACCGTACCTGCAGGCCGACGGCCGCGTCGGGGCTGATCGCGTACTCGAGACCGGCCCCGATCGTCGACGTGAACTGCAAGCGCGTGCCCAAGTCCTGTTTCCGAAGGTCGGTATAGACGGCACCCTCGCCCGCCTCGATGAACGGTCGCAGGACACCGTCGCCGTAGACGAGACGGATGAAGAGCGCATTCAGACCGATCTCGAAGCTCTCGGTCTTGTGCCGCCCGTGGGCGTCGTTGACGTACGCGATCCAAGGCTCGATCATCCAGAGCGCTCGGATGCCGTACCCTTCGAACCACTGCGAGACGGGGTCCCAGATCGCCAAGCCGACGTACGGATGGGCCGCGTAGTACTGGATCTCGCTCGACGGGTTCACGCCGCCGCCCGCGCGCACGCCCCACTCGCGGACCACCAGATGGTCGACGTCGGCCGCTGCGGTGCCAGAACCGGCGAGGAACGCGAGCATCACGAAGACGAGCGTGCGAGCGATCCGCATCTGGCGGCGTGGCTGTATCCGGAAGGCCAGGCCACCGCAACCCGTCGGGCTCGCCGACGCTCCATTCGCATGCCCTGGCAGCTCCGGGTCACCGGGCTCCTCGCCACGTTCCTCTTTGCGACCGCGGGGTACGCGGCGGGGCCGTCGATCGACACCAAGTGGGGCATCGAGCCGCCTACGAATCCCGACACGAGCGAGCTCGCGCTCACCGTGACGGTCGAGAAGGGATGGCATCTGAACGCCAACGATCCCGACCGACCGTACGTCATTCCGACGACGCTCGAGATCGAGTCCCCGAGCGGGACGACGATCGCCAGCATCCGCTATCCCGAACCGGTGGTCCGCGAGCTCGGCTTCGCGAAAGGGACGCTGCTCCGCCTTTACGAGGGCACGTTCAAGATCGGGGTGCGCGTCGCGGGCGCCGTGCCGCCACGGTTCGACGCCAAGCTCGGCTACCAGGCATGCAACGACGAGACATGCCTCCCGCCGAAGAAGCTCGAGGTTCCGTTCGACGCCAAGGCCGTCGGAGTTGCCAAGTGAGCCCTCCGGCGGGCGACCTCGGCGGCACGTTGCTGCGCGCGAGCGCCGCGGGGGAGACCGTGCGCGCGCTCGCTGCCATCACCACGGGTGTGGTCGAGGAGGCGCGCCAGCGCCACGGAACCTACCCAACGGCAACCGCCGCGCTCGGGCGCACCCTCACAGCCGGACTGCTCCTCGGGGCGACGATGAAGGACGAGGAGGGGCTCTCGATCGAGATCGTCGGCGATGGCCCGCTCCGCCGCGTCATGGTGACGACGAACGGCCAGGGCCGCGTCCGCGGGTACGTCTCGCGGCCGGAGACCCACCTGCCGTCGAGGAACGGCAAGCTCGACGTCGCGGGCGCGATCGGCGACGGTCTCCTCTGCGTCATGCGGACGCAACCGTGGAACAAGGAGCCCTACCGGAGCGTCATGAAGCTCGTCTCCGGCGAGATCGCCGAGGACATCACGCACTACCTGGTCACCTCGGAGCAGATGCCGTCGGCGACCGCGCTCGGTGTGTTCGTGAATGCGGACGGTGCGGTCGGGGCCGCGGGCGGCTACCTCGTGCAGATCCTGAACGGCGCCGCCACGGGGCTCGCGGAGCTGATCGAGCGGAACGTCGCGCGGTTGCCGCACGTGACCAACCTCATCCGGCGTGGCGACGGTCCGGGGGAGATCCTGACCGCCGTGCTCGCTGGGCTCGAGATCCGCACGATCGCCGACGAGCCCGTGCGCTTCGCCTGCCCGTGCAGCCGCGAGCGCGTTCTCGGCGCGATCCTGTTGCTCGGTCCGCAGGAGATCGAGGACATGATCCGCACCGAGGGTCATGCCGAGGTGCGCTGCGAGTTCTGCGCCGAGCAATACCGTGTCGAGCGCGACGAGCTCACGATGCTCGTTCGCGAGACCCAAGGCTCGGCGTGATGAAAGAAGGAACCCACCCATGGACGTGACCCAGGCATTGCTCGGCGAGCACGGCATCGTGCACCTGCTCGTGGAACAGCTCGACGAGTCGCTCGATCGCCACCAGACAACGGCCGAGCTCCGCGCCGCCTCCGAACCGCTCGCGATCACGCTGCTCGGCCACGCCCGGATCGAGGACGAGACGTTGTTCCAGCCGTACGAGAAGCACACGGGCTCGCTCGGGCCGCTCAAGTGTCTCCGCCATGAGCACGAGCTCATGGATCAGCAAATCCGCGCGATGTTCCGCTTGCAGGATCCCGCCGTGCTGCGGGAGCAGATCCGTGCCCTCCTCGATGTCACCCGCCGCCATCTGGCGCGCGAGGAGGAGGTGATGTTCAAGGCGGCGCGCGACGCGATCGAGCAGGGAGAGCTCGAGCACCTGGGACACCACTGGGCGGAGTTCCGCGGCGTCCTGCTACGGGATTGACGGTCGCGCGGTCGCTCACGCCGAGGAGCCGGCGGCCGACCATTCGGGACGCGACGGTGCGGGGGGCTCGAGCGTCCGCGTGATCCAGTCTTCGAGGAGCGGGACGTCGGCGAATCCCGGGAGGTCGCGGATGGTCGCGTCGATCTTGCGCGCAGCGGCCAGGCCGTCGCAGCCCCCGAAGAGATAGCCGGCGACGAAGCGCATCTCCTCGTCGGGCTGTACGCCGCTGCCGACGGGTGCCCAATAGCGCTCGATCACTGCGCGCGCGATGCGCGCGGTCACGGGGCGCTGCAGACGGCGCTCGGCCTGCTTGAAGTAAAAGAAGAAGTGGCGCGACTCGTCGAGGACGATCCGATCGAGCAGATCGCGCAGCACGGGATGGTCGACGAGCGCGGCCATCCGGCGATACGCCATCAGCGTGGTGAGCTCGTTGATGGCCCCCCAAGTCATGTGGACGGCGACGAAGTCGGGCCAGACCCGGGCGAGCCATGAGGTCAGCCGCCGCTCGACCGCTTGCCGGAAGGTCGCGGTCGAGCGCGGCCGCATCGTGATGTCGTGCCCCGCCGCCTGGACCAACCGCGCGAGCGCCACCCCGTGGAAGGTCTCCTCGTACACCCAGCACGCCAGGAACGTCGCGACCTCGGGATCGTCGATCGCGCGCGTGTCGAGGAGCGCGCGCAAGTAGATGATCGTGTGGCTCTCGATGTCCTGCATGTAGCGCAACGTCCGTACCGCTTCTTGCGGCAGCGGATGCTGCGGCACCTGCTCCCAGGCGATCGCCCGGATGTCCACCGCCCGCGAGCGGCTGAGGTACGCGTCGAGATCGATTGGTGACGCCGTCATCTGGTTGCCCTACGTGTCATGCCGCCTCCGCGGATGGACGGTGGATCTCGGTCTGCCAATCCGGCCAGCCCCACCTCGTCGTAGGACGCCAGAAGGCCTCGTGAGGACGCAACGACCATCATCCCCCCCCGGTGGACGCTTCGTCGCCGGCGCTCCGTCCGGCGCTGCGACTGCCGTGCTCTTGTGTAGCCACGTGCCGGGTCCGGTGTCCATGCATCGGGACTCTCGATCGGCCGGCAATGCTGCTATGAGCCCCCGGCGGAGCGCACGGGTGGAACAAACCGAGGATATCGACGCCGGGCTGGTCGCACGTATGGCGCTGGGCGACGAGTCGGCGTTGACGGCGCTCTACGATCGGCTGTCGTCGCTCGCATACGGCGTGGCACTCCGGGTGGCAGGCAACTCTGATGCGGCCGAGGACGCGGTGCAGGAGGCATTCCTCAGAGTGTGGCGACGCGCCGACCGGTTCGACGCGAGCCGCGGCCGGGCACGGCCGTGGTTCCTGCGCCTGGTGCGGAACGTCGCCATCGACCAGCGGCGGGCGCGCGGCGTGCGCGACCGAGCCGAGACCGAGAAGATCCTCGACGTCAGCGACAAGATCCCCGCCGACCAGCCGGATGACATCGCCTCGCGCGCCGAGCGGGCGACCCGGCTCCGCGCCGCGCTCGAGCAGCTTCTTCCGGTCGAGCAGCGGCGCGCGATCGAGATCGCCTATTTCGAAGGGCTCTCCCACAGTGAGATCGCCGAGCGCGAGGGCATGCCGCTCGGCACGGTGAAGACGAGGATCCGCGACGGCGTGCTGCGCCTGCGGGCGTTCCTCGGACGTGACGGTCATGGCGCCTGAGCTCGAGACGAACATCGACGAGCGCGAGCTCGACGACCTCGCCATCGAGGCATTGGCGGAAGCCTACGCCGCGCCGGCCCCGCCGCGTCTCCGCGAGCGGATCGTCGCGGCCGTCGACCGCGAGCGCGAGCGTGGGCGTTCGGCCCGGACCGTCCAGCGCACCCGGGTCGTGGGCGCGCTCGCGGCGAGCCTGGCGCTCGTATTCGCGGGCCTCTTCGCCCGCGAGCTGCAACGCGGGCGCGAGAGCGGGATCGAGCTTGCGGCGCTCGCGCGTCAGAACGAGCTTCTGGCCCAGCAGAACGGGGTGCTCGCGACTCGCCTCGACGAGCAAGGGCGGGAGATCGTCGAGCAGCGACGCGTCCTCACGGGTCTGCACGAGGCGCTCGAGTCGCAGTCGCAAGTGCTGCGCCTCGTCGGCGGGCCGCGCGTGCGGACGGCAACGCTGGCGCCGCAGAAAGGCGTCACCGGCACCGGGCGGGTGCTCGTCGACGCTGCGAGCGGCGATGCCGCGATCGTGCTTTCCGGCCTGCCGCCGCTCGAGGAGGGCAAGACCTACGAGCTCTGGGTGATCCGCGGCAAGAAAGCGCCCGAGCCCGCAGGTCTCGTCGCCGTCAGCGACGCGCACGGAGGCGCCGTGCGGATGCCGTCGGTACCGCGTCCGAATGAGGTCACGGCGTTCGCGGTGTCGATCGAGCCCCGCGGCGGGTCCACGTCGCCGACGGGTCCCATCGTCCTGGTCGGCCCGGTCGCCGGATAGCGACGGATGGGTCCCGGCTACACCAACGACGCCACGGTCACGCCCGGGCCGCCGGCGTTCGGCTCGGCATCGTGGAATGACGTCGCGTAGGTCGTACGGGCGAGGAGCTCGAGCACCGCGCGCTTGAGCGCGCCCGTCCCGAGCCCGTGGATGATGCGAACGGTGGGAACGCCGGCCGACTGTGCCCGGTCGAGGAACTGCTCGAGGCGGCTCAGCGCCTCGCGCACCCGCATGCCGACCAGGTGGAGCTCGTTCGGCGCGTCGTCGTCCACCGGGGGGCGTCGGCGCGGCGCCGGCGATTGCGCCGCAGCGTCAGGCAAGCGCCGCCGGAGGTTCGCGAACGGGGCCTGGAATGTGAGCGCTCCGCTGCGGAGGCGCGCCGTCTCGCCGTGGATCTCGATCAGCTCGCCCCGGATGCTGGTGCCGCGGACTTCCACGTTGTCTCCCAACCGCGGAGGCTCGGTGTCCTCGGGCTCGGCCCCCGCGACGGCGGCGGCACGCTCGGCGATCGCGGTCGTCGCGGTGTGGGCGAACTCCCCAAGCACCTTGCTGGCGCCGGGCTCGCGCCGGCGGACGATGTCGAGCGCGGCGCGTCCCTCCGCCTTGAGCTCGCGGACGAAGGCGCGGGCCTCGTCGAGCTCGCTGCTCCAGCGCTGCCGCCGGCGTTCGGCAAGCTCCGCCACCAGGGTCGCGTGCTCGGCTTCGAGGGCGGCGAGCGCGTTGCGCTCCTCGTTCAACGCGGCCAGCTCGTCCTCATAGCGGCGCCGGCTCGTCTCGAGGCTCGCGATCGCCGTCGCGAGCTCGCGCGCCGCGGCGGCGCGGCCCGCCTCCGCCGCGTCGAGCACGTCCGCCGGCATCCGGAGGCGGCGCGCCATCGCGAGCCCGAGGCTCTCGCCGACGGAGCCGTACACGAGACGGTAGCGCGGTGTGAAGCTCACCGGGTCGATGTCGACGGCGACGAGCTCGACGCGCGGCTCGTTCAGCGCGTAGAGCTTGACCGGTGCGTAGTGCGTCGCGGCCGCGAGGAGCACGCCGCGTGCGATCAGACGGTCGATGAGCGCGACCGCGAGCGCCGCTCCCTCCTCCGGATCGGTGCCGCCTCCCGGCTCGTCGAGCAGCACCAGCGCGGGCGGAGCGAGCCCGGCGAAGACGTCGACTAGGTTCACGACGTGCGAGGAGAAGGTGGAGAGGTTGCGTTCGATGCTCTGGTCATCGGCGAGGTCGGTGAAGACGCCCTCGACCCAGGGGACGATGCTGCCCTCGTCGGCAGGCACGAGGAGGCCGGCCCGCGCCATGAGCGTGAGGAGGCCGAGGGTCTTCAAGGCGACGGTCTTGCCGCCGGTGTTCGGTCCGCTGACGACGAGCGCGTACTTGCCGGCGCCGAGCCGGATGTCGATCGGCACCACGGTCGTCTGCCCCGCGAGCACGAGCTCGGGGTGGCGCGCGCGCCGGAGGTCGATGGCGCCGTCGCCGAACGTCGGAGACGTGGCTTGGAGGCGTCGCGCGAGCACGACGCCAGCGTTCAGCGCGTCGACCTCCGCGAGCGCGGCGGCGGCGCGACCGAGCTCGTCCCGCACGGTGCCGACCTGTGCCGTCAGCAGGGTGAAGAGCCGTCGCTCCTCGCCCTCCTCCTCCTTGCGGACCAACAGCAGGCGGTTGTTCATGTCGATCGCGAACATCGGCTCGATGAAAAGGGTCTCGCCCGAGACCGACCGGTCCTGCACGACCCCCGGGAGGCGTGTCGCCGTCGACGCTTTCACCGGCACGACGAATCTGTTGTTGCGGATGGTGACGTAGCGGTCGGCGATGCCGGAGCTCTCGCCGCTCACGACGAGCCGCCCGAGCCGGTCTTCCAAGTCCTGGCGCAGGTCGCGGAGTGCTCTCCTGAGCTCGGCGAGGCGCGGGCTCGCGTCGTCGTGTAGGAGGCCGGTGTCGTCGAGCATACGGGACAACGCCGCCTCGAGCTCGGGCAACGCCGCGAGGCGCTGCGGCAGGTCGGCGAGCGTCGGCATCGTCGCGATCCGGGCGGCGAGGAAGCGCCGGACGAGCTCCACTTGCCGAAGCACCGTCCGGATCTCGACCAGACGATCACCCGGGAGCATCGCCCCGTCGTGGCTCGCGAGGGCGAGCGACTCGCGGACGTCCGGAAAGCTCCCGAGCGGCAAGGCCCCGTGCACCTCGACGAGCCGAAAGAAGCTCCACTGGCGGTCGAGGGCCCGCTCGGCGGCCGACCGCGTCGGAAGCGGCGTGCGCCCGCGACAGACCTCTGCCCCCGGAGGCGACACCGCGAGCGCCGCGAGCGCGTCCAGCACCCGCGGAAAACCCAGCACTTCGAGGTCGCGAGGTCGCACGTCGTCGGTGCTACTGGAGGCCTGCCGTGGTGGCAAATCTCGCGGCTCCGCGCGAGAATCCGCCGGTGGAGATCGCCGGCGCGAACGCGCTCGTCACCGGGGCGTCGAGCGGCATCGGCGCGACCGTCGCGCGGGCGCTCGCAGCGAGGGGGGCGCGGGTGGCACTCGTCGCACGTCGCGCCGACCGTCTGGATGCGCTGGCGCGCGAGATGCCCGCCGGCAGCGCTGCCGCGTTCGCGTGCGACGTCCGCGATCCGGACGCGATCGGCGCGACCGTCGCTGCGGTGACGGACCGCTTCGGCCCCGTCAGCCTGCTCGTCAACAACGCGGGCGTCGGACGTTACCTCTCGTTTCTCGACAGCAGCCCCGAGGATGTGGCGGCGGTCTTCGAAACCAATCTGCACGCGGCCCTCCACTTCACGCGCGCGGTGCTACCGGGGATGCTCGCCCGCCGGCACGGGCACCTCGTGAACGTCGCATCGATTGCTGCCCGCATCGGGTCGCGGAACCACACGATCTATTGCGCGTCCAAGTTCGCCCTCGCCGGCTTCAGCGAGAGCCTGCTGCTCGAGCTCGAGGGCAGCGGTGTGGGCATCACGCTCGTGACCCCGGGGATCATCGCGACGCCGTTCTTCGATCACGCGTCGTTTGGGTCTTTTCCGGCGAGCGCCCGCGCGCGCGCGATCCCCCCGGAGCGAGTGGCAGCGGCGATCGTACGCGCCGTCGTACGCGGCGCTCCGGAGATCACTGTGCCCTCCACGTACGCAATCGGCACGATGCTGAAGACCGTGGCACCGGGTTTCTTTCGCCGGTTGATGCGCCGATTCGCCTGAACGCGCATCTCGCTCTTGTCACCTCGGCCGGCCGTTGGTACTTCAGCCCACTGCATTGCGCCGCCGTGGGGGTCACGGCGCCGTCGACGGAGGGTTCTCGAGGGTGGCTGACGGAAAGCGCAAGCTCGCGGTCGTCGATTTGGGGCGAGCTGGGGCCGGCACCGAGCCCGCGTCGAAGGTTCGGCGCCGAACCATCAAGCCCGACCGTCTCCGCCGTTCGCCACCGGACGAGTTCGGCCTCGACCCGGAGTTCCGCTCCCGCGCGCTCCCGTTCTTTGAGGCGCTCTACGAGAAGTACTGGCGCGTCGACGCGCGTGGCGCACGGAACGTCCCGAAGCACGGCCCGGTGATCCTCGTCTCGAACCATTCCGGGGCGCTGCCGTTCGACGCGACCATGATCGCGTGCGCGCTCGAGAAAGCGCGCCACCCGCGCGCCGCCCGCTTCCTCTACGACCGCTTCGTCGAGAACCTCCCGCTCGTGCCGACCTTCTACAAGAAGGCCGGCGGGGTGGTTGCGAGCCGCGAAAACGCCGCCCGTCTGCTCGAGAAGGGTGAGCTGATCGGCCTCTTCCCCGAAGGTGTGTCGGGCCTCTCGAAGCTCTACTCCGAGCGCTACGTCCTCCAGCCGTTCAGCGGCGGCTTCGTACGCCTCGCGCTCCGCTTCGGGGCGCCGATCGTGCCGGTCGCGGTCGTCGGCGCGGAGGAAATCTACCCGCTCGTCGGTCGTCTGAAAGGCATCGGCAAGATGCTGGGCGCGCCGTACCTTCCGGTCACCCCCTTTTTCCCGTTGCTCGGACCGCTCGGCATGATCCCCCTGCCGAGCAAATGGCAGATCCGGTTCGGAAAGCCGATCGAGCTCGGAACGGCCGCGGCCGACCGTCTCGACGGCACGGCCGTTCGTGCCATGGCGGAGCAGGCCAGGCGGCGCGTCCAGGCGATGGTGCGCGCGCTGCTGAAGGAGCGCGACTCGATCTTCTGACGCGTGCCATCCGGGCGAAAGGTTGGCACAGAGTGCGCGCGCCCGGCACTGCGCCTTGGCAAAGCGCATCGGCAACCCGCGAGACTCACGGGGCGATTCGCTGGGGCATGACGGTTGCTCCGTACGACAGTCGAGATGTCACGTCGTCGCGCCTTCGTCCTCGTTCAGCTGGTCGCCGTCGCCGCTGCGGCCGCCTGCATCCTCACCCTCCATGCGGCCACCAGCCCGGCGCAGACGACATGCATTCTCGTGGCCCTCGCCGTCGCGGCGAGCCTCGGAGTGGGCACGCTCCGAACGCTCGACCGCGAGATCATAGTCCGCCAGGACGCGCGGCGACTCAAGACCGAGATGCTCGCGAACGTGTCTCACGAGCTCCGCACCCCGCTGAACGCCATCCTCGGCTACGCCGAGATCATCGACTCCCTCCCCGGCCTCCCCGAGTCCGAACGCCGCGACATCAACGCGCGCATCCTCTCGAACGCCGTCACGCTCACCTGCGCGGTCAACAACCTCCTCGAGTACTCGTCGGTCGTCGCCGGCGAGACCGCTGTCCGCCGCGCCAGCGTGTCGCTCTCCGAGCTCTTCGAGGAGATCGAGCCCTGGGTCGGACGCCTCATCGACGACAAGCCTGTGCGCTTTGCGTGGGATGTCGATCCGACGCTTCCCGCGATCGACACCGACCGCGGGAAGCTCCGCCAAACCCTCCTGAACTTGCTCTCGAACGCTGCCAAGTTCACCCTGCGCGGCGAGATTCGTCTCTCGGCCGCGTCCGGCCCCGCGGGTGTCGAGATCGCGGTGATCGACACGGGCGTTGGGATGAGCCCGGACCAGCAGTCGATCATCTTCGAGGATTTCCGTCAGGTCGAAGGCTCGATCACACGGCCGTTCGGCGGCATGGGTCTCGGCCTCACGCTCGTCCGCCGCTTTTCCGAGCTCTTGGGCGGAAGCGTCGCGGTCGAGAGCGCCCCTGCCAAGGGAACCCGCGTGTCGCTTCGCTTGCCCTTAACGCAGCCGCAGATTGGCCATTTCCCGCTTGAGGTCGTGCGCACGCCGGCCGCCGCCTGACACACCGCCACGCTTTCGTCATGTCGACTCCCAACTTCACCATCGTAACCCTGCATCCGCCCGGCGACGCCGCCGAGGTCGAGGTCGGCACGTGGGTTGCAAACGTCGTCAACGGGTCCGTGAATGATTGGTACGCTCGCCCACACGGGCGCGCGACAGGAGGTCGTGATGGAAACGCAATCGCAACTTACGCTCCTCGATCTGATCGAAGCCGTCGCCGAGGTCACCGATTCCGAAGCCGAGCAGGTGAGCGTCGTGGCTCATCTCGTCAATAGCGGCCGCGTCCGTCTGACCGGGAACTTTCGCGGTTCGATGCTGCGCTAGGCGCGCGTAGCGAACCGATTTCCGTCGTCGCGCTCGACGGTGCTAGGAAAGCCCGTCAATGAGCGAGCCCGTGCGGATCATCGGCAGCTACGTTTCGCCGTACGTGCGGAAGGTCCTGGTCATCCTCGACCTCAAGGGCATTCCGTACGAGATCGACCCCATCATCCCCTTCATGGGGAGCGACGAGTTCTCGAAGCTCAGTCCCGTCCGCCGCATTCCCGTCCTCACCGACGACCAGGTCACGCTGACCGATTCCACGGTCATCTGCGAGTACCTGGACGAGCGTCATCCCGATCCGCCCGTGCTGCCCGCGGGTGCCGCCGCGCGCGGCCGCGCCCGCTGGCTCGAGGAGTTCGCCGACACGCGCATGGGCGAGGTCTTCATCTGGCGGCTCTTCAACCAGGTGATGATCAACCCCTTCGTGTGGGGCGTCCCGACGGACAAGGAGGTCCTCGACCGTACGCTGCAGGAGGACATCCCGCACGTGCTCGACTATCTCGAAGCCGAGGTGCCGTCCGAGGGCTTCCTCTTTGGTCCGGTTTCGGTCGCCGACGTGGCGATCGCCTCGTTCTTCCGGAACGCCGCCTACGCGTACTACCGCGTCGACGCCGCGCGCTGGCCGAAGACCGCGGCCTTCGTCGCACGCGTGCTCGCGACCGCGCCGTTCCAGAAGCTCGTGCCGTTCGAGGACGCGATGATGAAGAACCCGCCGGCGCAGCAGCGCGAGGCGCTCGCTGCGATCGGCGCGCCGCTCACCCGCACGACATGCGGCACGACGACACCACGCCGCGGGCTCATGAGGATCTGATGTCGTCCGCCCCCCGGCCGCCGCTCACCGTCATCATCCCGGCCGCCCATCCCTGGCCCGCCGTCGAGTCCACGCTCGACTCCCTGGTGCCGCAGGTCGCGCGCGTCGGCGGCGAAGTGCTGCTGGTCTCGGGCGTGCCCGACGCGCTCCCGACCCCGCCTCCGCCCGGCGTCCGCGCGCGCATCATGGATTCGCGCGACGCGTTCATCCTCCGGCTCGACGCGATGCGGAGCTCGGCCGGCGAGATCATCGCGATCGGCGAAGACCACGTGCTGTATTGCGACGACTGGGTCGAGCAGGTGCTGCGCGCATTCGCGGAAAACCCCCGGATCGCGGGTTTCATGGGCTCGGTCTCGAACGGCAAGACCAGCACGCTCGACCGCGCGTCCTTCTGGGTCACGCTCGCGCCCTGGAGCGCGCCGATGGCGACGCTCTCGCTCGACCGCACGCCGGTCCCCGGCAATCTCGCGGTCCGCCGCACGGTGATCGAGGACCTCGTCGAGCCCGGCGTCTTCGAGTACGAGATCGTGCCGCGCTTGCTCGCGACCGGTGCGCTCCGCGGCAACGACCGCCAGCGCGTGGTGCACGACCAGTCGCTCGGGCGGATCGGCTCCTGGGTCACGCACTTCGCGAGCGGACGCGCGTACGGCGCCGCCGACGGGCGCTGTAGCCGCTGGCGGCGTCTCCGCGAGGCCGTGAAGGCCCCGGCCGTCATCCTCGGACAGACGCGCGCGGCCTGGCGTGCGCCCGGGCGCCGTGACGACACCCGCGGGTGCCAAATGCTGGTCGCGGCGCTCGGCGTCACCAACGGGCTCGGCCAGATCACCGGGATCCTCTTCGGGCCCGGCGACTCCGGCTCACGGATCGTTTGATCTCCGCCCTGCTCCGATGGCTCGCCTGATTTCGGCCGTCAGCGCGGGACCCGACCGGTGAGCGTGCAGTTGCCGAAGCGGTCCATCACGGCGCGGTCGCCGGTGCGAAGCCAGCCGTTCGCACCCAGCACCGCCGCAGTCGCTTCGGGCCGCTCGTAGTAGCCGCACATGACCGAGGGGCCGCGGCAGCAGAGCTCGCCTTCGGCGCCGGTCGCGACCTCGACCCCGCTCGTCGGGTCGACGATCTTCACCTCGACGTCGAGGAGCGCGCGACCCGCGGTCGTGGCGCGCAGATCGATCGCGTCGTCCGGACGCGTCTGTGTGACGATCGCGGTCGTTTCGGCGAGCCCGTAGCCGACGCTGAGCTCCGGGAGGTGGAGCCGCGCGATCGCCTCCGGCACGAGCCCGACCGGGCACGCCCCGCCCGTCACGAGGCCGGTGCGGAGCGACGAGACGTCCGCGCGCAGCACGTCCGGATGGCGCAGCATCGAGACCAGCATGCGCGGCTCGGCAAGGACCGCGGTCGCGCGCTCGGCCGCGATCGCCGCGAGCGTCCGTCCGGCGTCGAAATGCTCGGACGGAACGATGACCGTCGCGCCGCGGCCGAGGGGCGTCAGGATACCAACCACGCTGCCGTACGGCCGCGCGAACGACACCGGCACGCACAGGCGGTCCGCGCGTCCGAGCCGCATGCAGTCGCCGACCGCGGCCGCGTTCGCGACGACGCTTTGGTGGGTGAGCTTGACGCCCTTCGCGTCGCCGGTCGTGCCCGCGGTGTACTGGACGGTCGCGAGGTCGGTCGGCGCGACCGCCTCCTGACGGCGACGGAGCAGATGATCCGTGATGCCCGCGCCGGCGGCGACGACGTCGGCCCAGGGGAGCACGCCGCCCGCCGGCGCCTCGGTTCCGAGCGCGGCGATGCGTTTCAGCACGGGAAAGCGTCGGCTCGAGAAACGGCCCGCCGGGCGCTGTCGGGCGTCCGGATCGCACTCGTAGAACACGTCGGCGAGGCTCAGGCCGTCGGCGGTATCGGCGAGAAAGAGCGTCGACGCCTGCGCGTCGGCGAGCACGTGCGCGAGCTCGGCGGCATCCGCGCGTGGGTCGACCGGCACGAGCACCGCCCCGACCTTGGCGACCGCGAGCTTCAGCAGCACCCACTCGACGCGATTGGTCGAGAAGACAGCGACGTGATCGCCGGGATCGACACCGAGGCCCATGAGGCCCTTGGCGAGCTGCCTCGTACGCGCGTGGACCTCGCGGTACCGCCAATGCACGCCCTGATCCGGCGAGACGAGCGCGTCGCGCTCACCCGCCCCGAGCGCGACCCGGTCGAAGAAGTCGCCGATCGCGAGCCGCTCCATGTCGCGGCTTCTACCATCCGTGCTAGGAAACGCACGCCGTGCCGGATGCGCTGTACTACGGGTTGAAGCGCATCCTCGCGCCCTTCGCGGATCTCTACTTCTCGCTGCGGGCGTCCGGGCACGAGTCGCTGCCGAGCGGACCCTTCATCCTTGCCGGCAATCACTCGTCGCTGCTCGACTGGATGTTCGTCGCGCGGTTCGTCGAGCGGCCGATCCGCTTCGTCCTGACGCGCGAGTTCTACGACCAGACCGGGCTCACGCCGATCTATCGCCAGCTCGGGGTCATTCCCATCCGTGACGGCAGCATCGAGCTGTCGGCGGTGCGCCAGCTCCTCGCGACCCTCGGGCGCGGTGAGATCGTCGGCGCCTTTCCCGAGGGTCGCATCACGCTCGACGGCGCTTTGCTGTCGGCGCAGCCCGGAGTGATCGCGATCGCGGCGCGCGCGCGCGTGCCGATCGTACCGGTCGGGGTCCACGGGGCATTCGAGGCGTTCCCGCGCCAGGCGCGCGTGCCGCGGCCCCACGCGGTCCGGGTCGCGTACGGGGCGCCGCTCGCGATCCCGCGCGACGTCGCCAACTCACGGGACGGGCAGGGTCGCTACGCGGACGAGCTCATGCAGCGGATCGGCGAGCTCTGCCGGGCTGCTGCGCGCTGATAGCGCGTCGTCAGCGCACGAACGGCGTCGTCGCCTGCGCGAGCGCGTCGTCGATGCGGATGCGGTGAACCGGCATCAAGTCCGGCGGCCACGCCGGCGGCGCGCACCACGCGAGCCCCGCCGTCTCGTCGCCGAGCGTCAGCACGCCGCCGGTCGGACGGCAGACGAAGCACGTGCTCACGAAGTGGAAGACGTTTCCGTCGGGGTACGTGATGATCTGATGATGGTCGGGGTGGGAGTAGACCCCGACCAGTCGCTCGACCGCGACCGTCAGGCCGGTCTCCTCGAGCACCTCGCGGTGCAGCGCTTCGAGGATCGACTCGCCGAACTCGATGGCACCGCCCGGCAGTCCCCAGCGCCCGTTGTCGGTGCGCTGCTGGAGCAGCACGCGGCCGTCGGTGTCGAGGATCACGGCCGACGCGCCGGGACGGATCTGTCGGGTCGTCGCCATGGGGACGCTCGCTCAGTGCGAGACGACGCCGGCGGCGCGCTCGCGAACCTGCGCATCGACCGCGCCCGCTATCTCGAAGAAGGCTCGGCTCTGCGGATGCTCCGGGTCCGCGACGACGATCGGCGTGCCGGCGTCGCCCGCCGCACGGATCGCGCGCACGAGCGGGATCTCGCCGAGGAACGGCACGCCGAACTGGCGCGCCATGCGCTCGCCGCCGCCGTGCCCGAAGAGCTCGGCGCGCGCGCCGCAGCCGCTGCAGAGGTGGTAGCTCATGTTCTCGACGATGCCGAGAATGGGTGCCTGCACCTGCTCGAACATCGTGATGCCGCGGCGGTCGTCGAGGAGGGCGACGTCCTGCGGCGTGGTCACGATCACGCCTCCGGCGAGTGCCACCTGATGCGCGACCGTAAGCAGCGCGTCGCCCGTCCCCGGCGGCAGGTCGAGGATCAGATAATCGAGCTCGCCCCAGACGACGTTCCGGAAGAACTCCGTGATGAGCTTCGTGACCATCGGCCCGCGCCAGATGACCGGCGTGCGCTCGCCGAGGAACATCCCCATGGAGATTGCGCGGACGCCATGGCGTTCGGCAGGCACGATGCGACGGTCCTCGCGGACGGGCGGCGCGCCCTCGATCCCGAGCATCATCGCGACGCTCGGGCCGTAGACGTCGGCGTCGAGGAGGCCCGTGCGGAGTCCCTTGGCGGCGAGTGCGCAGGCGACGTTGGCCGCGACGGTCGACTTCCCGACCCCGCCCTTGCCGGACGCGACCGCGACGATCGCCCCGACCCCAGGGATCGGCGGCTTCGGCCGGGGCGTCCCCGCGGGCGGAGGCGTAGCGCGTGCGGTCTCGACGACGATCTCGATCGGCAGACCGGTCGCGTCGCCGATCAGCCGCGCGATGTCTTTCCGGATGGCGTCCATCGCCTCGGCATTCACCGACGTCGTGGAGAGCTCGACTGTGACCCCGCGCGCACCGACCTGGATGTCGCGCACCATGCCGAAGGACACGATGTCGCGGTTGAAGCCTGGGTATTTCACCTGGCGTAGCGACTCGAGGAGCTCCTGCGGCGTGGGCATCCGCGAACGCATAGCACGGGCGCCGCGGACGGGAAATTTTCCGAGCGCTCGGGCGCAGCTGGCACTCGGGACTGTGCCAGCAACGCGCAGTCGTAGGGCACACGCGATGAAAAACGCGCGATCTCAGGCGCTTAGCCGAGCGTACCCGATGGTCCGACGCTTGCTCTACCACCTATAGCTGCGCCGCTACGCGCCACTATACGCAGACACGAAGGAGACCCCCAAAATGACCGACGAAAACGTGCACCGGAGCATTCGAGAGCTGCGAATCCGTCTCGGCATGACCCAGGAAGAATTCGCCCATGCGGTCGCCGTGACATTCTCGACCGTGAACCGCTGGGAGAACGGCCACGCCAAGCCGAGCAAGCTCGCGCGGCGTGCGATCGAAGCGCTCGCACGACGCGGCAACCCGCGTCGTGAGACCAGTGCACCCATCACCGGCGATCGCCTTGCCCCCGAGGCGATGGTTGCAGCAGAGCCGCACCAGTAACCTCCCCTCCTCGCTGGACGCTCCCGAGGGCGACGTCCCCCCCGCCCTCGGGAGCGCGGCTCTGCATCCCACCCGCATCACCGTCGCCGCGTCCTGCGACTCGGCGAAACAGCTTCCGTAGTCCCCGCCACACCTTCGGCGCCATCCACACGACCGCGATCACGAACGCGGTGATGCCGGCGAGCATCACGAGGGGGTGGTTGAAGATCATCCAGATTCCGACGAGCGCCACGACGTCCTCGAGGACGCTCGCGATCCAGTTGCTGAAGGGCTCCGGGCTCGAGTTGAGCGCCAGCCGGGTCGTGGCTTTGGTCGCGTGGGCCGCGAATGCCACGCTGCCGCCGGCGAGTACCGCGGCGAGCTCGAGCGGCGGGCTCATCGGCCCGAACGTCCGCGCGGCGAGGATCGCGCCCGCCGGCACCCGGATGAACGTGTGGATCGCGTCCCACGCGCTGTCGACGTACGGGATCTTGTCCGCGAAGAATTCGACGACGTAGAGCACGAGCGCGATCGCAATCACTGCGGGGTGCGACAGTACCTGGAGGTCCGGGGGTAGCTGGATCGCCCCCGCCTGGGCTGCGAGCCCGAGGCGGCGACCGTCGCATAGAGGTTGATGCCGGCCGTGAAGGCCGCGCCGAGTGCCAGGCCGAGGGCCCCGATCGTGTCGTTCATGGGCGCGCTCCAAACAGCGGCGGATGGCGGTGGTGACGCTGTAGGCAGGCGTGAGTGCCGGCGAACCCGTTGCGGCCCGGCAGCCGACCCCCTATCCTCCCTCCGGCCACTCGTACCATGTCGCGACGTCGCCGGCACCCGCCGCCTCCCGCTCCTACCAAGAAGCGTTCGACGCCGTTTCACGCACCGTTCGAAGAGCTCGGGAAGGTCGTTCGCGCCCGCGCGGCGACTCCGCCGAAACCCGCCGTCCGCGTGACCCCGCCGCTACGCCGGCAACCGACCCTCCGTGCGGACGACGGCGACGAGGCGGCCTCGTTCGCGGCGGCCATGGCCGACGTCCGGCCGATCGCCGACGGCTCGCGCATCGACGCGCCCGCGCCCGCGGTAAGCGCGAGCCGCGTGGTCGTCGACGAGGACACCGAGACACTCGCGGTGCTCTCGGACCTCGTCGCCGGCACCGGCGAGTTCGACATCAGCGACTCGACGGAATACGTCGAGGGCGCGGTCGTTGGGTTCGATGCGCGCGTTCTGCGGAGGCTCCGCCGCGGCGAGTTCGCCTATCAGGCGATGATCGACCTGCACGGCATGTCGGCAGGGGCCGCCCGCATCGCGGTCGAGCGCTTCATCCTGCACTCGCTCGCCGAGGGCCACCGCGAGGTGCTGATCGTCCATGGCCGCGGCCTCAACTCGAAAGACAACGTCCCGGTGCTGAAGGAGCGGCTCAAGAGCTGGCTCGCGCGGGGTCGGATCGGGCGCGGCATCCTCGCCTTCACGTCGGCGCGCCCCGCGGACGGCGGGACCGGCGCGCTCTATGTGCTGCTCCGCCGCCGCCGCGGCCCGAAGGAGCGCATCACCGTCTACGACGGGGCGAAACGCGAATGAGGCGCGTCGCCGACGTCTGTACCGGTCTCCGCGTGCTCCTGGCGCCGTTGCTCGCGTGGCAGCTCCACCTGCCGCGTGAACAAGCCGAATGGGTGCCGTTCGCGATCTATCTGCTCGCGGCGGTCACCGACTACGTCGACGGCGCGCTGGCGCGCGCGTACGGCACGGCATCGCAGCGCGGGCGGGCCTTCGATCACGGCGCCGACGCGCTGCTGCTGTTCCCTGCCTTCGTCGCGTTGGCGCTTGCGCATCGCATTCCGTGGATGCTGCCGGTGGCCGCGACTACGGCGTTCGCGCTGTACGTCTACGACGGCTGGCGGCGCGGCGGGTCGTTCGCGGCCATCGATCTCACCGGCAGCCGCTCGGGCGCGCTCGGCGGCGTGCTGAACTATGCCGTCGCGGGCGCGGCCGCGGTGGCCGTCGCCCTCGATGCACCGCCCTTCGATCAGGCGATCTACGCGGCCGCGTTCGCGATCGCGGGGGTGAACGTGGTCGCCGCGCTCGAGCGCGCGGCGCTGCTCGTCACGACAGCTCGCGGGTCGCTCGCGGCAAAAACGGAAGTCCGAGCGACGCGTTCATCACCATGAACGTGACGTGCGCCGTCAGGCTGAAGGCCAGCAGATTCGCTTCCGGTGCCTGATCGCCGAAGAAATGTAGCCAGAAGTACTGCGGGGCGCCCAGGTGGGCGACGCCGATCGGCAGCGCCGCCGACAGGAAGATGATCGGCAGGAACAGGAGCAGCTCCAGATAGGGCAGATGCAGGCCGAAGCACTGCAGCGCAAAGTAGTACACGACCGTCGCCATCAAGAAGTTCGGGCTCTTGAACAGGAGCAGCAATAGGTAGTGCCGCAGGTGCGCCATGCGGAAGCTCCGCAGCATGCCGCCGACCTTCGTCTTCGCGATCCGGTCGCCACCCAAGCGGAACAGCAGCAGGTGCACGACGAAGTACGCGTAGAGCGCGACGTACACGAGCACCAGCGAGCCCTCGATGCGGTCGGGCGCGAGGGCCGCGCCGAGGCTCGAGAAGAACACGAGCTGGTAGAGCTCGACGAACATCATGAAGAGCACCGAGCTCGCGACCTCGAGGAAGGGAATACCCTCGCGCCGGTTGAGATACAGCGCGATGCTCCCCTGGCCGAGCGGCGAGTTGAGGAGCGTCAGCAGATAGGTCGTCGCGCGGATCGGCAGCACGTCGCGGTACGCAATCTTGGTGTTGAACCAGTTGAGCACGCGCGTGAGACAGAAGGTGTCGATCAGGAGGTACACGACCGAGTACGGCAGCATGATCGCGAGGTACCGGCCGAGATGCACGTCCTCGAGCGCCTCCACGACCTTCGCGAACGGCACGCGCCGGAAAATGAGCGCGAAAATCAGGGCCGTCATGACCCACGGGATGATGCGTTTCACACCGTGGAGCTTGTGGTGGGGACGGGATTCGCCCGCGGCGGTCTGGCTCGCACGCACCGGCGCGAACCCTATCGCCCGCCCGACGGCCAAACAACTGCGCCCTTCCGTTTGACTTGCGCGGAACCCGGCTCATAGATGCCGACATGCGTTTGGACCGCATCGTCGCCGTCTCGCTGATCGTCACGGCGTTCGCCTGCACTTCGATGCAGGCGCAGTATGCCGTGCGGCGGAGCAACATCTCGTGCGATCAGGCGAACCGCTACGCGTTCCAGAGCATGAAGAGCCTCGGCTACACAGTCACGACGTTCGAGCCGGCGGCGGTTGGGCGCGTCGGCCTCTTGCGCGGCAGCAAGACGGAGGAGGGGCATTCCGATCGCGACGGCGTCGTGCGCATCGCCTGTGACCCGTCCGAGGTGCTTCTTGACGCAGCGGAAGAGCAGTTTCTGAGCCAGGACCTCACGTTCACACGCGGGTTCTACCTCGCGTTCACCGGCATCGCGGACCATGCCACGACCGGCGCGGCGTACGCGGACGAGCAGACCGGCGGGGCGACCGAGGGCGGCGTCAAGTTCAAGATCCAGCCGCAGCTGGCCCTCGAGACCAAGCTCGACTTCGGCGAGGACTTGGCAGCCGGGGGCGTGCTCGCGGTGAAGGTCACCGTGCAGAACGGCAGCAAGGTCACCTACACGCTCGACCCGGCGGCGATCGAGCTGAGACCGCGCGGGGGCAGCGACAAGGTGCGGCAGCTCGACGTCGCGCCGGCGTCACAGGCTATCGCCGAGGCGGCCGCGGCCGGCCTCGATCCCGGTATACCCGGACCGACGGCGGCGAGCATCGAGCAGACCCTGCGAAAGCGAGCGCTCGCCGCGGGGACGCTGAAGCCGGGCGGCAGCGCCGAGGGCTTTGTCTACTTTCCGACCGGCACCTATGCGCGCGCCCGGGCGACGCTCGTCGACGTCGAGAGCGGCGAGAGCGAGGGGTTCCTCGTTGAGTTCTGACGGCACGCGCATGACTGGACGCGACGCACTCCTCCAGGCCTTCGACCGTCTTTTCGAGACCGCCGCGAAGAAGCTCGCGGTCCAGTGCACCGATGCCGACAAGGCGGAGGCGAAACAGCGCTTCGAAGAGCGATTCTCTGCGCTGCTCGAGGCGCTCAAGAACCTCGAGCTCCGCGAGCTCCCCGACGAGGCGGTCGCGAGCATGGCCGAGGCGATCGAGAAGCTGTCGCCCGCGGACGTGGTCGGCTTGCTGGCGACCGTTCCTCTCGTGTCGCAGGCGCAGGAGATGATGCGGTTGCTCGCGTATCGGGCCGCTGAGCAACGTATCCTCGAACACTACGTGTCTACTGCATCCGACAAGTACGGCGGGAACTGAAGGCGCGGCGGCGCTCGCTCCAGAACAACCCGCCACCCAACCGCCCGCCGGGCCGCGTTCACTCGGTGTCCTTGGGTTACGTGCGGCGGAACTTTGGCAACGTGATGTCGGGTGATGCTGGTTCGAAGACGACCGTGACCGGCATTCCGATTCGAATCTCGTCGAGAGGGCAATCGACGAGATTCGAGGTCATCTTCGGGCCCTCGGCGAGCTTCACGACCACCACAGCGTAGGGGACCTCGGCGGCGAAAGCCGGGTGGTAGATCTGGTGCATCACGGTGTAGCTGAAGATCTCGCCGCCGCCGGAGACGTCGACCCAGCGCGACGCTGTCGAGAGGCAGGCGCTGCAGAGCTCGCGGGGCGGGAACCTCAACGCGCGACAGCCCTCGCAGCGTTGGACGACGAGACGCCGCTCGCGTGCGGCCGCGAAGAATGGAGCGAGCTCGCCGTCGGCGGCGGGCAGCGGGCGTGGGATCTCGGTGCTCACGAGGGCAGGGGACTCAACACGAGGGTCGTGTGGGTCGAGAGCAGGCCGCCGTTTCCGCTCACCAGCACGACGTCACGGCGCGGGACCTGCCGTTCGCCACCTTCGCCGCGCGCCTGGACGATGCCCTCGGCGATCGGGGTCATGCCCCACATGTAGGACGACGAGAGCTGACCGCCGCCCGTGTTGACTGGAAGCGCGCCACCGGGCGCGGTCGTGCCGGCGGCGACGAACGCACCCGACTCGCCCTTGGCACAGAAGCCGTAGTCCTCGAGCGTCACGAGCACGGTGAACGTGTAGCAGTCGTAGAGCTCGCAGACTTGGACGTCCTTTTGCGTGATCCCCGCCATCGCGAAGGCGGTCGTGCTCGCGAGCGGCGCGCCCGACACGAGCGTCTCCGCGGGCTCGCCTCCGGGGTGCCCTTGCCCCATGCCCCAGATGTAGACCGGCGGCTTCCGGAGCGCGCGCGCGCGCTCCGCCGAGGTGACGATCACCGCGACGACGCCGCCGTTCGAGACGAGGCAGCAGTCGAGCATATGGAACGGCTCCACGACCCAGCGCGACGCGTGGTAGTCCGTGAGCGTCAGCGGCACGTCGTGGAGCTGCGCGGCCGGGTTCATGTTCGCCCACCGCCGCTGATTGACCGCGACCGCGCCGAGATGATCCTGCGTCGTCCCGTAGACGTGCATGTGACGGCGCGCAATCAACGCGTACATCGCGTTGACGCCGAACTGCCCGTAAGCCGCGTCGAGCCCGCGTGCGAACGCGTAGGACGCCGCCGACCCCTCCTTCTTCCCCGCGCGATCGCGCTCTGGTGCGGGAGGCTTGAGCGGGCTGTCGGAGAACACGCACGCTACCGTCGTGCACAGGCCAGCCGTGATCGCGAGCGCGGCGTGCTGGATCATCGCGCCGGCGGTCGCGCCCCCGAGGTTCATGGTGGCCTGCATCGTCAGATCGCGGAGGCCGAGCGCCTGCTGCAGCTGAAAGGAGCCCATCGCCGCGGTGCCCCAGGCGAGCCCGGGATTCAGGAGGAGACCGTCGAGGTCCTTCCGTTCGAGCCCGGCATCGGCGAGCGCCAGCTCGACCGCTTCGACCGCGAACCCGACTGCATTCCGGTCGTACACCTTGCCTTGCTTGGTCTGCCCGAGCCCCGCAATCGCGGTGCGGCCTCTCAAAGACACCGCGTACTGCTAGGCGAGGGCCGCACCTGGGTCAACTCGCACCCCGGGCTGCGGTTTTTTCGTTGACTGAACCAGGTGCCCGCATGATAGCTTCCCGCCCGCTACCCTTTCACGTGCCGTAACCCGCGAGCCCCCGTCAGTACCTTCCTTCACCGAAGACGCGGTGCATCGCGAGGTAGGAGGTGTTCCATGTCGATGCACGCACTTCGCAGCTCCCTTTTCGCGACCGTTCTCGCCGGGGTATCGGCGCTCCTCACACCGACGCCCGCGTCTGCAATCGTGGTCGGCGGCGGCGGGAGCAGCAAAACCGACTGCCTGACCGCGTTCGATGCGAGCGTGAACTCGCCGGCCGCCAAGCCGCGCATGATCCGCTGCGCCGACGGCGATCCGGTGTGCGACCTCGACGGCATCGTGAACGGCGAGTGCAACTTCAAAGTCGGCGTCTGCGCCAACAGCACGTTCAACCCCGGCGTCTGCAGCCTGCAGGGCGTCGACCTCATCACGGTTGAGCACTCGGCCGACAATGGCGATCCGAAGTTCGACCCCGAGTTCCAGGCACTGCAGACGCGCATCGACAGCGACATCGGTCCGTTCGCGAACAACGATCTCGACAGCTGCAGCACCCCGACGAACTTTTTCGTCGCCGTCAAAGGTCCCCTCAAGGACAACAAGTGCAAGAAGGGGAAGAAGCAGATCCGGCTCGTCACCGAGTCGACGATCGCCGCGGGCATGGGGAAGCGGCTCGTCGACAAGGACAAGATCGATCTCATCTGCGACCCGCCCCTTTGTGAGCCGCCAGGCTGCGTACCACCCATGAGCGGCTGCGATCCCGGCGTGATGTTCACCAGCACCTACGACCGCGTACAGCGGCAAATCTTCAACCAGAGCTGCGCGGTCAGCGGCTGCCACGACTCGAACTCGTTCGTCAGCTCGGGGAACCTGTTGCTCGAGGCGAGCGCGTTCCCCGGGAACCTGATCAACCGCACGCCGACGAACGCCGACGCCGACGCGGCCGGCTGGAAGCGCATCTTCCAGATCGATCCGATGACCGGCGACACGGCCAACAGCTACATCTTGCACAAGGTGAACGGGGACTTCCCGGGCCCCGGATTCGGCGACCGCATGCCGCTCGGCCGGCCGAAGCTCGACGCGACGCTGATCAACGTATTGACCCTCTGGATCGAGGCAGGGGCGCCCGTCACGGGGTGGGTCGCGGGAACCGATTGAGCGGGAAGATCTCGGGGTTGTGGATGGCGGACGGTACGGCTCGCACGTTCCGGCATGCGCGGCACATCTTGCGGCGCACGGACGCCAGCGCGGACTCGGCGAACTACCGGCGGACGGCGAATCTCGACACGGGCTTCCTGCCGTAGCGGCGGCAATCCGTTGCGGCTGACGTCGCGTCGGTGCGGGATCGACGCATGACGCTGGTCGACTACTACTTCGGCGACCCGCGGCTCTTCCTGATCCCGATCGAGCATCTCGGGCCGTCGGGAATGAGCGGCGAGCACGCCGCCCTCCTCCGTGAACGCGACGTGTGGGGGGCGGCGCAGATCGAGCTCTTCGATCGCGCGTTTGCGCTCTACTGGTCGCGGAGCCTCGACCTCGCGAAGCGGACGAGGACATGGATGCCGCCGCGCATCCGACACGTAGCGGTCGTCACGCAGGACCAGAGCGTTCGGCCGTATGCACAGATCCTCAATACGAGCGCGTGGACGGTGTACGGCAGCGACTTCGACCCGCGCACGTCGCACCCCGAGCTCGGCGCGTACGTGCTGGCGCACGGAGACCGCATGGCGCTCTCCGGCGAGGTGACGCTGTCGGCGCTCCACAACGCCGCCTGGTGGCTGGAACGGAGCGACGCGGAATGCGCCGCCTTCGCGGCGGCGGCGGCGCGCGCGACCCGGCCGGACGCGGCGGGGTATCGTGCGGTGGCGAGCGCCCTCCCCTGGCTTCGCCGTTTGCGCCACGAGACCCTGGCGCCGCCCGCCGCCTCGAGCCCGCACCGCGCCATTCCCGGCACGGGTCTGCTCGTCCCGCAAGCGCTCGAAAGCGAGCCGCGCGGTCTCGTGGACGCGTGGACGACCGTGGCAAAGCGGGCGATCGATCTCTATCGCGCGGCGTGGCAGGCGCCGCCCGACCGGGCGATCGGCGATCTCACCGAATGGTTGAAACGCGATGCGCCGCCGCTCCTCGTGACAGAGCATGGGCGGATCGTCTGGGATCCCGAGCAAGCGGATCGGCTCGGCACGCTCCGGAGCGCGCTCAAGCGCGGCGACGCCGCGGCGGTCGTCTCCGTCGGCGACGACCTCCGCGCCATCGCCCGCCACACGCGAGCGTTTCTCGGCTCGCTCACCGCGCCGGGGGAGCTGCCGATGCCCGGCGCTGAAACGGAGCAGAGCGGCTACACCTGGATCCACCGCGAACGCCGCCTCATCGCCTACGAACTCGCCGAGGCCGGCATGGAACGCCTCGTGGGCCCGGCGCTCCCGTACGCGCGGGCGATGCTCGGCGCGCGCACCGTCCATGAATGGGCGCATCTCGCCGTCGACGCGGGCTGGGTGCCGTGTGTCGTCGATACCGGCGAGATCGCGGCACGTCGCGGTCGGCTCGCCGATGCGCTCGCAGACGTGATCGCGGCGCTACCCGCGCCGCTCCGCGCGCTCACGGCACCCGACCTCGCCGAGTTCGGCACGGGACGCGACTGCGCCGAGGCGCTCGCGCGCGCGTTCCTCGCGCGCATCCCGGACTGGCAGGCGAACCTGCTCGCGCAGCGCTACCTCGAGCGCGCGGAGATCGAGACCTACATTCGCCACAACATCCGCACGCTGCGGTTCTCCTACGCGCCGCCGCAGCTCTTCCGCATGCTGATCCGCTACCTCTTCGAGCTGCAGTACCTCGCGTTCAGCGAAGTGACGGACGCAAGAACGTATCTCGTCCGCAGCACCTGGTTCGACGCGGACTTCTTCGCAACCGGCCTGCTCGATCCCAAACGGTTCGTAGAGATCGCCGACAGCGCCGCCGCGCTGTGCGCCAGCTACGCCGTCGACGAGTCCCGCTTCAGCGCGACGTAACCGACGTGTCTCTAGCGAGACGCGATGAGGAAGCGCTTGCGGAGGGCCGTCAGCTGATCCTGCACCGATGGTAGACGGCGCGCTTCCATGAGAGCCTGGAAGATCTCGCCCTCGGGCGCTTCGCGATGAACTTCGGTGAGCTCGTTCACGGCATCGAGGATCTCGTGGATGACGCGCGGGATCTCGCGCTGTGGGATGACGAGGTCGCCGCGTCCGAGCGTGCCGCTCCAATTGGAAGCGTAGGGGCGCAGGACGTGCAGGATCTTCTCCGTCACGCTCTTCTCGGCGCTCATCGCGTGCTGAAGCTACCACAGAGGTCGTGGTGACGTGAACGGGGCCGCCCGAGCGCGGTCGCGCCAGCCGCGGCCACGGCGTCCCGCCAGGGCATCCGCCCGGTGGCGGTTTTGCGTTCGCAGGCTCGGAACGCTGCGTCAGAAGAGGCGCTGTAAGAGGCCCCTGCATCTCGCGGTCTTCGCTACGCTCGCGGTACCCTGATCGCTACGCCGACGCCGGCAGGCTCGGACGCAATCGCGTGAGCAGCCCAAGCCCGAGCAGATTGAAGAAGATCTCGCGGACGCGCTTCAGCAGCATCATCGCGAGCCCGAGATCGGGCGGGAGGCCGAGCAGGCTGAAGATCAACATCCCGCCAGCCTCCTGGACGCCCAGTGTTCCCGGGATGATCACGCCGGCGAGGCGCGTCGGCTGGGCGAGCGCTTCGATGACGATCGCGTCACCCACGCTCACCGGATGGCCGATGAGCGCCATGATCGTGAAGACTTCCGCCGCGCCCGTGACCCACCCTGCGAAATGGAACGCGACCGAGGCGGCCGCGGCCCGGGGTCGTGCCCCGTAGAACGAGCGCAGGCGGTCGTCGATCTCCGGCGCGCGGGCCTCGAGACGCGCCGCGAGCCGCGCGCGGGGAAAGAGCCGTCGTGTGATCCGCGCGACGAATGCGACCAGGCCACGCCGTTGCAGGACGATCAGCACAGCCGCTACTCCGACACCGGCGATCGTCAGTGCGAGGACGGTCGGGACGGGTGCGAGACCAACGTCGCGGCGGATCATGAACAACGCGACTCCGACGATGACAAACGCGATCTGTGCGATCGTGAGCGCGGTCTTCGCGAGGATCACCGAGGTGGCGCCTTCGGTCAGCGGAACGCCGAACCGCTGCAGGACGAACGCCTTCACGGGCTCGCCGCCCAGATAGGCCGTCGGCGTGATGCTGTTCATCGCCTCGCCGATCAGACGCGCAAGGTAGAGCAGCCAGAGCTGCGGGCGGAACTGCACGAACGTCACGCGCCAGCCCGCCGCATCGAGCACTGAGGAGATGGCGTACGGGAGAAAGATCAGCGGCCCCGACCAGCCGAGCACGCGAAGATGTTCGGCGAGCTCGCGCGGCCCCGTCTGATAGACGAGAACGGCGAGTAGCAGGAAGCCGAGTGCGGCGAGCGCGAACTGCGCAGAGTTCCCGGAGGCGGACCCGGGCGACCACGCGCCGCGCTTCGAAGCCAGCACGCGCTCGTCGGATTCGTCGGAGGCTGGCACTGAGAGCGACATGCAAAAGCGTCGGGCGCGCGGAGCCTAACAGCGGTCATCGAGCACGGCAAGGAAGGAACGGCCCACTTTGTTGCAAACGACGTTGATTGCAGGCATCCGATCGAGGTGTCGTTCCGCGCGTTCGCGGCGAGCATGTTGCTCGCGATGCTCGTCGTAGGGCCGCTCGTCGCCGCTCCCGCGGCCGCACTCCAGCGGAGCTACATCCCGCTTCCCGAGATCCTCACCGATCCGAACGAGGGCAACACGTACGGCGCGCTCGGCGTCGTGTTGTTCCTCGACGAAGAGAAGACCATCAAGTACATCCTCGCGCCCGACGTCCGGTGGAACAAGATCACCGGCGTCTTCCCCGCCTTCCGGCTCTTCGGCTTCCCGTCGCTCGACAAGAAGTGGAGCATCGTGGTCCGGAAGTCGCAGCACATCGACGAGGACTACGAGCTCATCTACGAGGACAACGCGTTCTGGCAGGATCGGCTGCGACTCTCGGCGGATCTCGAGTACGAGCGCGACTCGACCGAGCGCTTCTTCGGCTTCGGCAACGGATCGTCGGAAAAGGACGAGTCGAACTACACGGCGAAGCAAGCCGTGGGTGTCCTCCGGCTGAACTACCGCCTGCAGCCGACGCTCGAGGTTACCTATCAATCGCGCTTTCGCTGGTTCCGCGTGAAGGAGGGCGGCGTCGACGACTTTCCGTTCATCGGCGACGAGCATCCGGACACGCCGGGTCTCGGGGGTGCCACCGTCGTGGCCCAGGAGATCGGGATCATCTACGACAGCCGCGACGACACCAACATTCCGCGCCAGGGCGGGTTCGGGCTCTTCAGCGCGGAGTTCATCCCACGCCTCCTCGGCAGCTCGTTCTCGGCGATCAAGTATGCGGCCGACGTCCGGAAGTTCATTCCGTTCCGCGAGCGGTTCGTGCTCGCGATGCACAGCCGCGTCAACTATCTGCAGAGCAACGACGATGTGCCGTTCTTCGAGCAGAACGACGTCGGCGGTCGGCAGACCCTCCGTGGGTTCGGCAGCGGCCGGTTCGTCGACAAGAACAGCTTCTACGCGTCGGCGGAGCTTCGGACCCGCGTGTACCAGCGGCAGATCTTCGGTGTGAACGCCGAGCTCGAGCTCGCGCCGTTCGTGGACTTCGGACAAGTCTTCCACTCGTCGCGCGATTCGCCGTTCAACGACCTCCACGCCGTCGGCGGGCTTGGCTTCCGGGGCGTCGTGCGTCCGCAGGTCGTCGGCTTCGTCGACATCGGGATGGGCGAGCAAGGGGTCGCCGTTTTCACCGGCCTCGAATACCCCTTCTGACCGAGCGCGCTACGCGTCGCGGCGGACCAACACGAGGTGCTGGCGGCCACGCGGGTCGGTGCCTTCGCTGGTCGCGAGCGGTGTGAGCTTCTGGCGCTCGTGCTCGGGGAGATTCGCGAGCTCGGTGTCCCAGATGAGGAGGTAGTGCGGTCCGGGGCCGGCGCGCCGTCCCGGCTTCCAGTGCCGCGTGCCCGACGGGGCGTAGAACATCGCGCCGAAGTCGAAGCTCCCACGGTAGAACGCCATGGCACGGCCTTCCGTCAGCGACGCGGCGGAGCGCATGAACGGCGCGAGCGTTCGCCGCCGTGCGAGCTCGGGCTGGAAGACGCTGAAGACGACCGTCCAGACCGCCGCAGCGAACGCGCCGCATCCGAGGAGCAGATCGAAGGGTGCGTGCTGGCGCACCGCGCGCCAGCAGAAGAGGAGCGCCACGAGCATCCCGGCAGACCCGAACAAGACGAGGACGATGTGGTCGTCGATGATGCCCTGCACGAGGGGCAGGTTCGCCCGGTCCTTGGGCTTGAGCAGCGGAGCCAACAGGGAGAGCGGGTCGAGACCGACTCCCTCGGCGATCGCCGAGAGGAGCGGCACGAGTGCTACCCCGGACAGCACGCCGACGGTGACGCGGGTCCAGCGGCTGTCGAGCCAGCGTGCCGGGTTGGCGCCCCGCACGATCTCGCTCCACCACCATCCGGTCACGAGCGCGGCGGCGGGATAGAGCGCGAGCAGGTAGACGCTGCGTTTCGCGTCGGCGAGCGAGTAGAACACGAACACGACCGCGAACCATACGAGGGGAAACGCGACGCGGACGTCGCGGCGCGCGGCGCCGCTGCGGAGCGCCGTGACGATCGCGGCGAGCACGAACGGCGTCCACGGCAGCAGCCCGGCGAGCAGCGTGGGGAAGTAATACCAGAACGGGTGCGAGTGGCCGCTCTTCATTTGCGTCACGCCGACGAAGCGGAAGACGTTCTCCTTGAGGATCTGCTTTCGCACGAACGAGTCGCCGCCGAGCCCCGCAGCGAGCGCGTACCAGCCGCCGACGATCGCGACGATCATGAGCGCGCCGAGGAACGGACGAAAGCGCGGCACGAGCCTGAGCTCCCGCTGCAGGGCGAGTGCCACCAACAACACGAGGCCGGGAAGCACGAAGCCGACGGGTCCCTTGGTGAGCGCCGCGCATGCGAGCGCCAGATACGCCGTGGTTGCGGCGACGGGCGTGAGCCCACGGTGCAGCACGCCGCGGTAGAAGATCAGGGTCCCGATCGTCATGAGCGCTGTCAGAGTGCCGTCGACGCGGGCGGTCGAGGCGGCGCGTAGCCACTCGAACGACGATGCGAGCACCAGCATCGCCGCGAGACTACCGACGGCCCCGAACGACTCGGCGGCCACGACACCGACGAACACGACCGCGGCGGTCGCGAGCAGGAGAGAGGGCAGCCGGACCGTCCATTCAGTCGACACGCCGGTCGGACTCGACGCGATCGCCCCGAGCCAGTGAAAGAACGGCGGCTTCGAGGCGATCGTCCACCCGTTGGCGGACGCGCGCTTCGGCAACAACCAATCGCCGTCCTCGATCATGTTGCGAACCACGAGCGCTTCGCGCGGCTCGCCCTTGGTGAAGAACGGCGTGAGCGCCGCGGGGGGAACATAAAGCAACAGACAAAGCAAACATGCTGTGATCATGCTTGCGCGTAGCGAGAATCGAGACATCACCGCTGCCTCTTTGCCTCGCAACGGAGGCTCGGTCCACCGGGGTGCGGAACGCCGCCAAAACCGGGCCTTTCCGCGACTCTTGGGGACCGGCGCAATCGCTTGGGGTGGCTCTAGGTCGCAGACACAACAATTTGTGTAGGTCCAACAATGCTACCGCGTATAGATTTCCCGGCGATCGACCATTGCTATTTCGTGCAGGGTTTCCTAACATTTGCCGCGCTGTGGCGGATATGAGGTGGTGGGGCGGACGATGTGTGCGACGCGCTGGAGTGCGCGACGTGCACCACGGGCAGACGAGGAGGAATCGTTTGCTCGTCGCACCCCACACGATCACACGCGCTGTCGGTGCGTGCCCACAGCCGGGCGGCTCGAGTGATCGGGCCGACTTGGCATGGAGGGGTGAGAGGTCTGCAGCGGAGACGTCCTTGTGGAGTGGGTGGCAGTGGGATGGTGGGCACGTACGAGTAACCATTTGGAGAGGCGAACAACCCTAGGAGGTAAGGAGATGAGGAAGCGAACAGTCGGATGTTGGGTGGCGGCGGCCGCGGTCGTGGTAGGAGGTTTGTCGTTCAGTGTTCCTGCGGGTGCCGAAGGCGGCCTCACGCTGGAGGAGCGCGTCGAGCGCCTCGAGCGCAAGGGCGAGCTGCCGGCGCAGGGGTGCTGTGACACCTCCGAGCTGCAGCGTCGGCTCGATCAGATCGAGGCGCACATCAAGAACCTGCCGTTCGGCATCAAGCTCGGCGGCGGTATTGCGACCTCGTACCAGTACAACCTGAACGATCCCGAATCGGACATCACGTCGCTGCGATCCTTCGACAGGGATCACAACAGTTTCGTGCTCGATCTCTTCCAGCTGCAGATCTCGCGCGCCCCCGGTGAGGACGGCGTCGGGTTCATGACCAAGGTCAACTTCGGCAAGACCGCCGAGCGCATGGCCTCGGACTGGGACGGCGACGGCACCATCGGCAACGTGGCCGAGGAGCAGAATTCGGTCGAGCTCCAGGACGCGTTCATCACCTACAATTTCCCGGGCCTGCCCGACCTGCAGATCAAGGCCGGTAAGTTTGTGACGATGCACGGCGCCGAGGTGATCGAGCCGTGGGCCAACCCGAACATCAGCCGCTCGCTGGCGTTCAGCTGGGCTATCCCGTTCACCCACACCGGCGCCACGGCGAGCTACGCGTTCGGCTCGCAAGCGAGCCTGATGCTCGGCATCGTGAACGGTTGGGACAACGTCGTCGACTCGAACGACGGCAAGTCCTTCATGGGCAGCCTCGCGATCACGCCGGTCGAGCAGTTCGCGCTCATCCTCAATGGCATGTACGGCGCCGAGCAGCCGGATCGCGGCGACTCGAAGCGCGGTCTCTTCGACGTCGTGGCGACGGTGAAGCCGGTCGAAAACTTTGCGATCATCCTCAACTACGACTACGGCAACGAGAGCGATCTCGGCGTCGGCGACGACCACGCCGAGTGGAACGCCTTCTCCGGCATCCTGTCGTACGACCTCGTCGACGCCCTCCCGGTGCCGATCGGCTTCGCGCTCCGCGGCGAATACTTCGACGACTCGGACGGGACGCGTCTCCCGACCCCGGGTGGCGCAGGTTTCGGCGACTTCCAGAACGCTTGGGAAGTCACGACCACCTTCAAGGTGGTGCTCGCGGAAGGCCTGATGTTCCGCACCGAGTACCGTTACGACGCCGCGGAGAACTCTCTCTACGAGAAGGACCCCGTGGCCGACGACGATACGCGCGACGATCAGCACACCGTCGCGGCCGAACTGTCGTACGTGTTCTAGTCGGCTGACCGGACCGACCAGTACGAAGGGCCTGCCGAGCAATCGGCTGGCCCTTTCGTTTTTGGAGCGGAAATGGGTTGGCTCACTCGGCCCAGCGGATCTGCCGGTAGTCGAAACGCATGTCTTCGAGGATGTTGAACTTCACGACCTCGAAGTACGGCGAGATGTCGAAGTCCCGCGGCGTCGTGAGCGTGATGGGCGCGGTGCGAAAGAGGCCCGCGACCGGCAGCGAACGGCGTCGGAACCAGCGCAAGCGATCGCGCGCCGCTGGCGGTAGGTCGCTCGGCATGACCTCCGGAAGGATCGGATAGCGGACCTTCCCGAAGGCGTGGGCGATCAGGCTCGAGCAGATGACCTGAGTCGGGACGCCGCTGCCGAAGCCGAGGGCGCGTTGCCGAAACCGGCGCGGCACGAGGCTCACGGGCAGGAAGTAGCGCGCCAGGTCGATCAGGTTCTTCACATCGTAGCGGTAGCCGATCTGGACCATGACGTCGTCGAGAATCGTCTTGAGATCGTCGCGATGGAGATTGTACGGGCGACAGACCCGGATGTTGAAGTCGAGGTACTTGGAGAGCGGCGAGGCGACCACCCCTTCCTCGACGAGCGTCCAGATGCTCTTGGGAAACTCGTACGCCAGTCGCTCCAGCATGGCTTTCGCCCGTGCGGGGCCTTTCCCCCCCT